>NZ_JAKKFE010000066.1:0-517 GCF_022230935.1 Micromonospora hortensis
CGACTGGACCGCGAGGAGTACGACCGCGACAAGCGGCTGCTCCAGATCGAGCTGCTGAAACTCCAGGACTGGATCAAGGAGTCCGGCGAGCGTTTGGTGATCCTCTTCGAGGGCCGGGACGCGGCCGGCAAGGGCGGCACCATCAAACGCTTCATGGAGCACCTCAACCCACGTGGCGCGTCGGTGGTGGCGCTCGCCAAGCCGGACGAGCGGGAAGCCGCCCAGTGGTACTTCCAGCGGTGGCTGGCGCACCTGCCGGCGGCCGGTGAGATCGTGCTGTTCGACCGTTCCTGGTACAACCGGGCCGGCGTGGAGCGGGTGATGGGCTTCTGTAGCCGCAAGGAGTACCTGGAGTTCCTGCGGCAGGCCCCGGAGCTGGAACGAATGCTGGTGCGCTCGGGCATCCGGCTGGTCAAGTTCTGGTTCTCCGTCTCCCAGAACGAGCAGCGCACCCGGTTCGCGATCCGCCAGGTCGACCCGGTCCGGCAGTGGAAGCTGTCCCCGATGGACATCGCCT
>NZ_JAKKFE010000067.1:0-2849 GCF_022230935.1 Micromonospora hortensis
GTCATCGTCATCGTCATCGTCGTCATCGTCGTCATCGTCGTCATCGTCGTCGTCGTCGTCGTCGACATCGTCGTCGTCGACATCGTCGTCGTCGTCGTTCGTGTCGGTGGCCAGGTCAGCGTCGGGTCGGGCCGGCACCGCGCCGGGAGCGCCCGGGCCAGCGGCGATCTCCTCGGCGGCCTCGTCCTCCTCGTCACCCTCGATGACGACACCGTCGAGTTCGAGCAGCCGCTCGGCGGCGTCGGTCTCGCCCTCGGTGTCCACGTCGGCAGCGCGGGAGAACCATTCGCGGGCCTCCTCGCGCCGACCGACAGCGAGCAGCGCGTCGGCGTACGCGTACCGCAGCCGGGCCGTCCACGGCACGGTGGCCTCGTTGGTGAGGTCCGGGACCTGGAGCATCGCGACCGCCGCGTCCTTCTGCCCGAGGTCACCCCGCGCGCCAGCGGCGACGATCAGCAGTTCGATCGCCACGGCCTGGTCCAGCTTCTCCCGGTCCGCGCCACGGAACAGGTCAATGGCCCGCTCCGGCCGGCCGAGAGCCCGCTCGCAGTCCGCGAGCACGGCCAGGTGGCTCTGCAATCCGCTCATCCGGTGGTACGTGCGCAGCTCGGCGATCGCCGACTGCCACTCCCCCGCGCGGTACGCGGCCAGGCCGACCGCCTCACGGACAGCGGAGATGCGCGACGCGAGCCGCCGGGCGGCAAGCGCGTGCGCCAACGCCTCGGCCGGGTCCTCGTCGATCAGCTGCCCAGTGGCGACCAGGTGCCGGGCCACCGTCTCGGCGACCGGCTTGTTCAGCGAGAGCAGCTCAGCGCGGACGTCCTTGTCGAGGTCGGTCGCGACAATGTCGTCCGGCAGCGCCGGGGCCGAGCTACGCCCGCCCTCGGACGACTCGGAGCCACCCGCGCGGTCATCGCGACGGAACTCCCCCTCGCGACGCGGCCGCTCGTCGGACCGGAAACCCCCGGTACGCTCTCCGCCCCGGTAGCCGCCCTCGCGGTCACCGCCACGGAAACCACCCTCACGCGGGGCGCTGGAACGCGAACCGTCCCGGTCCCCGCCCCGGAAGCCACCTTCGCGACGGTCGCCGCCCCGGAAGCCACCCTCACGGGGAGCGCTGGAACGCGAACCGTCCCGATCGCCACCGCGGAAGCCACCCTCACGGGGGGCGCTGGAACGCGAACCGTCCCGGTCGCCACCACGGAAGCCACCCTCACGCGGCGGGCCGGAGCGAGTGCGGTCACCACCCTGGTAACCGCCCTCGCGGCGATCACCACCACGGAAACCACCGTCGCGGTCACCACCGCGGAAGCCACCCTCACGGGGGGCGCTGGAACGCGAGCCGTCGCGGTCGCCGCCCCGGAAACCACCCTCGCGGGGAGCGCTGGAACGCGAGCTGTCCCGGTCGCCGCCCCGGAAGCCACCTTCGCGGCGATCGCCGCCACGGAAACCACCGTCGCGGTCACCACCACGGAAGCCACCCTCACGCGGCGGGCCGGAGCGAGTGCGGTCACCACCCTGGTAACCGCCTTCGCGACGGTCACCACCACGGAAACCACCGTCGCGGTCACCACCGCGGAAACCGCCCTCACGAGGCGCGCTGGAACGCGAACCGTCCCGGTCGCCACCACGGAAACCGCCTTCGCGGCGATCGCCGCCACGGAAGCCACCGTCGCGGTCACCACCGCGGAAACCGCCCTCACGAGGCGCGCTGGAACGCGAGCCGTCCCGGTCGCCGCCACGGAAGCCACCCTCACGGTCGCCACCGCGGAAACCGCCTTCGCGGCGATCGCCGCCACGGAAACCACCGTCGCGGTCACCACCACGGAAACCACCCTCACGGGGAGCGCTGGAACGCGAACCGTCCCGGTCGCCGCCACGGTAGCCACCCTCACGGGGTGCGCTGGAACGCGAACCGTCCCGGTCGCCGCCCCGGAAGCCACCTTCGCGGCGATCGCCGCCACGGAAACCACCGTCGCGATCGCCGCCACGGAAGCCACCCTCACGCGGCGGGCCGGAGCGAGTGCGGTCACCACCCTGGTAACCGCCCTCACGACGGTCACCACCACGGAAACCACCCTCACGGGGAGCGCTGGAACGCGAACCGTCCCGATCGCCACCCCGGTAGCCACCCTCGCGGGGGGCGCTGGAACGCGAGCCATCGCGGTCGCCGCCACGGTAGCCACCCTCACGGGGAGCGCTGGAACGCGAGCCGTCGCGGTCGCCGCCACGGAAGCCACCGTCGCGGTCGCCGCCACGGAAGCCACCGTCGCGGTCGCCGCCACGGAAGCCACCGTCGCGGTCACCGCCCCGGTAGCCACCTTCGCGCGGTGCGCTGGAACGCGAACTGTCGCGGTCGCCGCCACGGTAGCCACCCTCGCGGGGAGCGCCGGACCGGAAACCGCCCTCACGCGGGGCACCCGAGCGGGACCCATCACGGTCGCCGCCGCGGTAGCCGCCTTCGCGCGGTGCGCTGGAACGCGAGCCATCACGGTCGCCGCCACGGAAACCACCCTCGCGACGGTCGCCGCCCTCACGGGGGGCGCTGGAGCGCGAGCTGTCCCGGTCACCACCACGGGAGCCAGAGTCGCGGCCGCCGGCGTATCCGCCTCGGGCGCCGCCGCTGTCGCGGTCTCCCCGGTACGGGGGCCGGCCTTTGTCATCGCGGCGCGGGCCGCGGTCGTTTCCGCCCGCACCGTCAGTACGGTCTTCGTAACGACGGGGACGGTCTCCGCCCTGCGGTCCTGAACTCACAGGTACATCCTTCCTGATTGCGCCACCAATGGCGCTACGCAGTCGAGGGCCGACCCGGATGGGGCGGCCCTCGACTGGAAGATTGTCCGGCGGCG
>NZ_JAKKFE010000068.1:0-614 GCF_022230935.1 Micromonospora hortensis
GAAACCACAGCCGGTGCGGCCGCGCCGCTGCCCGCGGAAGCCGGGCAGGTCACCGAGAAGGAGGCCCGGCAGGTCGCCGAGGCCGCCCGGGAGTCCACCTGGGACCGACCCAGCTTCGGCAAGGAGCTGTTCCTCGGCCGGTTCCGGCTCGACCTGATCGACCCGTGGCCCCGATCCGATCCGGACGACGTGGCTCGCGCGGAGGAGTTCCTTGGTCGGTTCCGCGCCTTCCTGGCCTCCGAGGTGGATGGTGAGGCCATCGAGCGGGACGCGTCGATACCCGACTCGGTGTTCCACGGCCTGGCCGACCTCGGCGCGTTCGGCATGAAGATCGACCGGAAGTACGGCGGGCTCGGGCTGAGCAACCTGCACTACTGCCGGGCGCTCATGCTGGCCGGCTCGGTCAGCCCGGCCATCGGCGCGCTGCTCTCGGCGCACCAGTCGATCGGGGTGCCGCAGCCACTGAAGATGTTCGGCACCGCCGAGCAGAAGCAACGCTTCCTGCCCCGGCTCGCCGCCGGCGAGGTGTCCGCCTTCCTGCTCACCGAGCCGGACGTCGGCTCCGACCCGGCCCGGCTGGCCACCATCGCGGAGCCGACCGAGGACGGCACCGG
>NZ_JAKKFE010000069.1:0-1742 GCF_022230935.1 Micromonospora hortensis
CATCGCGCCACCAACCCGGCATGTAAGGGTGACTCGCAAGATTTTCCGGACGGCTCGCAAGATCACTCGCAGACCTTTCCCGGACACTCGCAGGATTCGGTGGACGCGACATCCACGCTGCTGACCTGCATCATCAGGTTGGAAATGGCTCAATGAGCCGAATACGGTCGTCATGCCTCTCGGGCCGCCAACGCGACCCCTGATTCAGGACGACCACCCATTCCCAGTCGACGAAGGTCTGCGCAACGAGCGATTCGAAGCACTCGTCGATGAAGCGGGTGCGGTTGCTTCCAGTGAAGACCGTTACGCGAGGTGTGCGCATGGAGCCATTCACCTACCCGCTGGAGTCGAGGACTTAGAGGTAGGGGTCGGGCGGTACTTCGCTGGAACCGCTGAGGTGAGCCCCTTGTCCAGACGGATCGCCGTCTTGAACGCGTCCCGCGCTGTCGCGTCCTCACCGGACTGGGACAGCATCATGCCCAGTCGCAGGTAGGCGGTCGACGCCTTGTTGTCGATCGACACGATCTTGCGATAGATGTCTATCGCCGTGGTCGGTGCCTTACCTTCCAGGACGATGGCCTTGTTGTAGAGGGCCGGCTTGTAGTTGGCGTCGGCCTCCAGCGCCTTGTCGTAGTTGCTGATCGCCTCGTCGGCCTGGTTGCGGGACTGGGCGATGTAGCCCAGGTTGAACCAGGCGAACTTGTTGTCGGCCTCGGCGTCCAGCAGTTTCTCGAAGGTGGCCTTCGCCGCGTCGAAGTTACCGGCCTGGCCCTGCTCAAGACCGAGCTTGAGCAGATCAGCCGGCGTTTCGGTGCCGCCGTTCGTCTTGTCGGTGCTGCCGGCGTTGTTCGTCTGCGGCTTCTCGGCAGGCTTGTCGCTGCTGCATGCCGTGACTCCGGTCAGCAGGACCGCGCCGCAGGCGAGCGACCCGAATATCTGACGCATGTTCATTACTCCTCCTCGACCGTAACGGGGCTGTTCGACCTGCTGTTCGGCCGGTTGGCCTCGCTACTGTTGGACGTCGCCCGGCCCGACGTGTTGGACGGAGCCCCCAACATCAGCGGTGTGGCGAGTGAAATGCAGGAGACCCAGATATCGGCGCCCCCGCCGGTGAAGGTGAACTGGTAGCCGCTGGTTGTGAGCGGCTGGATGAGCACCGGGTTGACGCCTGCACCCGAGAGTTGATAGCCGGTTCCGACAGCAATGTCTCCAGGCTCGCAGCCGAAATCGACAGGGGTGTCTGCGATCACGGTCAGCGGGCCCTGAATGTAAGCGGCCTGGATTCCGTTGCCAGCCACGCCCTGCGTGCCTTGGGCGCCCGTGGCGCCCTGCGGTCCTGGCACCCCCTGAAGTCCCTGCGCCCCCGTGTCTCCCTGGGCCCCCTGTGCACCCTGGGCCCCCTGGGCCCCCTGTGCACCCTGGGCGCCCTGGGCGCCCTGGAAGCCCTGGGCACCGGTTGCGCCCTGGGCGCCTGCGTCCCCCTGCGCACCTTGGACGCCTTGGAAGCCTTGCGCTCCTGCGTCGCCTTGCGTGCCCTGGGCGCCGGTGGCGCCTTGGAAGCCTTGAGCACCTTGTGCGCCCGCGTCGCCTTGCGGGCCTTGGGCTCCGGTCGCGCCTTGTGCGCCCGCGTCGCCTTGCGGGCCTTGGGCTCCGGTCGCGCCTTGTGCGCCCGCGTCGCCTTGCGGGCCTTGGGCTCCGGTCGCGCCTTGTGCGCCCGCGTCGCCTTGCGGGCCTTGGGCTCC
>NZ_JAKKFE010000007.1:0-73321 GCF_022230935.1 Micromonospora hortensis
TGACCGGGGCCCGTTTCCGTACCTGCCGATCAGCCGGTGTTGCGCATCCCGGCGGCGATGCCGTTCACGGTGGTGAGCAATGCGCGTTCCAGGGCGGTGCCGTCGCTCGGTGCGCGTCGGCCGCCCGGCGCGGTGGCGATCGCCCGCCCGGCCGCGCCCGACTCCCGGTACTGCCGCAGCAGCGCCACCTGGAGATGGTGCAGCGGCTCCAGGTAGGTGTCGCGGACGGCCAGGGTGCGCTGGAGCACCGGCGAGTTCTCCAGCAGTGCCGGTGAGGCGGTCACCGCCAGCACCTCCCGCTTGGTCAGCTCGTACTCCTGCTCGATCTGCTCGAAGATCGGGTGCAGCTTCTTCGGCACCAGCGTCTCGACGTACCGGCGGGCGATGCTCAGGTCGGTCTTGGTCAACATCATCTCGACGTTCGACAGGAACGTGCGGAAGAAGTGCCAATTGCGGTGCATCTCGGCCAGCACGTCCGCCAGACCGGCCTCGCGGGCGGCGGCGAGCCCGGAGCCGACGCCAAACCAGCCCGGCACGATCTGCCGGGTCTGCGTCCAGCCGAACACCCACGGGATGGCCCGCAGCCCGGACAGCCCCGCGCCGGTGTTCGGGCGCTTCGCCGGCCGGGAGCCGATGTTCAGCGCGCCGAGCAACTCGGTGGGGGTGGACGCCCAGAAGTACGCGGGCAGGTCCGGGTCCTCGACGAGCGACCGGTAGGACCGGAACGCCGACTCGGACACCACGTCCATCGTCGCGTCCCAGCGCTCCAACATCTCGGCCGGCTGCCGGGGCGCGGTGTGCAGCAGGGTCGCCTGGAGCACCGCGGCGAGGGTGAGCTCCAGGTTCTCCCGGGCCAGCGAGGGCAGGGTGTACTTGTCGGAGATCACCTCGCCCTGCTCGGTCACCTTGATCGCGCCGTCCATGGTGCCGTACGGCTGCGCCAGGATCGCCTCGTGCGTCGGCCCGCCGCCGCGCCCGACGGTGCCGCCCCGGCCATGGAAGAGCCGCAGGTGCACACCGTGCCGGGCGGCCACGTCGCGCAGCGCGCGCTGCGCCCGGTGGATCGACCACTGGCTGGTGGTGATCCCGGCTTCCTTGTTCGAGTCGGAGTAGCCGAGCATGACCTCCTGCACGTCACCGCGGGCCGTCACCAGCGCCCGGTAGGCGGGCAGCGACAGCAGCTCGTCGAGGAGTTCACCCCCCGAGTTCAGCTCGGCCGGGGTCTCCAGGAGCGGCACGAACCCGACCCGGGCCCGCCCGCTGTGCACGTCCACCAGGCCGGCCTCGCGGGCCAGCACCACGGCGGCCAGCACGTCGTCGACACCCAGGGTCATCGAGATGATGTACGACTCGATCACCTCGGCGCCGAACCGGTCCTGTGCCTCCCGGATGGTGCTGAACACGTCGAACGTCTTGCGGGCCGGCTCGGACAGCGACGTGTCCAGCGTCGACAGCGGACGTCGACCGGTCAGCTCGTCGGCGAGCAGCTTGGTGCGTTCCAGCCGGGTCAACGCCGGGTAGTCGGAGACCTCGCCGACCGCCTCGTAGAGCTGCGCGAGCACCGCGTGGTGCGCCTCGGCGTGCTCCCGGACGTCCATCGTCGCGAGGTGCAGGCCGAACGCGGAGACCGTACGGATGGTGGAGGCCAGCCGGCCGACCGCTGTGAGCTGCCCGGAGTTGCGGGCCAGCGAGGCGCGCAGCAGGTCCAGGTCGGCGATCAGCTCGGCGGAGCCCCGGTAGTCCCGGCCCGACACGTGTGCGATGCCCTGGCGCAACCTCAGCCGGGTGTTGGCGAGCTTCGCCTTCACACAGCGTGCCTTCAGCCGGTACGGCTCCTCCGCGTTGACCCGGCGGAAGCGTTGCGCCACCTCGGGCAGCGCGTCCAGGTCGGCGGCGAGGCTGGCGGAGAGGTCCAGGGACACCCCGCGCAGTCGGCGGGACACCGAGACCTCGTTGATCAGGTGGTCCATCGCCTTCTCGGTGGCCGCGATGCCGTGCTCGTGCTGAATGGTCAGCACCTCGCGGGTGACCGCCGGGGTGACGAACGGGTTGCCGTCGCGGTCGCCGCCGATCCAGGTGCCGAAGCTCAGCGGCCGGGCCGTCGGTGAGGTCTCCACACCGAGCGTGCGCAACGTGTCGGCCAGGTCGTCGAGCACCTGCGGGGCGGCCTCGGCGTACAGGTCGCGCAGGTAGTAGATGGCGTTGCGGGCCTCGTCGGTCGGGTCCGGCCGGTCGAGCCGCAGCTCGTCGGTCTGCCACATCAGGTCCAACAACTCGGCCAGCCGGCGGTTGGCCGGGCCCTCGTCGCTGGCGCCGTAGAGGATCGCGTTGGCGGTCTCGTTGTCCAACTCGTCGGCGATCGCCCGCAGCTTGGACAGGATCGAGCGCCGGGCCGCCTCGGTCGGGTGCGCGGTGAAGACCGGTCGCACCGCCAGCCGGCGAGCCGCGTTGGCGATCTCCTCGGCCGGCACCCCGCGCTCGGCGATCATCTTGGCGGCCTGGTCCAGCCAGCCGCCCTGCACCGCGCGACGGCGGCGCAGGTCCCGCGCACGGTGCACCTGCTCGGTGATGTTGGCCAGGTGGAAGTAGGTGGAGAAGGCGCGGGCCAGCTTGGTGCCGGTGGTCACGTCGAGCCCGCCGAGGCGCTGGGCGGCAGCGGGGGCGTCGGAGCGAACCTGGGCGCGGATCTCCTCGACGAGGTCGAGCAGTGGGCGACCCTCCTGGCGGGCCAGGGTCTGGCCGAGCAGGGTGCCGAGTCGGCGAATGTCGGCGCGCAGTGCGGCGTCCGGGCCGTCGTGGTCGTGCTGGTCGGTCACGATGCGCTCCCTTACGTGGATACGAAGGACAGCGCTGTCCGACTTACTGGATGGTATCCGCGCGCAGGGGATGTCTGGAGGGCCCCCTGGTGATCCACTGCCCCGCGGAGGGGTGTTTCCGGGGTGATCTCAACCACCGTCGCGGTCCGGCGAGGGGTCGGAGCGGGTTGTTCCGGGGCCGGAGGAGGCGGCCCGGCGACCCCGGACCAGGCTCGCGCTGACCAGTCCGAGCCCTCCGAGCACCGTCCAGATCCCGAGGGCGGATGCCGGCCAGCCGGCCGACCGCCAGTCGAAGTACACGGCGGCCTTGGTCAGGTCGTTGGCGAGCCCGGGGATGTTCCAGCGGTGCATGCCGCGCAGCACCCCGGGCAGGAACTCGGGCGCGTAGATGCCGCCGGAGCCCGGGTTGCCGAGCACCACCAACAGCAGGATGACCAGCGCGGTGCCCGCGACGCCGAGCCAGCCCTGGATGGCGCTGGCGAACATGGCGGCGGCGAAGACGGCCAGCGCGCCGATGGCGGCGATCGTCGGTACGTCGTGGTGCCAGATGTCCAGGACGGGTCCGACGACTACCGCGCCGGCGATGCCGAGCAGCACGCTGTAGACCGCCAGCGCGGCGATCCGCAGTCCGGCGCGTCGCGCCGTACGGGGGGTGGTGCCGGCGGATATCCCGAGCACTGTCGAGGCGAGGTAGCCGCCGAGCACGTACCCGACGTTCAGGTAGAAAGGCACCACCCCGCGTGGGTCGGCCGGGGTGACCGGCACCTCGTCGACGATCTGGAGCGGAGTGCCGGCGCGGGTGGTGGCGGTGCCGAGGACCTCCTTGATCGCGCTGGTGGCCGAGGGGCCGGAGGCGCTCGCCACGGTCAGGAGCAGGCCGTCGTCGGGTCCGGTGCTGAGTACGGCGTACACCGCGCGGCTGAGCAGTCCGTGCTCGGCGGCGGCCGGGTCGTCGTACCCGATGGGTTTGAGGATGGTGGTCTGGCCGCGCACGGCGTCGAGCGTCGCCTGGGCGCGTTGGTCGCCGGAGACGACGCCGATCGGCAGGTCGCGCGGTGTGGGTTGATGTAACGCGCCGACGTAGGCCGCGATGAACGCCGTGGCCAGCACGAGGGTGCCGAGGAGCAGTCCGATGCTGCGCGGCGCCCAGTCGCGAGCTGTGCCGTGCGATTCTTTGTCCACGTTGCTAGCCTATGGTCCGTTTTGCGGACCACAGTGTGGAACCAGCTCGCCGGCCCGGCGGCCCGGCAGTGACCAGCCGCAGGCCGTGCGGCAGGCGTCGCCGGTGGCGTCAGGAGTTGACGACGGCGAAGGCGCGGACCGGGAAGGTGCCCATGCCGGCCACCATCGGCGGGGCCGCGGTGAACCGGAAACCGCTCGGCGGCAACGCGTCCAGGCCGGTCAGGTGCTCGACGATCGGGATGCCGGCGGCGAGCAGCGCGCTGTGCGCGGGGCGTACGCCGGCGGCCGCCGGGCTCATGTCGTCGATGTTGATCGAGTCGATGCCGACCAGGGCAGCCCCCGCGTCGACCAGCGCGTGGGCGGCGTCCCCGGTCAGGTGCGGCGCTTGCGGCGCGCCGTACCGCTCGGTGCCGAAGTGCGCGTCCCACCCGGTGTGCAGCAACACCGCCCGGCCGGTCACCTCGTACGGGGCCAGCATCAGCCGGTCCACCGCGCGGATGCCGGCCGGCACCCGGACCACCACCCCCGGTAGGTCGGCGAGACGGTCCAGCGACACCTCGGTCAGGTCGTCGCGCCCGGCCCAGCGGTGGGCGGGCGTGTCCAGGTACGTGCCGGTGTTGGCGATCATGTCGATTCGGGCCACGTGGAACTCGGTGCCCTGGGCGTACCGCTCACGGGATGCCGCGAAGGTCAGCCAGTCGGTGATCCGGGGGCCCGGCCAACCCGGCAGGGTGGTCATCCCGTCGCTGATCACGTGGCTCAGCTCGACCAGCCGACGATCCGCGTCGGAGCCGTCGACCGCGACACCCCGGCCGCCCTTGTGCGGCTCCTCGATGACCGTCTTGGCGCTGATCCGTACGTCGGCGACCATCAGCAGCCCGAGGTGCCTGACGAACAACGCCGCCAGGTCGTCGTCGGTGATCTCCCGACCGGGAATGTCCAGCCGGAACCCCTCGGTACGCAGCCCGCCGCCGTTGGCGAAGCTCACCTCCGCGTCGAACTGTGCCCGCCACTGCTCACCCATCCCGAAACCCGACCACGCCCGCCAGCGACGGTCAAGATTTCCTGGCGGCGACCGGGGCTCGACCCGGCAAGATCGCGCAATATCCAGGATGTAGGGGCATCGGTGCGCCGCTGAGGCCACTACATCCTGGTTCGAGCACGATCTTGGCTCGGGGCTCGGGGCTCGGGGCTCGGGGCTCGGGGCGCGGGGCGTGGGGCGCGGGGCGCGGGCGTGACGCGCGCGGCGCGGACCTGGGCGGAAGGGGGTGGCTGTCGGTCGACGGGGCTAGGCTTGTCGTCGTGCCCCCCCGTCCGGCTGGACGAGGGGCCGCCGTCGTGTGCGTCGACTCCCCGGGAAGGATTCCCTTGCTCACCGGTCTGTTCACCGCCGCCCTGTCCGACCCCGGGCTGACCCGGGCGCGTGACCTGGCGCGCTCCGGTGCCGCCCAGGTCGACGGGCTCGACATCACCGCCCCGGCGGCGCTGCGCCCGTTCGCCGTCGCGGCGGTCGCCGCGGACAACGACGGCGCCGGGCGACCGGTGCTGGCGGTGACCGCCACCACCCGGGAGGCCGACGACCTGGCCGCCGCGCTGGGCGGGTTGCTGCCGGCCGAGCAGGTAGTGGTCTTCCCCTCCTGGGAGACGCTGCCGCACGAGCGGCTGTCCCCGCGCTCCGACACTGTCGGAAGGCGGCTGGCCGTGCTGCGCCGGCTGGCGCACCCGGAGGCGACCGACGCGCACGGCGGCACCGGGCCACTGCGAGTGGTAGTCGCGCCGGTCCGTTCGCTGCTCCAGCCGCAGCTGAAGGGGCTCGGCGATCTGGAGCCGGTGCAGCTCGCCGCCGGCGAGGAGGCCGACCTGGAAGAGGTCGCCCGCCGGTTGACCGACATGGCGTACGCCCGGGTCGACCTGGTCACCAAGCGCGGCGAGTTCGCGGTGCGCGGCGGCATCCTGGACGTCTTCCCGCCCACCGACGAGCACCCGTCCCGGGTCGAGTTCTGGGGCGACGAGGTGGAGGAGATCCGCACCTTCGCCGTCGCCGACCAGCGGACCATCGAGCAGGTTCCGCTGCTCTGGGCGCCGCCCTGCCGCGAGCTGCTGCTCACCCCGGCGGTTCGCGACCGGGCCGCCGCGCTCGCCGAGCAGCACCCCGAGCTGGCCGAGATCCTCGACAAGCTGGCCGAGGGCATCCCGGTGGAGGGGATGGAGTCCCTGGCTCCGGTGCTGGTCGGCCCCGACTCACTGGAGCTGCTGCTGGACGCCATGCCGGCCGGCACCCACGTCCTGCTCTGCGACCCGGAGCGGATCCGCACGCGGGCGCACGACCTGGTGCGTACGTCGGAGGAGTTCTTGCAGGCCAGCTGGGCCGCCGCCGCGGTCGGCGGCCAGGCCCCGGTGGACGTCGGCGCCGCCGCCTTCCGCACCCTCGGCGAGGTACGCGCCGCCGCGGGCAGGCTCGGCCAGCCGTGGTGGACGCTGTCCCCGTTCGGGTTGGTTGAGGGGGAGACCGCCGAGACCCGGCAGCCCTGGGAGGACGCGCCCGAGCAGGCCGCCGTCACTCCGGACGACGCCATCGCGGTGACCCTGTCCGCCCAACCGGCGCCGCTCTATCACGGCGAGACCTCGCGGGTCGTCGAGGACCTCAAGCGCTGGGCCGGTGAGGGCTGGTCGATCGCGCTGGTCTTCGAGGGGCACGGCCCCGCCCAGCGGGCGGTGGAGGTGCTGCGCGACGCCGGCCTGGGTGCCCGGTTGGCCGAGGAGGTGCCGACCGCGCCCGTCCCCGGCGAGCTGGTGGTCACCTGCGGTGCGCTGAGCAGCGGGTTCGTCGACGAGGCGTCCCGCTTCGTGCTGCTCACCGGCAATGACGTCACAGGCGGTCGGGGCACCTCGACGCGGGACATGCGCAAGATGCCGAGCCGTCGGCGCAACACCATCGACCCGCTGGAGTTGAAGACCGGCGACCACGTGGTGCACGAGCAGCACGGCATCGGCCGCTACGTCGAGCTGGTGCAGCGCACCGTCAACGGCGCCAGCCGGGAATACCTGGTCATCGAGTACGCGGCCAGCAAGCGGGGCCAACCCGGCGACCGGTTGTTCGTCCCGACCGACCAGCTCGACCAGCTCTCCCGCTACGTGGGCGGCGAGCAGCCGACCCTGCACAAGATGGGCGGCTCGGACTGGCAGAAGTCAAAGGCCCGGGCCCGCAAGGCGGTCCGGGAGATCGCCGCGCAGCTCATCCAGCTCTACGCCGCCCGCAAGGCGTCCAAGGGGCACTCGTTCGGCCCGGACACGCCGTGGCAGCGCGAGCTGGAGGACGCCTTCCCCTGGCAGGAGACGCCGGACCAGCTCGCCGCGATCGACGAGGTCAAGCGGGACATGGAGCAGACCGTCCCGATGGACCGGCTGATCTGCGGTGATGTCGGCTACGGCAAGACCGAGATCGCGGTCCGGGCGGCGTTCAAGGCGGTGCAGGACGGTAAGCAGGTGGCGGTGCTGGTGCCGACCACCCTGCTGGTTCAGCAGCACTACAACACGTTCGCCGAGCGGATGAGCCAGTTCCCGGTCCAGATCCGGCAGCTGTCCCGGTTCCAGACGCCGAAGGAGACCGAGCGGACGCTGGAGATGGTCGCCGACGGCACCGTCGACATCGTCATCGGTACGCACCGGCTGTTGCAGACGGCGACCCGCTTCAAGCAGCTCGGTCTGGTGATCGTCGACGAGGAGCAGCGCTTCGGTGTCGAGCACAAGGAGCACCTGAAGACGCTGCGCGCGTCGGTCGACGTGCTCAGCATGTCGGCCACTCCGATCCCGCGCACCCTGGAGATGGCGATCACCGGCATCCGGGAGATGTCCACCATCGCCACCCCGCCGGAGGAGCGGCACCCGGTGCTCACCTTCGTCGGCGCGCAGGACGACCGGCAGGTGGCCGCTTCCATCCACCGTGAGCTGCTCCGCGACGGGCAGGTCTTCTACCTGCACAACCGGGTCGAGTCGATCGACCGGGCGGCACGGCGACTGCGGGAGCTGGTGCCCGAGGCGCGGGTCGCGGTGGCGCACGGCCAGATGGGCGAGGACGCCCTGGAGAAGGTCATGGTCGGCTTCTGGGAGAAGGAGTTCGACGTCCTGGTCTGCACCACGATCGTCGAGTCGGGCATCGACATCCCGAACGCCAACACGCTGATCGTGGAGCGGGCCGACCTGCTGGGCCTGGCCCAGCTGCACCAGATCCGGGGCCGGGTCGGCCGGGGCCGGGAGCGGGCGTACGCCTACTTCCTCTACCCGCCGGAGAAGCCGCTCACCGAGCACGCCCACGAGCGGTTGGCGACCATCGCCCAGCACACCGAGTTGGGCGCCGGCATGTACGTGGCGATGAAGGACCTGGAGATCCGGGGCGCCGGCAACCTGCTCGGTGGCGAGCAGTCCGGGCACATCGAGGGCGTCGGCTTCGACCTGTACGTGCGGATGGTCGGCGAGGCGGTCTCCGCGTTCAAGGGTGAGCGGCCGGAGGAGGAGACCGATGTCAAGATCGATCTGCCGGTCGACGCGCACCTGCCACACGACTACGTGAGCGTGGAGCGGCTGCGACTGGAGATGTACCGCAAGCTCGCCGAGGCGCGCGACGAGGAGCGGCTGGGCGAGGTGATCGCCGAGATGACCGACCGGTACGGCGAGCCGCCGGCCCCGGTGCAGAACCTGGTGGAGGTGGCCAGGTTCCGTCTGCTGGCCCGCCGTTACGGCCTGTCCGACGTGTCCATGCAGGGCAAGCACGTACGGTTCGGCCCGCTGCCGTTGCCGGACTCGAAGCAGATGCGGCTCAAGCGCTACCACCCGGATGCCGTCTACAAGCAGGCCACCGACCAGGTCAGCGTGCCCCGACCGACCACCCGTCGGATCGGTGGCGAGCCGCTGCGTGACCAGGCGCTGCTCCAGTGGTGCGCGCAACTGCTCTCCGATGTGCTCGGTGCCCCCGCCCCGCTCGCCGTCGCCGCGAACGC
Source organism: Micromonospora hortensis (assembly GCF_022230935.1). Classification (NCBI taxonomy): domain Bacteria; kingdom Bacillati; phylum Actinomycetota; class Actinomycetes; order Micromonosporales; family Micromonosporaceae; genus Micromonospora; species Micromonospora hortensis. Next base: position 8,996 of record NZ_JAKKFE010000007.1, read on the forward strand.
CTGAGCCGGCTGTGTGCTCTGGACCAGGGACGGTCGCGTCGACGCCGTCCCTGGTCGTGGGATGAGCGAAGGTGGGGGGTGTCACAACCCCGGGTGACGGCGTGAGAGAGTGGCGGCTATGCGTGCTCGCCGTCTTGCCGCCGTCGCCACTGTGGCGCTCGGCCTCGTCGCCCTCTCCGGTTGCCGTGCTGAGCCTGGTATCGCCGCTTACATCGGTGACCAGCGCATCACCGACGTTCAGGTCACCGCCGCGATGAAGGACCTGCGGACGAAGAACCCGGCGCCGGAATCCTCCGCCAGTGGGCAGCCCGGGGCGCCGCAACCGACCCTGCCCAAGGTGGCCGACGTGGTTCGGGCCATGGTGCTGACCAAGGTGTGCGAGAAGCTCTCCGCCGAGAAGAACTACCAGCCGCGCGGCCAGGTGACTGTCGACCAGGCCGCCCAGCAGCTCAGCCTCGACCCGGAGACGGGGCACGTGCGGGAGGTGGCGAAGTTCTTCACCTGCCTGTCCGGGTTGCCGGCCGAGCCGATCGAGCCGACCAAGGAGGAGCTCGCCGACGTGATCGCCGCCGGGCGTGCGGCCGGCAAGATCCCCGCCGACGTGACCGACGAGGCCGCCGCCCAGCAGCTCGACGGCGAGCAGCTACGCGGCGCGCTGGCGACCAAGCGGATCCTGGCCGAGGCGGTCGGTCGTTACGACGTCACCGTCAGCCCTCGGTACCGTCCGCTCGATTTCCCGCTGCTCAGCTTCAGCGATGACGCACCCGCGGTGAGCGTGCCGTTGGGTGAGCCGGGCTCCGACGCGGTCACCGACATCTCCACCCCGGAGGGGCCGACCGGGACGCCGGAGGCCGAGGGCACGGCCAGCTGAGCATGACGGCACGGATCGTCCTCCTGGTCACCTCACCTCGGTTGCCCGCCGGCCTGTTGACGGCCGCGGCCTGGGACGTCGTACGCCAGCACCCGGTGTTGACCGGCGCGGACAGCGAGTTGACCACTGCCGTGCGCCAGGCGGGCGCCGAGGTCACTGTGGTGGACGGCCCGGCGACGCAGCCGTTGCTGGACGCGGTGGCGACGCACGGCACAGTGGTGTGGCTGGCCGGCCCGGCGGGTGACGAGGCGCTGGCCCGGGAGTTGGGTCTGCGGCTGGCCCGGCAGCCGGGGTTGGCCGAGATGGAGCTGATGTACGGCTCGTGGGATCCGCCGGGTGCCCGACTGCTCGACGCGGTGGCCGTGCTGGATCGGCTGGCCTCTCCGGGTGGCGACCCGTGGAAGCGGGCGCAGACGCACCGCAGCCTCGCCGGTTACCTGCTGGAGGAGAGCTACGAGGCGTACGACGCCATCGGCGCCGACGACACCGACGCGCTGCGCGAGGAGTTGGGCGACGTGTTGTTGCAGGTGGTGCTGCACGCGCGGCTCGCCGAGGAGTTGCCCGAGGATGAGCGGTGGACCATCGACGACGTGGCCGGTGGTCTGGTCGACAAGATGATCCGGCGTAATCCGCACGTCTTCGCCGGTGCCGAGGCGGGCACCCTGGAGGAGATCACCGAGAACTGGGAGCGGATCAAGCGCGCGGAGAAGGCACGGCACTCGGCGTTGGACGGTGTGGCAATGAGTCAGCCCGCGCTGGCCCTGGCAACGCAGATCCTGGACCGCGCCGCCCGCAGAGGCATCGACGTCCCGCTCCCACCGGCGGCCGACACCCAGGCGGATGCCGAGGCAAGACTGGGCGCCGACCTGCTGGCAAGGGTGGCCGCCGCCCGCGAGGCGGGCATAGACCCCGAAGCGGCCCTCCGCCGCACCACCCTCGCCCACGCCGAAGCCATCCGCAAGGCCGAACCCCCACCCCCACCCACCAGCCCGCGGTGATCATGAAGTTATTGCTCCGACACGCCGAGGTGGATGGCAATAACTTCATGATCGACGGGGTGGGTGAAACCGGGGGCGGAGCGCACAGCGGTCGGTAGGGTGGTGCGGTGGAAGCGTTTGGGGTGCTGGCTGAGCGGGTTGTCGAGGCTTTACTGGAGTCGCGGCCGGGGGTTGCCACCGCCGCCGGTGACCACCGCTTCGACGACAGGCTGCCGGACCTGTCCGCCGACGGGTTGACCGCCGATCGGGCGATGCTCTCCGACGCTGCCAACGCACTGTCCGAACTGGACCCGGACTCGCTCGACGTCGACGAGCAGGTGGACCACGCGCTGCTCAGCGCATTCGTGGACCGGGAGCTGTTCGAGTTGACCGAGATCCGCTCGCACGAGTGGGATCCGCTGCGGCACAACCCCGGCCCGCTGCTGCACCCGCTGCTGGCCCGCCCGTACGCCCCCGTGGACGTGCGGCTGACCCAACTCGCCGGCCGGCTCGGCGCCGTACCGGACGCCCTCGCCACCGCCCGCGCGACGCTGCGGGACATGCCGCGCGTCCACGCGGAGACGGCGGTCGGGCAGTTCACCGGCACGGCCGCACTGATCCGCGACGAGCTTCCGGCGTTGCTCGCCCAGGCCCCGAGCCACCTCGGCCGGGTCGAGCCGGCGGCCACCGCCGCGATCGCCGCGCTGGACGAGTTCGTGGCCTGGCTGCGCGCCGGCCTGGCCGCCGACGCCGGCCCCGGCCGTGACCCGCGACTGGGCCGGCGCCGCTGGGAGGCCCGGCTCTGGCACACCCTCGACACCGAGTTGGGCGCCGCCGAAATCCAGCGTCGCGCCTGGGCCAACCTGGACCGGGTCACCGCGGAGATCCGCGAGGCCGCCGTCGAGCTGGTCGGTGGTCCGGCCGACGACGCGACGGTACGTCGGGCGTTGGACCTGCTCGCCGCCGAGCACCCGAACGACGCGACGATCGTCGAGCTGGCCGGGGTGACACTGGACGAGGCGACCGACTTCGTCCGCGCACACGACCTGGTCACACTGGTGGACGACCGGTGCGTGATCCAGGAGATGCCGGAGTTCGCCAGGGGGGTCGCTGTGGCGTACTGCGACGCCCCCGGCCCGCTGGAGACCGCCGCCCTGCCGACCTTCTACTGCATCGCGCCCACCCCGTCGGACTGGCCGGCGCAGCGGGTTGACTCCTTCTACCGCGAATACAACGCTCATATGATCCGCAACCTGACGGTGCACGAGGCGATGCCGGGGCACTTCCTTCAGCTCGCCCACGCCCGCCGCTACGTCGGTGGGACGCGGGTCCGCGCGTTGGCCGAGTCCGGCCCGTTCATCGAGGGCTGGGCGGTCTACGCGGAGGAGGTGATGACGGGGCTCGGCTTCGGCGGTCTGCCGGTGCGGCTGCAGCAGCTCAAGATGCAACTGCGGATGACCATCAACGCGCTGCTCGACCAGTTGGTGCACGCCGAGGACCTGCCCGAGGCCGAGGCGATGGCGTTGATGACCGGGCGCGGCTTCCAGGAGGAGGGCGAGGCGGCCGGCAAGTGGCGGCGCGCGCAACTGACCTCCACCCAGCTCTCCACCTACTTCGTCGGGTACAGCGAGGTGGCCGAGATCGCCGCCGCCCGTCCGGCCGGGGTGTCGGTCCGCGACTGGCACGACGCGATGCTCGCCCACGACTGCCCGCCCCCGCGCCACCTGCGCACCCTGCTCGGTCTCTGAGCAGAAACGCCGGGCCGCGCGGGTCTCAGCGCCGCGCGGCGGTCACCGTCGCGTCGATGAGCCAGCGCGAGATGGAGTACGCGGGCGGCAGTTGCGCCGGCAGCTCATCCAGGCCGAACCACTGAGCCCTGGTCAGCTCCCGCCCGTCGACCACCGGTTCGGTCCCGGAGTCGGCGGCACGGGCGGTGAAGCCGGCGAGCAGCACGCCCGGGCCGGAGATCGCCCAGGGTTGGCTGCCGAAGTAGGCCAGCCGGTCGACGGGCAGCCCGACCTCCTCACCGACCTCCCGGTGTACCGCCGCCTCAAGCGTCTCGCCGGCCTCGACGAAGCCGGCCACCAGCGCCCACAGCCCGGTCGGACCGGTGGCGTGCTGCACCAGCAGCAGCTCGTCGACGTGCCCGGGCGGACCGGGCCGGGTGATCGCCACCAGTACGGCGGCGGAGAGCTGCATCGGCACGTACAGCGCGCAGTCGGGGCACTGTCGGGCGGTCTCGCCGGGTCGGTCGGTCAGCTCCGCTCGGCAGGCGCCGCACCACCGGTGGGTACGCCGCCAGGTCAGCACCGCCAGCGCCCGGCTGGCGAGCGTGGCGTGCGGCTCCGGCACCTCGGCGGCGAGGGACGCCCAGCCGCGCGCCCGGCCGGGAAGGTCGTTGGCGGTGGTGGTCAGGTCGGCGCCCCAGGCGGGCACTCCGTCGAGCGTGCCCAGCGGCACCCAGTCGGTGTCGACGGGCAGATCGGCGACGCGGAGGGGATGGCCGTCGACGCCGGTCAGCAGCTTCGCGCCGGTCACCGGCAGGGCCAGGTCGCTGGGGCCGGGAGGCCGGCTCCGGTCGGCTCCCGGCAGGAACCCGCCGGGCGGCGCGACGGTTGGGGGCTCGACCGGTGGGTCGGTCACGAGCCGCCGGGGCGGCGGTCGACGACGGCGGCGCCGGCGGGCGGTTCGAACGCGCCCTCGTCGACGGTCGCGGAGTAGTTGCTCAGCGCCAACTCCATCGGCTTGCCGTCGACCGGCCCGGTGAAGCTGCCGAGCACGCCCTCGGTGGTCACGCAGGCGGTGAAGTCGCCGGACGACGAGCTCTCCACCACGACGCAGGCGGCGTGGCGCCCGGCGACTGTGGTGTCACTCTGCTTGATCACCGCCTGTGGGTCGAGCGCTGCGGCGGTGAGCAGCCCGACCACCACCGGCGGCGTGACGAGGCCCTGCTGGTTGGCCTCGCCGAACAGCGTCACCGTGGGCTTGCTGCCCGGGGTGGGCGGGGTGATCAGCGTGCACTGCGGGCGCGCGGCGGTCGTCGTGCACCGGGTGATGGCCTCCGGGGTGACGGTGAGTTGCCCGCCCGGGTAGGTGTACGTGGATCGCGCCGGGTCCTGCGCCTGCACGATCGCGGCGCGTTGGCCGCCGGGCAACTGGTAGTCGGCCGAGTAGGTCAACTCCAGTGCCCGATCGAGCCGGGCGGCGAGGTCGTTGACGAGTTCCGAGCGGCCCATGGCGACTCCGGCGTCCTCGAATGTCTGACAGCCGGTGACCGTGAGCGACGCGATGACCGACACGGCGAGCATGCGGAGGGTGGTCGAGGCGGCGGGCATGGCGACCAGCCTGGTGGATCTGGTCCGCGCAGCGCAAACCCGTTGCCGGTTGACGCCCGGAAATCCGGGAATGTCCGTCAACGCGGGGTGACCCGGGTGCGCGGGCGACGCCGTGCCCGTTCGCGTCGCCCGATACGCTGCGTTCAACACCTGCCTCAGCCGCACCGTCGCGGCCCACCCACGGACCGGATCACAACAACGAGGAGCGACTTAGTGGCAACCATCGAGGGAATCGTCGCCCGGGAGATTCTCGACTCGCGGGGCAACCCGACGGTCGAGGTCGAGGTCGGTCTGGACGACGGCACGGTAGCCCGCGCCGCCGTGCCCTCCGGCGCCTCCACCGGCGCCTTCGAGGCGATCGAGCTGCGCGACGGTGACGCCGACCGCTACCAGGGCAAGGGCGTGGAGAAGGCGGTCTCCAACGTCGAAGACAAGATCGTCGACCAGATCATCGGGTACGAGGCCAGCGAGCAGCGGCTGATCGACCAGAAGATGCTCGACATCGACGGCACGGAGAGCAAGTCGGAGCTGGGCGCGAACGCCATCCTCGGGGTCTCCCTGGCGGTGGCGAAGGCCGCTGCCGGCAGCGCCGAGCTGAGCCTCTTCCGCTACCTGGGCGGCCCGAACGCGCACCTCCTGCCCGTGCCGATGATGAACATCCTCAACGGTGGCGCGCACGCCGACTCGAACGTCGACATCCAGGAGTTCATGATCGCGCCGATCGGCGCGCCCACCTTCCGTGAGGCGCTGCGCTCGGGCGCGGAGGTCTACCACGCGCTGAAGTCGGTGCTGAAGAAGAAGGGCCTCTCCACCGGGCTCGGCGACGAGGGTGGCTTCGCGCCGAACCTGCCGACGAACGCGGCGGCTCTGGACCTGATCGCCGAGGCTGTCGAGAAGGCCGGTTACCGGCTCGGCACCGACATCGTGTTCGCGCTCGACGTGGCGGCCACCGAGTTCTTCGACAACGGCACCTACACGTTCGAGGGTGCCGCGAAGTCCGCCGAGGACATGAGCACCTACTACACGAAGCTGGCCGACGAGTACCCGATCGTGTCGATCGAGGACCCGCTGGCCGAGGACGACTGGAGCGGCTGGCAGACGCTGACCGCCTCGATCGGCGACCGGGTGCAGATCGTCGGTGACGACCTGTTCGTGACCAACCCGCAGCGCATCGCCCGCGGCATCGCGGAGAAGTCGGCGAACGCGGTTCTCGTCAAGGTCAACCAGATCGGCTCGCTGACCGAGACCCTGGACGCGGTGGACCTGGCCCACCGGGCCGGCTTCAAGTGCATGATGAGCCACCGCTCCGGCGAGACCGAGGACACCACCATCGCCGACCTGGCGGTGGCCACCGGCTGCGGCCAGATCAAGACCGGTGCCCCGGCCCGCTCGGACCGTGTCGCCAAGTACAACCAGCTGCTCCGGATCGAGGAGGAGCTGGCCGACGCGGCGCGCTACGCCGGCGCTGGCGCGTTCCCGCGCTACCGTTCGGCCTGAGACGCACGAAGCCTCGGGGGAGGGGTGTGACGATGCAGCAGCGCCGCACACCGGGTGGTCAGCGTCCCGCCCGCCGGCCGGGTCAGTCCGGTCGGCCGGGCGGTGGGCGCGCCACGCGGGGATCGGTCCGCGAGGCGGGCGTACGCGCCGAGCCGCGCGCCGCCGGTCGCGCACCGGGTGCTGCCCGGGGCGCGGAAGGCGTGCGCTCGGCGAATCGTCCCGCCGCAGCTCGGCGTACCGCTGCCGCTGGTGTCGTGAAGCGGCTCGCCGCACCCCACCCCCGTCGCTTCACCGGCCGGGCCACAGTGCTGTTCGCGGTGCTGATCGCGCTCGCTCTGGCCTACACCTATCCAGTCCGGGTCTACCTGGATCAGCAGGCCGACATCGAGCGGATGGAGGCGGCCCAGGCGGTGCAGGAGCGGGAGATCGCCAAGCTCGCCGCCAAGGCCGCGAACTGGAAAGACGACGAGTACATCAAGACGCAGGCTCGGGAGCGGTTCTTCATGGGCGAGCCGGGCGAGAAGATGATGGTGGTGCTGCACGACCCGGAGGGCGCCGCCCGGGACGCCGGGAAGTCGGCCGCTTCGGCCCCGCCAGCCGGGCCGTCGACCTGGTACGACACGCTCTGGTCGAGCGTGCGGGCTGCGGACAGCCAGCAGCCGGGCCAGTGATCCACCGACCAGCACACCAGGAGAGATGGGCACCGTGACTGTCGTACCACCGTCGGAGCCGGCGGCGGATTCCGTTCCCCTGCCGCAGCGCGAGCCGGCCACCGAGGCCGACCTGGCCGCGGTGGCCGCGCAGCTCGGCCGGACGCCCCGGGGCACCCGGGCGGTGGCCCACCGGTGCCCGTGTGGCCTTCCCGACGTGGTGGAGACGACTCCCCGCCTCGCCGACGGCACCCCGTTCCCGACGCTCTACTACCTGACCTGCCCCCGGGCCACGGCGGCGTGCAGCCGGCTGGAGTCGGCGGGGCTGATGAAGGAGATGGCGGACCGGCTGACGACGGATCCGGAGTTGGCCGCCCATTACCGTGCCGCGCACGAGGACTACCTCACCCGCCGGGGTGCGATCGGTGAGGTGCCGGAGATCGCCGGCATCTCGGCCGGCGGGATGCCGGGTCGGGTGAAGTGCCTGCACGTGCACCTGGGTCACGCGCTGGGCGCCGGCCCCGGGGTGAACCCGTTCGGCGACGAGACGTTGGGCCTGGTCGAGCCCTGGTGGTCGGCGGGGCCGTGCGTGGACGTGCCGGCGGCCGAATGAGCAGGCAGGCCGGGTCCGAGGCACCCGAGAGTCAGATCCTCGTGCGGCGGGCCCGCACCGGGGACGTGCGGGGCATCCGACGACTCGTCGACACCTACACCAACGACCGGCGGCTGCTGAGCAAGGCGACAGTCACCCTCTTCGAGCAGGTGCAGGAGTTCCGGGTCGCGGTCCGGGCCGAGGACGACGTCGTGGTGGGCTGCGGCGCGCTGCACGTCATGTGGGAGGACCTGGCCGAGATCCGTACGGTGGCGGTGGACCCGTCCTGCCGGGGCCGGCGCATCGGTCACCGGCTGGTCGGTGAGCTGATCGACGCGGCCCGGGAGTTGGGGGTGGCACGGATCTTCGTGCTCACCTTCGAGACGCGGTTCTTCGACGCGTTCGGTTTCCGCGAGATCGACGGCGCTCCGGTGCCGCAGCCGGTCTACGAGCAACTGCTGCGCTCGTACGACGAGGGTGTCGCGGAGTTCCTGGACCTGGAGCGGGTCAAGCCGAACACGCTGGGCAACACCCGGATGCTGCTGCGCCTGTAGGTCAGGCCTTGCGGGGGTGGGCGGCGAAGAACTCCCACATCAGGTCGGTGGCGGACAGCCCCGCGGAGGATGCGGCGAGTTGGCCCGTTGTCGCTCCCGGCCAACTGTGGCCCATGTCGGCGATCGTGTAGACGCTGACCTCGCTGCCGTCCGCGCAGCCCGCCACCGTGTGCGTCACCCCCGGCACCCCGGACGCCTTCGGGCTCGGCCGGCAACTGAGCCGCTGCTGCCAGGTCCGCATGCCGGCCTGGAAGGTCGAGGCGTAACGGTCCTGGCCGCCGATGAAGGTGATCACGGAGACCGGGCTCTTCGGCACGTAACTGTCGGCGGTGGTCAAGTTTCCGCTGTAACCACCGCTGACCACTCCGATAGCGGCGTACTTGCCGGTGCTCTCCACCGCGGCCCGGAAGCTCATGTCGCCGCCGTTCGAGATGCCGGTGAGGAACACCTGGTTCGGGTCGGCGTGCCAGGTCTGCACCAGATGGTCGGTGAGGGCGGTGAGGAAGCCGACGTCGTCCTCGCTGCCGCAACAGATCAGCGCGTTGAAGCCGCCGCCCTGCCCGTTGGGGTAGGCGACCAGCACGTTGTCCTTGTCGGCCTTGGCGTCGAGGCCCGCCAACTCCCGCATCGAGGATCCGAGGCCGGGATAGAAGTGCAGCGCGATGACCAGCGCGGAGGGCCTGCCCGGGTCGTACCCCGGTGGCGCGTGCAGCAGGTAGGTGCGGTCGAGTCCGTTGTGGTGCAGGGTGAGCTGGTGGTCACCGGCCGCCGGTCGTTCGCTCGACGCGGACGGTGAGGCTGGTGGGGCCGACGAGGGTTGCCCCCGCTCATCACAAGCTGCCGCGACGACCATGAGGCAGAGCCCCGTTAACACCGCCACCGTTCGCCGCACGCCGGCCACCCCCCGTCGACCCCGAGGTCCACACTGGAGATCATTCAGCGGCGGAGCAACCCTTTCGGTCCTGGGCGAAGGCAGGCAGGCTGGTGCCATGCTTCGCCTCCAGCTCGGGTCGGCCGACCTGTGCCGGGTGCGGTTCGCCGATCGGCTGCATCCGGTCGGGATCGCGCTGCTGGCTGGTCAGTGGCTGCGCGATCCCACTGTCGCGGCGATGGCGCCGACCCTGGCCGAGCGGGTGGCGGCGGCCGAGGGCACGGCTGCCGCCCAGGCCGCCACCGCGGTCCTGCGGCATCTGCTGCCCGACCGGGGACGTCTGCCGGATTTCGTCACTCCCTTCGACGGCCTGGAGTCGGTGGAGGCCGGGCTTGAGGCGATCCGGGCCACCCCGGCACGGCGGGTCCGCGCCGAGGTCACCCTGGCGTACTCGGACACGTCGGTCAGCCCGCTGCGGCGGCGGTTCGCGGCGGCCGATCCGGAGGTGCTCGACCTGTTCGGCGGGGCCGTGCGGACCTGGTTCGACGCGGTGCTCGAACCGCACTGGGCCGAGCTGGTGTCCGCGTACCGTCAGCAGGTGGCGTCTGCCAGCCAGCGGCTGGCGCAGCATGGCCTGGCCAGCCTCTTCGCCGGTCTGCACCCGAGCATCCGGTGGCGGGAGCCGGTGCTGGAGGTACGGACGTGGTGGGACGGCGACCTTCCCGGCACCGGCCACGGGATCATCCTGCTGCCCTCCCCGTTGGCCGGGCCGCGGCCCCGGGTGCTCGTCGAGCAGGGTTACCCGATCCTGCTCGTCTACCCGGTGGTCATGCCGGTGCGCGAGGCTCCCGCCGACGACGGTGCCCTCGGTCGGCTGCTCGGCGTCACCCGGGCGCTGGTGCTGCGCCGACTGGCGACCGACGGGGGGTTGACCACCACAGTGTTGTCCCGGGCGGTCGGGATCAGTCTCTCCTCGGCCTCGGAACATGCCCGCGCGCTGCGGACCGCCGGTCTGGTGACCAGTGAGCGGGAGGGCGGGGCCGTGCGACATCACCTGACCTCGCTCGGTGTGGCGTTGTTGCGGGGCCCGTCGAGCGACCTGGGCGAGTCGTGGCCCACTGCCAACCAAGCCGCCGGGTGGCCGCCCGTCCTGCCGTAAGGTTGCTGCCGTGACGACGCGTGTGGCGGCCATCGACTGCGGGACCAACTCGATCCGACTGCTGGTCGCCGACCTGCCCGACGCCTCGGCCGGGCCGCAGGCGCCGCTGGTCGACCTGACCCGGCGGATGGAGATCGTCCGGTTGGGGCAGGGCGTGGATCGCACCGGCCGACTGGCGCCGGAGGCGATCGAGCGGACCAGGGTGGCGTTGGCGTCGTACGCCGCCGACATCGAGAAGCTGGGCGCGCGGCGGGTGCGGATGTGTGCCACCTCGGCCTCCCGCGATGCGGCGAACGCCGCCGACTTCACCGAGATGGTGCGGGCCACCCTCGGTGTCGCGCCCGAGGTGGTCAGCGGCGACGAGGAGGCCCGGCTGTCGTTCACCGGCGCGGTGCGCGGGCTGCCCGCCGACGCGAAGGAGCCGTTCCTGGTCGTCGACATCGGTGGTGGTTCCACCGAGTTCGTGGTCGGTGACCGGGCCGCCGGGGTGCGGTCGGCGATCTCGGTGGACATCGGCTGCGTCCGGATGACCGAGCGGCACCTGCCCGGTGACCCGCCGACGCCCGAGCAGGTCGCGGCGGCGCAGGCCGACATCGCCGCTGTGGTGGACCGGGCGCTCGCCGTGGTGCCCGGTCGCGAGGCGGCCACCCTGGTCGGCCTCGCCGGGTCGGTCACCACAGTGGTCGCGCTCGCCCAGGGCCTGCGGGAGTACGACCCGGAGCGCATCCACCACGCCCGGGTGTCGTACGAGGAGGTCGCCCGGGTGACAGCGGAGCTGCTGGGTCAGACCCGTGCGCAGCGGTTGGCGAACCCGGTGATGCACCCGGGCCGCGCCGACGTGATCGGCGCGGGCGCCCTGGTGCTTCGCGTGATCATGGAGCGGGCCGGGATGCCGTCGGTGGTCGCCTCGGAGCACGACATCCTCGACGGCATCGCCTGGAGCGTCCAGTAAGCCACCGCGCGCCAGCGATCTTGATCAACGCGCCTTCATTGGCGTCGCGGTGTGCGGGCAGCGTGGATGCCCCGACTTCCTGAAAGCCGAGTCGATCACCATCACGCGCGCCGCGCGCCGCGCGCCGGGCGTGTCGCGGCCGTTTCGTTGACGCTACTTCGCATTACACACTAGTGTGTAATGCGTGGACACCACACAGTTGTTGAAGGGCGTGCTTGATCTGGCCGTCCTGGCCGTGCTCCGAGAGGAGGACGGTTACGGTTACGACATTCTGCGCCGGCTGCGCGAGGCCGGCCTGGAGGAGGTCGGTGACGCCTCTGTCTACGGGACGCTGCGCCGCCTCTTCGCCGCCGGCCTGCTCACCACCTACGTCGTGCCGAGCGAATCCGGGCCGCACCGCAAGTACTACTCACTCAACGTCGCGGGGCGCGACCAGCTGACCCGCTCCGGCAAGCTCTGGCGCTCGTTCGCCACCACAATGGACAGTCTGCTCGACGATCGGGGGATGGCGGCATGACCGTCGCGGAGCAGGAGATCACCGACTATGTGGCGCGGGTCCGGGCCGCTCTGGCCGACCTGCCCCCCGGGCAACGCGACGAGTTGACCGAGGATCTCGCCGACCACCTCACCGAGGTAGCCGCCGAGGCCGAGGGCACCCTGGTCGAGCGGTTGGGCGAGCCCGAGACGTACGCCGCCGAGCTGCGCGCCGCAGCCGGCGCCGCGCCGGGCAGCGGGCGCAACCTCGACCAGCGGGTGGCGAGCGCGATGGCCCGGGTCCGCGGCCGGCTGCGCACCATGGACACCCGTCTCGGCCCACCCCTGGGGTACGAGACGGCCAGCGACTTCCTCCGGCTGCTGCGTCCGGCCTGGTGGGTGCTGCGCGGCTATCTGGCGGCGATGCTGGTCACGGTGATCAGCACCGGTGGCGACTTCGGGCTGCTGCCCCGGTTCGGCGGCGAGCTACTCGCCGGCCTGATCATGCTGATCGGCTTCGTGCTCGCCTCCATCTGGATCGGTCGCCGTTCGGCCCAGCTGACCCGTTGGCCGCGCTCGGCCGTTCAGGTCGCCAGCGCGGTGCTGGTGGTCTTCGCGCTCGCCGGGCTGGTCGACGCGGAGAACGCGCGCGACAACGACTACTACTACGACCAGACTTCGGTTGACAGCCAGTACGGCCACATCCGGGACGTCTTCGTCTACGACGGCGAGGGTCGGCTGGTGGAGAACGCCCGGCTCTTCGATCAGAACGGCAATCCGATCCGGCTCGGCTACCACCCGGACTGCCCGAGCCCGCTCGACGTTTATGGCCAGCCGTTGCTGCGGCCGTACCCGTACTGCCCCGAGCAGGCTCCCTTCGGGCCTCGCGGTCCGGGTGCGCCTCTCCTTCCGGCGTCGTCGCCCACAGCCACGCCGGACCCGAGCAGCACACTCGACCCGACCGCAACGCCGACCCCGACGGCCACCGGCCAGCCCACGGCAAGCCCGACCGCGACGCCGAGCGGCACACCAACCCCCACCCCGACGAGCTGACCGAGGTGTGAACTGGATCATGCGGGTGAAACTGGGAATTAGCTGAACGGACGAGGCGAGCGGGACGACACCGGAAATCAATGATCGTTACGGTGTCGTCTGCTCATCAACCCCTCGGAAGGAACCCCCGTGCCAGAGCAGGTCGCACCGCCCCCCGCGCCCGACGCCGCAACCCCTGAGCCGGCCGTCGAGACGCCGCAAGCGGCCGAGCCGCAGCCTGCCACGCAGCAGCCGCAGCCGCAGCCGCAGCCGCAGCCGGCCACCGAGCCGCAGCCGGCCACTGAGCCGCAGCCGGCTACCGAGCCGCAGCCGGCGGCCGAGCCGAAGGCGGAGAAGTCCGGTGCGAAGAAGGCCATCGGCATCGTCGGTGCGATCCTCGTCGTCGTCGTCATCGCCGGCCTGAAGTTCGGCGTCGCCTCGGCGATCGGCAACTACTTCAACAAGGACGAAACCGCAGCCGCCAAGACCGGCGACTGCATCGCCGAACTGCCCGAGGTCACCGGCACCGAGCAGGAGGAGGTCGACGGCGCCAAGGTCGTCGAGTGCACCTCCACCGACGCGGCGTACAGCGTGGTCGGTCGAGTGGACGGCCAGAGCGAGGCGCAGGCCAAGGCCGACACCACCTGCACGCAGTTCTTCAAGGAAGGCCAGGAGGGGTACATCTACTCCAGCATCAAGCCAGGCAAGACGGGCTACGTGCTCTGCCTGACCAAGAAGGTCTGACCACAGCGGTTAGCTCGACAAAGACGGCGGCGGGAGCAGACCCCGCCGCCGTCGGCGTACCCGGAGTCACCGGGGGGCGAACAGGAGGTGAATGCCACTGTTCCGGCGTCTTCCCGACGGCCGCGTGGCGTGGCAGGCTACCGGCACGTAGGACCACTGGGCGACCAGCCAACGATGACTGACCGCTAGGAGGACGGCCCATGGGCGAAATGGTGAGCTACCGCAGCAACGGGGGCACGAGCGAGGGGTATCTCGCGATACCCGCCAGCGGCACGGCCAGCCCCGCCGTCATCGTCATTCAGGAATGGTGGGGCCTGGTCCCGCACATCCGGTCGGTGGCGGACCGGTTCGCCGAGGCCGGTTTCGTCGCCCTCGCCCCGGACTTCTACCACGGTGAGACGACCAGCGAGCCGGACGAGGCGCAGCGGCTCCTGCTGGCGATGCGGATGGACGAGGCGGCGAAGGACATCGCCGGCGCCGCCGACTATCTCGCCGGGCGGCCCGAGGTCACCGGTAAGGTCGGTGCCGTGGGCTTCTGCGCCGGTGGCAGCCTGGCCCTCTGGTCGGCCACCATCTCCGAGCGGATCGTCGCGACCGCTGGCTTCTATCCCGTGCTGCCCTGGGAGTCGATGCGCCCCGACTGGGCCGACTACGCCGGCAAGGCAGCGGTCATCCACTGCTCCGAAGAGGACGGCACCTCGGCCACCGACGGCGTACAGACCGCCCGGCGGGGCATCGAGGAGGCCGGCGGCGACTGCCACCTCTACGACTACCCGGGCACCTCGCACGCCTTCTTCAACGACGACCGGCCGGAGGCGTTCGACCAGCGCGCCGCCTCCAGCGCCTGGGCCCGCACCCTGGAACTCTTCCGGGCCAAGCTTGGCTGAGACGCGTACCCCCGCACAGGTGGTCGCCCGCGCAGCGCGGGCGACCGACCTGGCCGACCTCGACGCTGCGGTGAGCGACTGTTTCGCCTGCCCGCGGCTGGTCCAATGGCGGGAGGAGGTCGCCCGCACCCGTCGGGCGGCCTTCCGCGACCAGGACTACTGGGGTCGACCGGTGCCGGGCCTCGGCACCGGTGACGCCCGCATCGCCATCCTCGGGCTGGCGCCCGCCGCGCACGGTGGCAACCGCACCGGCCGGATCTTCACCGGTGACCGGTCGGGTGACGTGCTGTTCGCGGCGCTGCACCGGGCCGGGCTTGCCAACCAGCCGACCAGCGTCGCCGCCGACGACGGGCTCACGGTGCGCGACCTGCGAATCTTCTCGGCCGTCCGGTGTGCGCCTCCGGACAACAAGCCGACCCCGGTGGAACGGGACACCTGCGCACCCTGGCTGCACCGCGAGGTCACGTTGCTCCGGCCCACGCTGCGGGTCGTGGTCGCGCTGGGCGCGTTCGCCTGGGCCGCGTGGTGGCCGGTGCTCCAGGCGGTGTACGGGCAGCGCCCGCCCAGCCCGCGACCGGCGTTCGGTCATGGGGCACACTGGTCCGGCACGAACGCCCCGGACTTGCTCGGCTGCTACCACGTCAGTCAGCAGAACACCTTCACCGGGCGGTTGACACCAGGGATGTTGGACGACGTCTTCGGCCAGGCTAAGCAGCTGGCCGGAGTGGACTGAGACGACGCGTGGGGTGGTGGCGATGACAGACGGAACACGCCCGCCCACACCGGTACCGTCCGCCGAGCCGGGTGCGCTGCGGCCGGCGCTCGGCCTGCTCCACCGGTGGTGGCCGGTCGGCGCGGTCGCCGCCCTGCTCGCCGGCGCCGCGCTGGCGTCCGCTCACTCGTCGATCGGGGCCAGTCGCATCCCGCCGGCCGCGGACAACGTTCCCTGGGTTCCCGAGTACCCGACGGTTGAGCCATCGCCGTCCATCCCGATCGAGCCCCGCGACGCCGGCGAGGCCACCCAGGCGCACATCCCGCAGTGGGTCGGCACTGTGGCGGTGGTCCTGCTCGGGCTGGCCATCCTCGCCGCGCTCGGCTACCTCAGCTGGGTCCTGATCCGGGGCGCGCTGCGTCGTACCACCCGGGCACTACCCGCGCAGCGGGCCCGCCGTACCGCCGAGGGCACCGCCCGCGAGGTGGTAGCCGCCCTCGACGCCGGCCTGGAGGAACTCGACGACCAGGACACCGACCCCCGGGTGGCGGTGATCGCCTGCTGGGTGCGCCTGGAGGAGACCGCCGCCGCCGCCGGTGTGCCGAGGCTCGCCGGAGACACCCCCACCGACCTGGTCAGCCGGCTGTTGCAGGGTGACCCGGCCGCGGGCGTGCCGGCCATCGCCAGCACCGACGTGCTCGCCGAGTTCGCGCACGTCTACCGGGAGGCCCGGTACGCCACCCACCCGGTCGGCGAACGCACCCGGGACCAGGCCCGCGCCGCGCTCGGCCGACTGCGCGGAGAGCTCACCGCGGCGGTGACCTCATGAGCAGCACCAGCATCGACGATCTGCTCGCATTCGAGGAGGAGGCCGCACCGGCCGGTCCGCAGGCACGCCCGTCCCGATGGCGTCCGGTGCTGCGCTCGCTCGCGTGGGCCGCCGCGGTGGTAGCGGTCCTGCTGGTCGGCCTCCGCGCGGTGGGCCTCCAGGTCTCGCTGCCCGTACTGATCGCCGGGGTGCTCGCCGTGCTGGCGGTCCGCCGGGTCACCGCCCTGCTGGCGCCGCCACCCCCGCAACCGCCGGCTCGCCAGGCCGGCGCGGGCGAAGAGGACGGCAGCTACAACTGGGACGCCAGGGACGCGCTGCGTGGCGCGATCAACCAGTGGGAACGGCCCCTGGACTGGTCCTCGAACAGACCCGAACGTTTCACCGAGGTGGTTCTGCCCCGGATCGGTGAACTGGCCGACGAGCGGATGCGGCTCAAACACGGCGTCACCCGTGAGTCGGATCCCGCCCGCGCTCGCGTCCTGCTGGGTGACCGCCTGTGGACGTTCCTGGAGACCCCGCCTCGCCGCACCCCGTCGCCGCGCGACCTCGCGGTGATCGTCGCCGAACTGGAGAGTATTTGATGAACGACGTGGACCGGAGCATTGCCCCCGCCGAGGTCGGGCACCTGGCTCGGGCGGTCCTGGACGCGGTCGGCACCGTCGTGGTCGGCAAACGGGACGCGTTGGAGCTGGTCCTCGCCGGCATCCTCGCGGGCGGGCACGTGCTCCTGGAGGACCTGCCAGGGCTCGGTAAGACACTCACCGCCCGCTCGTTCGCCCAGGCCCTCGGGTTGGACTTCCGTCGGTTGCAGTTCACCCCCGACCTGCTCCCCGCCGACGTCACCGGCTCCTTCCTCTACGACCAGCGCAACGGCGACTTCACCTTCCGGGCCGGCCCGGTCTTCACCAACCTGCTCCTCGCCGACGAGATCAACCGCACGCCGCCGAAGACCCAGTCCGCGCTGCTGGAGGCGATGCAGGAGAAGCAGGTCTCGGTCGAGGGTGTGACCTACAAGCTCGACGAGCCGTTCCACGTGCTGGCCACCGCCAACCCCATCGAGTACGAGGGCACCTACCCGCTGCCGGAGGCGCAGCTGGACCGGTTCCTGCTGCGGGTCTCGTTCGGTTACCCGCAGCACGAAGAGGAGTGGGAGGTGCTGCGCCGTCGGATGAGCCGTCGCCGGGAGGAGGCGGACATCAAGGCGGTGGTCGACGCGGCGACGCTGCGGGCCATGCAGGCCGCCCTGGAGGACGTGGTGGTGGAGGACTCCATCGGCCGCTACATCGTGTCGCTCACCGCGGCCACCCGGGAGCACCCGTCGGTGCTGGTCGGCGCCTCACCTCGTGGTTCACTGGCGCTGCTGCTGCTGGCCCGGGTCCGCGCGGTGTTCGGCGGCCGTGACTACGTGGTGCCGGAGGACGTCAAGTCGGTGGCGGCGCCCGCCCTGGCCCACCGGATCACCCTGCGCCCGGAGATGTGGTTGCGCCGGGTCGACCCGGCGTTCGTGGTGGGCGAGGTGCTGGAGGCTACTCCCGCCCCGGCCAGTGGCGCGCTGCCCAGCTACGCCGCCGGCGGGCCCCGGCACTGATGACCGGACCGACAGTGCCGACGGCCACCGAAGCGGAACCGGCCGCCGGCTGGGCGCCCACCCCGGCGCTCGGCCGCGCGGTGCTGCTCGCCGGCCTGCTGCTGGTGGCCGGGGTGCTGCTCGGCCGGGTGGACCTCATCGTGCTCGCCGCCCCGTTCGCCCTGGGCACCGCGTACGCGCTGCGTCGACGGCCCACGGCGCTGCCCCAGGTGTGGATCACCCAGGGCGACGGTGGGCCGCTGGTCGAGGGCGGCGACGTGGCGGCGGCGGTGAGCGTCGGCAACCCGGACACTGTCGACTACGACCTGGTGGTGATGCGTACCCGCGTGTCGCCGTGGCTGCGGATCGTTCGGGCCGGCTTCGCCAGTGACGGGGCCGTCGACGCCGGGGAGCCGAACGCCACACCGGAAACCGGTGCGACGGCGCAGGGCAACGGCCGGCGTCGATCCGTCGCGGACCGGCCGTTCGTGACCTCGGTGCCGATCGGCGCCGCGGTCGACCTGGAGCTGGCCGGCAAGGCAGTGCGCTGGGGCCGGCACCCGGTCGGCCCCGCCGGTGCCCGAGTCGCCACTGCCGGTGGTCTGCTGGTCTCCCGGGCGGTGATCACCGAGCCGGTACGGGTACGGGTGTACCCCCGTACCGAGCCGTTCGAGGCGGTCGAGGCGATGCCCCGCGCCGCCGGCCTGGTCGGGGCGCACCACTCCCGTCGACCCGGAGAGGGCGGCGAGCTTGCCGGCGTACGCGTCTTCGCCCCCGGGGACCGGCTGCGCCGGATCGACTGGCGGGTCTCGTTGCGGGCCCGGCAGCTGCACGTGGCCGCCACCCTTTCCGACCGGGACGCGGAGGTGGTGGTGCTGCTCGACGTGCTCGCCGAGGCGGGCCGCTCCGGTGGGGTGGGCGGCGCCGCCTCGGTGCTGGACACCACCGTCCGGGCCACCGCCGCGATCGCCGAGCACTACCTGCACCGTGGTGATCGGGTCTCGCTGCTGGAGTACGGGCCGGCTGCCCGCCGGCTCCGGCCGGCCGCCGGACGGCGGCAGTACCTGACCGTCCTGGAGTGGTTGCTCGACGTCCGGGTCCACGCGTCCGCGCACGAGCCGTACGACCAGGTTTTCGGCCCGCAGTTGCTCTCCTCGGACGCGTTGGTGGTGGTGCTCACTCCGCTGCTGGACGAACGGTCGGCGCAGATGCTCGCCCGGTTGGCCCGCGGTGGGCGGTTCGTGGTGGCTGTCGACACGCTGCCGACCGACCTGGCGTCGCCGAAGGACCGGGGTTGGGCCGAGGTGGCGTACCGGCTGTGGCGCCTGGATCGGGAGATCATGATCGGGCAGCTCCGGGAGCACGGCGTGCCGGTGGTGCGCTGGGCGGGTGCCGGCAGCCTGGACCAGGTGTTGCGGGACGTGGCCCGGTTGGCGACGGCCCCAAGGGTGGGTGGCCGGTGAGCGCGAGGAGTGAGCTTGCGAGCCCCGCAGTCGCGAACGGAAGGCGGGCCCGGTGAGCGCGAGGAGTGAGCTTGCGAGCCCCGCAGTCGCGAACGGAGGGCGGCCCCGGTGAGCGCGAGGAGTGAGCTTGCGAGCCCCGCGGTCGCGAACGGAGGGCGGGCCCGGTGAGCGCGAGGAGTGAGCTTGCGAGCCCCGCAGTCGCGAACGGAAGGCGGCCCCGGTGAGCGCTCTGGTGGAGCGGGTTCGGGCGGCGCAGTACGCCGTCGCTCGCGTCAGCGTGGCCCCGCTGCTGGTCCGGGCCGGGATCTTCGTCATGGTGTTTGCCGGGTTCGTCCTGGCGTTCCCCGCGGAGGTGCTGTCCGGCCGGCCGATCTTCTTCCTGGCGGTGGCCGCCCTGTTGCCCGCGATCGGGCCGCGCAAGGTCTGGACGACCTTCACCGCGTTGGTCACTGTCGGCGGCTGGCTGCTCGCCACCGACGGGTACGGCCGTCCGGTCGCTCTCTGGCGGCTGCTTGCCGTCGCGGCCCTGCTCTACCTGGGTCACACCCTCTGCGCGCTGGCCGCGCTGTTGCCCTATGACGCGATGGTGGACCCCGAGTTGATCACCCGGTGGTTGGTGCGGTCGGCCGCCGTGCTGTTGGGTTCCGCAGTGCTCGGCGTGCTGTTGTTGCAGGCGACGGGGACGGGTGGGGGTGCCGGATACCAGTGGGTGACAGTGCTGGGGCTGCTGGTGGCGGTGGGGATGGCAGTGTTGCTGGGCTGGCTGCTGCGGCGTCGGTGACCCCTGCGACCTGAGGGTTACGCAGGTCACATGGGTTGTGCTCCGTCACAGATGAGGGCCGCGAGCGGGATTACCTGAGCCGGCCGGGGAAAGATAGACAACGTGAATCCGAAGCGGATCCTTGTGGTTGGTGCCGGGCACGTCGGTCTGTACGCGGCCCTGCGCCTGTCGAAGAAGCTCAGCTCCCGTGAGGCTGAGGTCATGGTGGTTGACCCCCAACCCCACATGACCTATCAGCCGTTCCTGCCGGAGGCGGCGGCGGGCAACATCTCCCCGCGGCACTCCGTGGTGCCGCTGCGGCGGGAGTTGCGCCGGTGCAAGATGGTGGCCGGCACGGTCACGCGGATCGAGCACGAGCGCAAGGTGGCCACCGTGCAGCCGATCAGCGGCCCGGCCCGGGAGATCACCTACGACCACGTGATCGTGGCCCCGGGTTCGGTCTCCCGCACCCTGCCGATCCCCGGTCTGCACGAGCAGGGCATCGGGTTCAAGACCATCGGCGAGGCGATCTACCTGCGCAACCACGTGCTGGATCGGCTCGACGTGGCGGCCGCAACGCCAGATCCGGACGTCCGCCGTTCGGCGCTGACCTTCACCTTCGTCGGCGGTGGGTACGCCGGCATCGAGGCGCTCGCCGAGATGGAGGACATGGCTCGCGACGCCCTGCGTTACTACCCGGAGCTCAAGCAGGACGAGGTCCGTTGGGTGCTGGTCGAGGCCACCCAGCGGGTGCTGCCCGAGGTCGACCGGGACATGGGCGCCTACACCGTGCAGCAGCTGATGAAGCGCAACATGGACATCCGGCTGGACACCCGGCTCGAGTCCTGCGTCGACGGGGTGGTCAAGCTCTCCGACGGTGACAGCTTCCGCTCGGACACGATCGTCTGGACGGCTGGCGTGAAGCCGTCGCCGATGCTGGACTCGACCGACTTCCCGCGTGACGACCGTCGTCGGATCACCTGCCTGCCCACGCTCCAGGTGGTCGACGGTGACCAGGTGCTCGAGGGCGCCTGGAGCGCGGGCGACTGCGCCGCCGTGCCGGACCTGACCAAGGAGCCGGGCAACTTCTGCTCGCCGAGCGCTCAGCACGCCGTGCGCCAGGCCGCCCGGATGGCCGACAACATCACGGCCGTGATCCGGGGCCGCGAGCCGGTGAACTACAAGCACAAGCACGTCGGCAGCGTGGCGAGCCTCGGCCTGCACAAGGGCGTGGCCCAGGTGTACGGGATCAAGATGACCGGTTGGCCGGCGTGGGTGATGCACCGGACGTACCACATGAGCCGGATCCCGTCGTTCAACCGCAAGGTCCGCGTGGTGGTGGACTGGTCGTTGGCGTTCTTCCTCAAGCGCGAGGTGGTCGCCCTGGGTCAGCTGCACGATCCGCGCGAGGAGTTCGTCGAGGCCTCCCAGCCGGTCGGCGCGCCCCGCGTCTGACCAGAAAGCGACGCCAGACCCCGTCGATCTTGCACTTCCGGATGCCGTAATGCGCCTTCTGGCGCGTCTTGTCCGGACAGGAAGTGCAAGATCGGCGGGGTTTTTGGTGGTCTAGACCCGCCACGTCCAGGCGTCGGCGATGCGGGTGGGTGGGCCGTAGAGCTGCTCCAGGGTGGCGCGCAGGCTTTCCGCGTGGGGGGCGTCGTCGGTGAGCGCCACGCAGGAGGCGCCCCAGAAGTCGGCGTCGCGGACGGCCTGTCGGCGCTGCTCGTCGCCGATGGCCGGTTGGTCGCCGCGCCGGGCGACATCCGCCAGTAGCGCGGAGGTGGGCTGCTTGAACGTGCCCATCGCCGCGGTGCCGCCCCTCCCGTACGGACCGATGAAGAAGCCTTCCGGCAGCCCGAAACCGGCGTCCGCTGCGGTCGCCCAGCGCATCGGCCAGGGCTCCTTCGGGGTGGGCAGTGGCACCGGGACCAGCACCCCGCCCGGCGGTACGCACTGCCGCCAGTGGCCGCCGGTGATGAATTCCGGCACGGGGGGTCGTCCGGCGGTCGGCAGTGGGGTCGGAAAGATCGGCAGCAGCGCCACGCCGACGGCCAGGGGCACCAGCCGCCGCGCCCGACCGGAGCTGCGCACTGCCCTGTCGACAGCGAGCACCAGCAGCGTCGCGACGATCGGCAGCAACGCCAGCGCGAACCGCATCGGCAACGCCCCGTCCACCACCGGGAGCCCTCCGATCAGGGCGTACGGGCCGGGGATCGCCGTCCTGGTGCCGCCGAGCACCACCTCTGGGCCGAGGGAGAGCGCCCCCATCACCAGGCCCGCCACGACGCAGGCGAAGACCAGCCGGCGTCGCCCGGCCCAGATCGCGCAGACCGCGGTGACCAGCAGCAGTGGCCAGCCGAGGAACGTGTTGTACTCGGCGGGGCCGGTGGTCAGCCGGGCGGATTCGTCGCTGCCGGCCACCGACAGTGGTGAGAGCCTCCACCAACTGCTCAGGTCGGCGGAGAAGTAGGCCGGGGTGAACATCCCGTCGGCGACTCCCTGCGGCCCGGCGAACTGGAACCACAGCGGATAGCCGAGCACCAGCAGGGCGAGCCCGGCGGCGATCGCCAACCCGCCGGCGAACCCGGGGAGTGCCCGGCGGGCCAGGTCCCGGTCCGCCACGGCGTAGCTGATCGCCATCACCAGCAGCGCGATCGCGGTGAGGAAGAGCACCTCCTCGCCGATGAAGACCTGCGCGCTGACCGCGCCGGCCAGCCCCGCCGCGGAGGTGAACAGTCGACGACGGTTCGGCCCGGTGGCTCGGCTACGGCCGGCCTCGTCGGGGGTGGCGGGCCCCGGGTCGGCCGCCCGGAGCAGCCGGACCACCAGCCAGATGATCACCGGCACGAGCCACTGGGCGGTCATGTGCAGGTGGCTGTTTGTCTGCGACACCATCCCGGGTCCGAATCCGCACAGCCCTCCGCCGAGTGCGGCGGCTACCCGGCGGACGCGCAGCGTCCGGTGGAACAGCAGGTACCAGGCGAGTGCGGTGCCGGCGAGGTTGCCGGCGGCGAGCAGCGCGAAGGTGACCGGTGCTCCCAGCAGCAGGGTGACCGGCGCGAAGAGGACGCCGAGGGCGATCACGGTGGTGTTGGCCATCAGGTTCACACCGTCGGGCGCGTTGAGCCGGTCGGTGAGCAGGTCGAAGTCGCCGAGCAGCGCGCGGGCGTCCACCGCCAGGAACCACTCGTAGAGGGCCTGGTCCTCCGGGTTGAGCGCCAGGATCCGGCCGCCCGGGTCGGGCCACAGCCCGTGGGCGAGCCAGCCGGCCAGCACCGCGAAGACCAGAGCGGCCACCAGGTCCGCCCGGTGGCGGCGGGCGGCGGCCAGCGGCCGGGTGGCCCGGGGTCGGCGGTTGACCTGATCGGCGAGGCGGAATGCCTGCTCAGGTGCGGCGTCGGGGGCCGTGGGGGCTGCGCTGCTCACGGCATCGACCCTAATGTGGCCGGGCCGGCGGGGTACGCCGGGTCGCCGCAGACCGGCTACGGTGACATTGCACCAGGCGTGTCGGCGCGCCGGTGCCACTCGCCCGGGTGGTGGAAAGGCAGACACGGCCGCCTTAAAAGCGGCTGCCGCAAGGCGTGCGGGTTCGACCCCCGCCCCGGGCACCGGTCGACTCGCGCATTCTCATTCGTGATCTCCAGGACTTGGCTCTGCCGTTTACTCTTGGAGGGCACGTTCACGTGCAAACGACCCCCTGAGGGAGGCCAGACAGTGAAGACCTCGAACCCGGTGCTCGCCCGGCTCGGCCAAGCGGCCGAGCGGGAGCGCTCCGCCGGGTACGCCCCGGCCGGGCCGTACGGACAGCCCGGCATTCCCCAGCAGTACCCGTCCCAGGCCGATTACCCGGCCGCGCCGCCGACCGTGGCGCCGATGACCGTCGACGACGTGGTCGTCAAGACGGTCGCTCTGCTCGGCATTCTCGGCATCACCGCCGCGGCCGCTTGGGTGCTCGTGCCCGACGCGCTGGTCGGTACCGCCTGGATCGGCGCGGCGGTGGTCGGCCTGGTCCTCGGCTTGATCATCTCGTTCTCCCGGATGGCCAACCCGGCGCTCGTGATCGCGTACGCGGTCGTCGAGGGTGTCTTCGTCGGCATGGTCAGCAAGGCGTTCGAGACACGCTTCGACGGCATCGTGCTCCAGGCCGCCGCAGCCAGCTTCGGCATCTTCTTCCTGATGGCGATGCTCTACCGGGCGAAGGTCATCCGGGCCACCCCGGCCTTCGTCAAGGGCATGATCGCGGTGATGGTCGGCCTGTTCGCGGTCATGATGATCAACCTGGTGCTGGCGCTGTTCGGCGTCAACACCGGCCTGCGCGACGGCAGCCCGCTCGCCATCGGCTTCAGCCTGGTCTGCATCGTGGTCGCCTCGCTGAGCTTCGTGCTCAGCTTCAAGGAGATCGAGGACGGCGTCCGGATGGGCCTGCCGCAGCGCTACTCCTGGGTGGCCGCGTTCGGCATCCTGGTCAGCCTGGTCTGGCTCTACATCGAGATCCTGCGCCTGCTGAGCTACTTCCAGGGCGACGACTGACCTCGTCCGCACTGCCGACCGGCGCCCGTCCCCACTCCGGTGGGGGCGGGCGCCGTCGTCCGCGCCGTTTGCCCGCCGCCGCCGGTCCGCCCGGGGCAGAGTGACTTCGGGGGGTAGGGCGAAGGAGGCGGCGGTGCGCAGCAACAACCCGGTGCTCAACCGGCTGGACGAGACCGGCCGGGTGGAGGCCCGGGTGCTCGGCGCCCGTGACGTCGAGCCGATGACAGTCGACGACGTGGTCGTCCGTACCGTCGGGTTGCTGCTGGTGACCGGCGCGACCGCGGCGGTGTCCTGGGCGGTGATCCCCGACGCGGTGTGGCTGGGCGCCGCGTTGGCCGGCAGCGCCCTCGCCTCGATCGCGCTGGTCCTGGTCATCTCGTTGCGAGCGATCACCAACCCGGTGCCGATCGTCGGGTACGCCATTCTCCAGGGGCTGCTGCTGGGGGTGGCGAGCCGCACCTTCGAGCAGGTCTATCCGGGCATCGTGGTGCAGGCGGTGGCCGGCACCTTCGGCGTCTTCCTCGGCATGGCGGCGCTCTACCGGGCCCGGGTGATCCGGGCGACGCCTCGACTGGCCCGCCTGGTGATCGGCACCCTGCTCGGCATCGCCGTGCTCAGCGTGGTCAACCTGGTGTCGTACCTGATCACCGGGCGACCGGGCCTGGCGGTCTACAGCGTCAGTGGGGAGGTCGGCTGGCTGCCGTACGCCTTCTCGGTGGTGGCCATCATCGCGGGGGCGTTCAGCTTCATCCTCGACTTCGATCTCGTCGAGCGCTCGGTCCGCGACGGCCGAGCCCGTCGGTACGCGTGGCTGAGCGCGTTCGGCCTGCTCACCGGGTTGGTCTTTCTCTACTGGCAGTTGCTGCGGCTGCTCAGTTACCTGCGCCGCTGACCGGCCCGACCCGGCGCGGTCGGTGCCGGCCGTAGACTCGGCGGCGATGAGCGCAGCGGAGTTGGACAAGGCCGTGCAGTTGCTGGTCCGTCAGATCGCGCACTGGCAGCAGCCCCGGTGGGCGGCGGTCGCGACCACCGGCAACGTGTCCCGCGCCGACCTGGTGCACCGCCTGGTGCAGGAGGTCGCCAACCTGGCCGCCGACGCCGAGGGGGAGCCCCGTCGGGTGGTGCCCCGGCTCGACAACGACCTGGCCCTACCCGATCAGTTGCGGGTGGTCGCGGCGGACCTGCTGGCCGCCGACCCGGGGGCCGAGGCGCTGGCTCGGGCCGCCGCCGAGGTGACGGCGACCCGCAGCGCGCTCTGAGGTCGGCTCAGCTGAGCCGTTCCAGCACCATGGCCATGCCCTGGCCACCGCCCACGCACATGGTCTCCAGACCGATGGTCTTGTCGTGCCACTCCAGCGCGTTGAGCAGGGTGCCGGTGATCCGGGCGCCGGTCATGCCGAACGGGTGGCCGACCGCGATGGCCCCGCCCATCACGTTCAGCTTCTCCTCCGGGATGCCCAACTCGCGGTAGGAGGGGATGACCTGCGCGGCGAACGCCTCGTTGATCTCGACGAGGTCGACGTCGTCGATGGTCATGCCGGCTCGGCGCAGCGCCTGCCGGGACGCCTCGACCGGCCCGAGACCCATGATCTCCGGTGACAGGGCTGTCACACCGGTCGAGACGATCCGGGCCAGCGGGGTGAGCCCGAGCTCCTCCGCTCGCTGGGCGCTCATCACCACAACGGCGGCGGCGCCGTCGTTGAGTGGGCAGCAGTTGCCGGCGGTGATGCGACCGTCCGGGCGGAACACCGGCTTCAGGCCGGAGACCGCGTCGAGGGTGACGCCGGCCCGGGGCCCGTCGTCGGTGCTCACCACGGTGCCGTTCGGCGTGGTGACCGGGGTGATCTCCCGGGCCCAGAAACCGTCGGCGATGGCCTTCTCGGCGAGGTTCTGGCTGCGTACGCCGAACTCGTCCATGTCGGCGCGGCTGACGTCGTACACCTGGGCCAGGTTCTCGGCGGTCTGCCCCATGGTCAGGTAGATGTCGGGCAGCTCGCCGGCCTCACGCGGGTCGGTCCACACCTCGGCGCCGCCCTGCGCACGGCGCTTCGAGCGCTCACCGGCCGTCCCGAAGCGGGGGTTCTCCCAGCCGCCGCCGACCAGGGCCTGCGCCTCGGGCGGCAGCCCGTCGGAGCTGCCCCGGGCGTAGCGGGAGACCATCTCCACGCCGGCGGAGACGAACACGTCGCCCTCGCCGGCCCGGATCGCGTGCATCGCCATCCGGGTGGTCTGCAACGAGGAGGCGCAGTAGCGGGTCAGCGTGGCGCCGGGGACAGTGTCCAGACCGAGGAGGGTGGACACCACCCGTGCCATGTTGAAGCCCTGCTCGCCACCGGGCAGGCCGCACCCGAGGTAGAGGTCGTCGATCGTGGTCGGATCCAGCGCGGGGACCTTGTCCAGCGCGGCCTGGACGATGGTCGCGGCGAGGTCGTCGGAGCGGACGTCGCGCAGGGACCCCTTGTGCGCCCGGCCGATGGGGGAGCGGGCGGTGGCGACGATGACGGCGTCGCGGGACGACTCAATCGGCATGGACCAACGTTAACCCGCCGGTAACATGGCGCGGAAGAAGCCGGCGCGGCGGGAAATGTCACCCTGGCCGGGGACGATCTAGCGCCGGGTCGTGGCAGCCGCCGCAGCGACGATGGCGGGGAGCAGCGCGTGCGCCCACACCCGGTAGCCGTCGGCGGAGGGGTGGAAACCGTCCTGGCAGAGGGTGCCGGCGTCGGCCCGGAACACCGGCCCGGTCTCGGTGGCCAGGTCGACCACCGAGCCGCCCGCCTCCAGCACGGCAGTGGTCTGCGCGCGAGCCACCCGACGCCC
Organism: Micromonospora hortensis; assembly: GCF_022230935.1. Taxonomy (NCBI): domain Bacteria; kingdom Bacillati; phylum Actinomycetota; class Actinomycetes; order Micromonosporales; family Micromonosporaceae; genus Micromonospora; species Micromonospora hortensis. Next base: position 36,272 of record NZ_JAKKFE010000007.1, read on the forward strand.
GGACCAGCCGACCACCTGGCGCAGCGGAGGCGCTATGGCACGCACCGCCCCGAGGTCGGGGCAGGTGCCCACCACCACCTCGACGCGCGCCTCGCGCAGGCGGTGCACCGCCGCGCCGAGATAGGCCGCCGCGTCGGAGGGTCGGCGCAGCCCGGTGGCGTCGTTCGCGCCGATCAGGATCAACGCCACGTCGGGCCGCTCACCGAGCAGGGCTCGGGCCACCTGGGTGGCGAGGTCAGTCGAGCGGGAGCCGGAGACGCCGACGCTGGACAGGTGCACCCGGCGGCCGGTCGGGCCCTCGGCGAGCAGGTTGGCCAACTGCCCGCCGATGGTGTCCTCCAGACGGTCCACACCGACGCCCAGCGCCGACGAGTCGCCCAGCAACACCAGTCGCAGCGGGGAAGCGCCCGCCCGGCCGATCGTGGCGCGCAGGGCAAGGCCGAGCTCCGGTTCGGCGTAGCGTCGGTGCCGGGCGATGAAGGCCTCACCTGCGAGGACGGCGGCGCCCCCGACGGTGCCGGCGAACAGCGAGATCGCCGCCGCCCGACCCAGTCGGCCGGCGAGGCCGGAGGTCACGCTCCGCGCGCTGCGCTCGTTCATGCCAGTCCCTCCACTGTCGAGGTGTCCGAGGCGGACCCGTGCTGCGGCACCGCGCCGACACCGAAGAACGCCCGTCGGCGCAACTGCGCCCACCGGCCGGCCGGCCCTCGGTCGCGGCCCCGAACCTGGACGCCGCTGACCTCCGTGCCGGCGTGTCGAGCCGCCTCCTGCGCGGCCTTCGGCAGCGACCGTACGCCGTCGCCGCGCGTCGGTGTGGCCCGTCGTTCCGGGGTCGCGCCGAGGGCGGAGAGCATCGTCGGTAGGAGCGCGGCGGCGGCCATCGCGTACCCCTCGGCGGAGGGATGGAACCGGTCCCAGGCGAACATCCGGGTGGGCTCGGCCGCGAACCGGGGGCCGAGCAGGTCACCGAGGGAAACCGTCCACCCGCCCGCCTCCACCACTGCCACCGTCTGGGCGGCGGCGAGCTGGCGGCTCCACCGGTGCGCCAGCCAGCGCAGCGGCGGCTGGATCGGGCGGATCGCGCCCAGGTCGGGGCAGGTGCCGACGACCACCTCACACCCCGCGTCGCGCAGGGCGTGCACCGCCTCGACCAGGTAGCGCACCGCCAAGCCGCGTGGGGTGCGGTTGGTGATGTCGTTGCCGCCGATGAGGATCACCGCGATGTCGGGTCGGCACTCCAGCGCCGCCTCCACCTGGTGGCGCAGCGCCGCCGAGATCGCGCCGACCACCGCGAAGCGGTGCAACTGCACCGGCCGGTGCAGTCGACGGGACAGGCCGGTGGCGAGCAACGCCCCGGGCGTCTCCCGACGGCGGTGAACCCCGTAGCCGGCCGCCGACGAGTCGCCGAGCACGACCATGGTGAGCGCGGGACCGGGGAACTTCGCGCCGTACATCCCGTCGCAGCGGGGCGGCGGCGCCTCGGCCATCGGGATGGTCCGTCGAGCCTGGCGGGCCTGGCCGACCAGCACCCCGCCGGTCGCCACCGCGGCCGCCGCGGTGGCGCCCGTCCCGATGGCGGCCAGCCGGACGAGCCGCCGGGCCTGCCGCCAGCGCTCACCACCGGGTACGACGGAATGTGCCACCCCCATACCGCGACATTATCGCGCTGGCCCGACACACCGCTGTCGTCGTGACGGCACCCGGGTGCCTGGAAACCGACGCGACGGGGTACTTGGGTTCCAGAGGCCGGCCGACTTGCGCCGACCCGCCACGCTGATCCGGCGGAGAGGAGCGCGACGATGGGTAAGACACTGAAGCGCAGCGCGGCGTTCACGGCCCTGGCGCGGGCCCTGGCGACCGGGGCGCGCAACGGGCCGTCGATCGGCACGCGGTTGGCCGCGCTGCCCCGGATGATCAGAGCCACCACGAAGGGGGAGTACGACGGCGGTCTTCGGCTGGCCCTGATGACCGCGGCGACGGCGTACATCGTCTCGCCGATCGACCTGCTTCCGGAGATCCCGCTGGCGATCTTCGGGCTGGCCGACGACGCGGTCATGGTCACCTGGTTGGCGGGCAGCGTGCTCGCCGAGACCGACCGGTTCCTGGAGTGGGAGGCCCGCCGCAGCTCGGTCATCCCCGGGGGGTTGGTGCCCTGACGACACGTACGCTGGCGGTGAGCAAACGTCTTCCCGGCCGCCCACCGCCGGCGCCGCAACGAAGGGCACACCGTGCAGTACTACGACAACGTCGTCGACATGATCGGAAACACCCCGCTGGTGCGTCTGCGTAACGTCACCGAGGGCATCCAGGCCACAGTGCTGGCCAAGGTGGAGTACGTCAACCCGGGCGGCTCGGTGAAGGACCGGATCGCGCTGCGGATGGTGGAGGACGCCGAGGCCGCCGGTCTGCTCAAGCCCGGCGGCACCATCGTCGAGCCGACCAGCGGCAACACCGGCGTCGGGTTGGCCCTGGTGGCCCAGCTCAAGGGCTACAAGTGCGTCTTCGTCTGCCCCGACAAGGTCAGCCAGGACAAGCAGGACGTGCTCCGGGCGTACGGCGCCGAGGTGGTGGTCTGCCCGACCGCCGTCGCGCCGGAGGACCCGCGCTCGTACTACAACGTCTCCGACCGGCTGACCCGGGAGATCCCCGGCGCCTGGAAGCCCAACCAGTACAGCAACCCGGCCAACCCGCGTTCGCACTACGAGACGACCGGTCCGGAGCTGTGGAAGCAGACCGACGGCGAGCTCACCCACTTCGTGACCGGCGTCGGCACCGGCGGCACCATCTCCGGCATCGGCCGGTACCTCAAGGAGGCGTCCGAGGGCCGGGTGCGCGTCGTGGGGGCCGACCCGGAGGGCTCGGTCTACTCCGGTGGCACCGGCCGGCCGTACCTGGTGGAGGGCGTCGGCGAGGACTTCTGGCCGGAGACGTACGACAGGGGTGTCGCCGACGAGATCGTGGAGGTCTCCGACAAGGCGTCCTTCGAGATGACCCGGCGGCTGGCCCGCGAGGAAGGGCTGCTGGTCGGCGGTTCCTGCGGAATGGCGGTGGTCGCCGCCCTGGAGGTCGCCCGCCGGGCCGGCCCGGACGACGTGGTGGTGGTGCTGCTGCCCGACGGTGGTCGTGGTTACCTCTCCAAGATCTTCAACGACTCGTGGATGGCCCGGTACGGCTTCCTCGACAACTCCGGCGCGGAGCCGACGGTGGCCGACGCGCTGGCCAGCAAGCCGGGCGGGCTGCCCGAGCTGGTGCACGTGCACCCGACCGAGACCGTCCGCGACGCGATCGACTACATGCGCGAGTACGGCGTCTCGCAGCTACCGGTGCTCAAGGCCGAGCCGCCAGTGGTGACAGGTGAGGTCGCCGGCTCGATCGCCGAGCGGGACCTGCTCGACGCGCTGTTCACCGGCCAGGCCCACCTGCACGACACGATCGAGCGGCACATGGGCGACCCGCTGCCGATGATCGGTGGTGGTCAGCCGGTGAGCGAGGCGGTGGGCATGCTGGAGAAGTCCGACGCCGCCCTCGTCCTGGTCGACGGCAAGCCCAAGGGCGTCCTGACCCGCCAGGACCTCCTGTCCCACCTAGGCGCCCACTAAGCCCACTAAGCCCACCCCGCCCCGCCCCCGCCCCGCCCCGTCCCCGCCCCAGCCCTCGCCGATCTTGCACTTCCTGTCGCCTGAATGTCGCTATCGCGGCGTTTTGTCACGACAGAAAGTGCAAGATCGGCGAGGTGGGAAGGGCGGGGTTTGGGGTGTGGGGGCGGGGTGGGGTGGGGGTTAGAGGGGGCGGGTGTAGCGGAGTTGTGGGGTTGGGGCCGATCCGATTGCCTCGTCTCGTTCGTCGCCGGTGGGGGTCCAGCCGCCGCGCTCGTAGAACGAGCGGGCGTGGGCGTTGTCCCTCAGCACCCAGAGCGCGGCGCGTCGCCAGCCCTGCGCGCGCATGGCGTCCAGGGCGTCCACCATCAGGGTGCGGCCGACGCCGCGGCCCTGCTCGGCAGGGTCGAGGTGGATCGCGTTGAGCAGCCCGGTCGCGGGGTCGTCCTCGTCGTCCGGGCCCAGGTGGGTGAACCCGACCAGAGCCCCGGCCCGCTCAGCCACTGTCATCCGGTGGGTGTCCCGCTCCCAGATCCACCGCTCGACCCAGTACCGCCCCATCGCCTCCGGTGTCGGGTCGGCCAGCGCCTCGGCCGGTACGAAGGCGGAGTACGCGGCGACCCGGGAGCGCTGGTGCAGGGCACCCACCGCCATCAGGTCGCCTTCGGTTGCGGGGCGGAGCGTGACGGTCACCCGGCCGAGGCTACCCGGCGCGGCGGAACCTGCACCGTGGTCAGATCCTCGGCGACGATCAGTTCGCCGTCGAAGTGCGCGCGCGCCTCGTCGTGGAACCGGCGCGGGTCGGGATAGCGCTGGGAGAAGTGGGTGAGCACGAGTCGGCGTACCCCGGACTCGGTCGCCACCCGGGCGGCCTGCGCCGCGGTCAGGTGGCCGACCTCGGCGGCGAGCGCGGCCTCCGACTCCAGGAACGTCGACTCGATGACCAGCAGGTCGGCGTGCTCGGCGAGGGCGTACACCCCGTCGCAGAGGCCGGTGTCCATCACGAACGCGAACCGCTGCCCCGGCCGGGGCACGCTCACCTCGGCCCGGGTGACGCGGCGTCCGTCGAGGTCCAGGTGCCCGACGCGGATCAGCTCGCCGACAGCCGGCCCCGCTATGCCGTACGCGGCCAGCTTCTCCGGCAGCATCCGGTGCCCGTCCGGCTCGACCAACCGGTAGCCGTACGTCTCGATGGGGTGCCGGAGCCGGCGTGCCTCCAGCGTGCCGCAGCGCAGGGCGATCCGCTGCCCGTCGGCCTCGATGGGCTCGACCCGCAGCTCGGCGGTCTCGTAGAACGAGGTGGCGTGCCGCAGCCGGGCGAAGTATTCGGCGCCGCCGGCGGGAAAGTGCACGGCGACCGGGTGCGCCACCCGGTCCAGGGAGAGTCGCTGGATGGTGCCGGGAAGGCCCAGGCAGTGGTCGCCGTGGAAGTGGGTGACGCAGATCCGGGTCAGGTCAGTGGCGCTGACAGTGGTGTGCAGGAGCTGACGCTGGCTGCCCTCGCCCGGGTCGAAGAGGATCACCTCGTCGTCCCACCGCAACACGTACCCGTTGTGGTTGCGCTGACGGGTCGGCGCCTGGCTGGCCGTCCCCAGCACCACCAGCTCGCGCATGGACATCGCCACTCCCGCGGATATGGAGCGACCCCCGGGGCGCTCCGCGCATGTGCGCGGGCCGGCTGGACTTGGCCGGCACCCCGGGGGTCGGGTGGCTGTCGTGGATTCGCCGCACCGCTGCCACACGGTCTCGACGATGGTGCTTTTTGCCCGCCTCGCGGCAGGCCGATCACTGTCGAGGACAGCGGCTAGCTGACAGCCACCTCACGAGTCCGATTGCTATACAAGTCTGGACCACCTCCTTTCACGTGTACGGCCACGTTATCGAGTTCTCGTCGGGCTCGGCAACGGATTTCGATCACAGGCCCGAACGGGAATGCCCGGCCACCTCCTGGGCGGCCGGGCATCACACGTGTGCGGGAAGCGGTGGTCAGCCGCCGACTCGGGCGACGCCGACCGGGCAGCTCAGCCCGTTCGGGCCGTGGTTGCAGTACCCGTTCGGGTTCTTGGTCGGCGCCAGGTACTGCTGGTGGTAGTCCTCGGCGAAGTAGTAGCTGCCGAGCGGGGCGATCTCAGTGGTGATCTCGCCCTTGCCGGCCCGCGCCACGATCGGCTGGAACGCGTCCCGCGAAGACTCCGCGATGGTCAGCTGCTCGTCGGTGGTCGTGTAGATCGCCGAGCGGTACTGGGTGCCGACGTCGTTGCCCTGGCGCATGCCCTGGGTCGGGTCGTGGTTCTCCCAGAAGACCTTCAGCAGATCCTCGTAGTTGATTTTGCTGGGGTCGTACACCACCTGGACGACCTCGGCGTGCCCGGTCCGCCCGGAACACGTCTCCTCGTACGTCGGGTTCTTCGTGATGCCACCCGCGTAGCCGGCGGAGGTGGTGTAGACGCCGGGCAGCGTCCAGAACAGCCGCTCGGCGCCCCAGAAACAGCCCATGCCGAAGACCGCTACCTGGAGGCCCTCAGGAAACGGGCCCTTCAGCGGGGTGCCCAGCACCTCGTGGCGGTCGGCCACCGGCATGGCGATCGGACGGCCCGGCAGGGCCTGGTCGGGCGAGACCATATCGGCCTTCATACGGCGCAAGAACACGTGGGATCTCCTCTCGTACCACTCCCAGCGTGCAACACCGGAGGGTCCACCTTCCTTACCCGCGTGCGGATCAGTCAGGCCCCACCGGGGAGCGCCGCCGCGATGCGATCCGCGTACGTCTGGGCCTCGGTGTCGTCGTCGTACCGGGTGCGCGGCCAGAAGAAGCCCCGCAGCCCGTCGCCCTTGGTCCGCGGGACCACGTGTGTGTGCAGGTGAGGCACCGATTGGGACACCTTGTTGTTCATCGCCACGAACGTCCCACCGGCACCGAGAGCGGTCTCCACCGCCACCGCCATCCGCTGGACCATGGCGAAGTAGTCGGGCAGCAGGTCGGCCGGCAACTCCGCCAGGGTCACCAGGTGCACCCGGGGAACCACCAGGACATGCCCCTTGAACACCGGCCGGGTGTCCAGGAACGCCACCCCGTCCGGGGTGTCGGCCACCCGGAACGCCGGCACCTCGCCCGCCACGATCCCGCAGAACACGCAACCGCTCATCGCGCCAGGCTATGTCGGCGACCTCGCGGGCGACGGCGCCCCCCACGCGTGAACCGACTGTGGTAATCATCTACGTGAATGGATGAACACGGGGTGATCCCGGCCATCGGCGTGCGCGTCGATGCTCCGAAAGGACCAAGCTTGCAGATCAGAAGAGGCCTGACCCTGGCGCTGGCGGCGCTGACCGCCGGGCTGCTCACCGGCGCGGCCCCGGGCCATGCCCAGGCGGCCGCCGCGCAGACCGCCACCGCACTGCCGCTGAACACTGTGGCCGACGTGGTGTCGGCCGGTGACCGGGTCTTCGTCAGCGGTGGCAGCTCCGCAACCGATGTCGTGGTGACCGGCGCGACAGGCACTGTGGTCGGCACGCTGTCGGGCCTGCCCGGCCCCACCGACCTGCTGCTCAGCGCCGACCGGCGGACCCTCTACGTGGCGCTGCCCACCGCCAACGCCATCGCCGCCTTCGACACCGGCTCGCTGATCGAGTCCGCCCGGTACGACACCGGCGCGGGCGAGTGCCCGTCGTCGCTGGCGCTGACCGGCCGGTACCTGTGGTTCGGCTACGGCTGTGACCAGTGGGGCGGCAACATCGGCCAGATCGACCTGGGCCGCCAGCCGGCCCAGGTGCGCACGGGGATGGCCACCACTCAGGACTTCTACGGCGCTCCGCTGCTGGCCGCCGCCAGCCAGAACCGTTCGGTGCTGCTGGCCGGGCAGATGTCGTTGAGCCCGGCGTCGGTCTACGCGTACGCGATCGGAGCCGGGGGAACGCTGAACCTGCTGCGGGCCAACGATTGGACTGTCATCGGCAGCAACCTGCAGGACATCGCCCTCGACCCGACCGGCACCACCCTCTACACCGCGGCCGGTGCCCCGTACGAGGTGCAGGCTTTCCCGTTCGCCGACATCACCACCCCCTCCGCGACCTTCCCCACCGGTGCCTACCCGGCCGCCGTCGAGCCGTCCCGCGACGGCACCAGGATCGCCGCCGCGGCGGACACGTCGTACCTGTTCGTCTATCGGCCGGACGGAACCGAACTGACCCGCTTCGTGCTGGGCGGCGGTGAGCTGAGCCGGGGTGGGCTGGCCTGGTCGCCGAACGGCGCACGGCTCTACGCGCTCTCCTACGACTGGACCGGGAGAAACCAGGCCACCCTGCACGTCCTGCCCGTACCGGCCGGCTGACCGGCCGCCGGCCCCTGGCTGGCACGCGGGGGCCGGGCCAGACGGTCCGGCCCCCACCGGGAGCGCGGGTTCCGTTCCAGCCTGCGGGACGGGGGCACTAGCCTCACCAGAATGAGTCACGGCTTCGAGACGCTCGCCATCCACGCCGGTCAGGACCCCGAGGCCCGCACCGGCGCGGTGATCCCACCGATCTACCAGACCAGCACGTACGCCCAGGACGCCGTCGGCGCACCCCGTCTCGGCTACGAGTACAGCCGCTCCGGCAACCCGACCCGTGACGCGCTCCAGGAGTGCCTGGCGGCGCTGGAGGGCGGGCCGGTGGGGCTCGCCTTCGCCAGCGGCCTGGCGGCGGAGGACACCCTGTTGCGGGCCGTGTGCCAGCCCGGCGACCACGTGGTGATCCCGGACGACGCGTACGGCGGCACGTACCGGCTCTTCGCCCGGGTCGCGCAGCGCTGGGGCCTGGAGTTCAGCCCGGCCAAGGTCTCGGACCCGGACGCGGTCCGGGCGGCCGTGCGGCCCGGCCGCACGAAGATCGTCTGGGTGGAGACGCCGACCAACCCGTTGCTCGGCATCGCCGACATCGCGGCCCTGGCCGCCGTGGCACACGACGCGGGCGCCCTGCTGGTGGTGGACAACACCTTCGCCTCGCCGTACCTCCAGCAGCCGATCGCCTTCGGCGCGGACGTGGTGGTGCACTCCACCACCAAGTACGTCGGCGGGCACTCCGACGTGGTCGGTGGCGCTCTCGTCGTCGCCGACGCCGGGCTCGGCGAGGAGTTGCGCTACCACCAGAACGCGATGGGCGCGATCAACGGCCCGTTCGACGCCTGGCTCACCCTGCGGGGCATCAAGACCCTCGGGGTACGCATGGACCGGCACTGCGACAACGCCGAGCGGCTCGCCGCGTACCTCGACGGCCACGCAAAGGTCGCCCAGGTGCTCTATCCGGGGCTGCCCTCGCACCCCGGTCACGAGGTGGCAGCCAAGCAGATGCGCCGGTTCGGCGGCATGATCTCGTTCCGCGCCGCGGGTGGTGAGGACCACGCGGTGGACATCTGCAACCGGGCCAAGCTCTTCGTGCTCGCCGAGTCGCTGGGTGGTGTGGAATCCCTGATCGAGCACCCGGGTCGGATGACACACGCAAGTGCTGCCGGCTCGCCGCTTGAAGTTCCCGGCGATCTCGTGCGACTGTCTGTCGGCATCGAGACGGTCGACGACCTACTCGCCGATCTGGAGCAGGCGCTGGGCTGACCGCTGGGGGAGGATGGCCGTGCAGGACATCATGGCGACCTGGGTCGGAGCGACCGCCAAGCAGATCGCCCGGGGCGTACGCCGAGGTGACGTCTCGGCGACCCAGGTCGTCGCCGACCACCTCGAGTACATCTCCCGAGCCGACCGTGAGCTGGCCGCGTTCCGCGCCGTTCGCGGCGGTGAGGCGATCACCGAGGCGGAGAAGGTCGACGAGCAGGAGGACCTGGCCAACCTGCCGCTGGCCGGTGTTCCGGTGGCGGTCAAGGAGAACACCCCGGTCGCCGGCCTGCCCACCTGGAACGGGTCGGCCGCCGCCCGCACCGACGTGGCCGAGGCCGACCACGAGGTGGTGCGTCGGCTGCGCGGCGCCGGCGCGGTGATCCTCGGCGTGACCCGGATGCCGGAGCTGGGGCTGTGGGCACTGACCGACGACGACAGCGCGGTGACCCGTAACCCGTGGGACAGCACGCGTACCCCCGGTGGGTCCTCCGGTGGTGCCGCCGCCGCGGTCGCCGCCGGGCTGGTGCCGATCGCGCACGCCAACGACGGTCTCGGCTCGATCCGGATTCCCGCGGCCTGCTGCGGACTCGTCGGGCTCAAGCCCGGTCGGGGCGTGGTCCCCTGCCAGCTCGGGGCGGACGACTGGTTCGGCCTCACCGAGCACGGCATGTTGACCAGCACGGTCGCCGACGCGGCGGTCGGCTTCTCGGTGCTCGCCGGCCGGCGTCCCGAGAAGCTGGTCCCCCCGCAGCGGCTGCGGGTGGGTGTCTCGCTGCGCTCCCCGGTGCGCGGTGTCGCCCCGGACGCGCCCAACCGGGACGCGGTCGCCGCCGCCGGTCGGCTCCTCGCCGCCGCCGGGCACGACACCGTGCCGGCCGATCCGGTCTACCCGACCGCCCTCGGTCTGCAGGGCATCGCCACCTGGTTCGCCGCAGCCGCCACCGACGTCCGGGCCTCCGGTCTGGACCGGCGTGGGCTGCAACGGCGGACCCGGCGGCACGTCGCGCTGGGCGAGTGGGCGCAGCGTCGCGGCTACGTGCGGGAGGCGGACCGGGCCGCCTGGCGGCAACGGTCTGTCGACTTCTTCACCGACCACTCGGTCGACCTGCTGCTCACCCCGGCGCTGGCCAGCGCGCCACCGGAGGCGGCCCGCTGGTCGGAGCGGTCCTGGCGGGCGAACATGACAGCCAACATCCGGTACGCCCCGTACGCCGCACCCTGGAACATCGCCGGCCTGCCGGCGGTCGTCGTGCCGGTCGGCCGCCGCCCGGACGGCCTGCCGGTCGCTGTGCAGCTGGTCGGTCCGCCCGGCTCGGAGCTGCTGCTGCTCGGTGTGGCCGGTCAGTTCGAGATGGCCGCCCCGTGGACGCGTCACGCCCCCGGCTACCCGCGGGTCGGCACGGAGTCGCCGGCCACCGCCTGAGGTTCGACGGTGTGCGCGCTGTCGGGCACTCCGGTGTCGCCGCCGAGGGCTCCGCAGGCGGGTGGCACGATCGGGGCATGACGGAACTGGTCGGTCTCGACGATGTGCGGGCCGCACGGGAGTTGCTCGCTGGCGTCACCCGCACCACCCCATTGGAGCCCTCCCGGCCGCTCAGCGCGGCGCTGGGCGGGCCGACGTGGCTCAAGTGCGAGAACGTGCAGCGCGCCGGCTCGTACAAGGTGCGGGGCGCGTACGTGCGGATCTCCCGGTTGTCGGCGGCGGAGCGGGAGCGCGGCGTGGTCGCGGCGAGCGCGGGCAACCACGCGCAGGGCGTGGCTCTCGCCGCCGGCCTGGTCGGCACGCACGCCACGGTCTTCATGCCGGTCAACGCGCCGCTGCCGAAGGTGGCCGCCACCAAGGGGTACGGCGCGCAGGTCGAGTTGGCCGGGAACACCGTCGACGAGTCGCTGGTCGCGGCGCACACGTACGCCGAGCGCACCGGCGCGGTGCTGATCCACCCGTTCGACCATCCCGACGTGATCGCCGGGCAGGGCACTGTGGCGCTGGAGATCCTCGAACAGTGCCCGGACGTGAAGACGATCATCACCGGGGTGGGTGGCGGCGGTCTGATCTCGGGCATGGCGGTGGCCGCGAAGGCGTTGCGCCCCGACGTCCGGATCATCGGCGTGCAGGCGGCCGGGGCGGCGGCGTTCCCGCCCTCACTGGTGGCCGGGGAACCGGTCCGGCTGCCCATCTTCTCCACCATCGCCGACGGCATCGCGGTCGGCCGTCCGGGCGAGATCACCTTCAACCACGTGCGCAAGCTGGTCGACGAGATCGTCACGGTCTCCGAGGAGGACATCTCCCGGGCCCTGCTGATGCTGCTGGAGCGGGGCAAGCAGGTGGTCGAGCCGGCCGGGGCGGTCGGTGTGGCCGCGCTACTGGCCGGCGTGGTCGAGGTGGAGACCCCGGTGGTCGCGGTGCTCTCCGGTGGCAACATCGACCCGCTGTTGATGCTGCGGGTGATCGAGCACGGGTTGGCCGCGGCGGGTCGCTACCTGCGGGTGACCGTCCGCTGTTCGGACCGGCCGGGGCAGCTCGCATCGCTGCTCACTCAGATCGCCGAGCACCGGGCCAACGTGGTGGACGTGGAGCACCAGCGGGCCAACCCGCACCTCAGCCTCGGTGAGGTGGAGGTGGCGTTGTCGGTGGAAACCCGGGGCGTCGAGCACTCGGACACCCTGATCAGCGCCCTACGGGCCAGCGGCTACCAGGTGGTCTTCGCGGCCGAGGCGTGACACCGGTGGGTGCCACGCCTCGGATGCGCTGCGTTTCGACAGTGGGTGCCGGCGTCGGTCGACCTGCGTTCCGACAGTGGGTGGCGGCGTCGGTCGAGCCGGCCGGCGGCGGGTAGCGCGACCGGCGACGGTCAGCCGGAGAACGGCTCGAAGCTGACCACTGTCACCTTGATGTCGGCGCCGCTGGGCGCCGTGTAGGTGCAGGTCTGCCCGGCTCGACCGCCCAGGATCGCCTTGCCCAGCGCGGACTCGGGGCTGTAGACGGTCAGGTCGGTGGTGGCCGCGATCTCCCGGGAACCGAGCAGGAAGGTCTCGGTGTCGTTGGTGTCGTCGTCGAAGTAGATCGTCACCACCATGCCCGGCGACACCGCGTCGGCGGTGGGGGCCTCGCCGACCTTCGCGGTGCGCAGCAGCTCCTGCAGGTAGCGGATGCGACCCTCGGCCTTGCCCTGCTCCTCGCGGGCGGCGTGGTAGCCGCCGTTCTCCCGCAGGTCGCCCTCCTCGCGCCGAGCGTTGATCTCGGCTGCGATGGCCGGACGGTTGGCGATGTGCTCGTCGAGCTCGGCCTGGAGGCGGTCGTACGCGTCCTGCGACAGCCAGGTGGCGGGCGCCTCGTTGCCAGTGGACACAGGCGTTCTCCTCAGTTGTGCGTGGCTGGCTGACAGGTGAACCACCAAGTTACCAGTGCGGTACGACACAGCGTGTCGGCCATCACCGCCGGTGTCCGGATCCGACACCCGGGGTAGGCGCCCCGTCAGCCCCGCGTTTGGTGCTGTTCGAGCAGCTCAGGACGGTGCTCGGCAGCGCAGGACCTCACCGATGAAGGGCCGTGCGGTGGTCGCCAGGCGGTGCTGGGTCGTCACGTGCCGATCCCCGGGGTCGGCGGTCACGGTGACCTGTTCGCGGCCGACCTCGGCGCCGGCACGGTCCCGGGCGCGCAGCACGCAGACAGCTGATCCACCCGGCGGGACGGTCACCCGAAAGTCGACAAGCACCTGCTTGTCCGTGATGTCGGTGTACGTGATCACCTGGGCGTCGTAGACGGGATCGCCGTACTGGCGGTAGAGCCGTACCGAGATCACGGTCAGCGTCGCGACGAGGGCCAACAGTGCCAGCGCGGCCAGCAGCGTACGGCGGCGCTTTCCGCCCGGTGCCCGGCGGCGGCCGTAGCGCCCGGCCGGGAATACCGGCGCACCTGGTGAAATTGTGGCGTGCGTCTCGGTCACCGGCGGGTATCTCCTGGCGTTGTTGTCGGCGGCATCGGCAAGAATGACAGAGCCCCATCCTCCCACCCGGTCCAGCGGCAGGAATGGCAGGTCATGCCCGGCGCTGGTGGCCGGTGACAGGGTGCGGTGAGGAAAGATCCCGGCAGGTCAGCCGGTCGAGCCCGGTCGGGTCCCCCGTCCGGCACAGACGAGGAGCGCCGAAGTTGGCAGAGCAACTGCGTCTCATGGCCGTGCACGCGCACCCGGACGACGAGTCGAGCAAGGGCGCGGCGACGACGGCGAAATATGTCGCTCAGGGGGTGGACGTCCTGGTCGTGACGTGCACCGGTGGCGAGCGCGGGAGCGTGCTCAACCCCAAGCTCGACCGACCCGACGTGTGGGCCAACATCGGCGAGATCCGGCGTGCCGAGATGGACGCCGCGCGGGCGATCCTCGGTGTCGACCAGGCCTGGCTGGGCTTCGTCGACTCGGGTCTGCCCGAGGGTGATCCGCTGCCGCCGCTGCCCGAGGGCTGTTTCGCCCTCCAGGACGTCGAGGTCGCCGCAGGCCCGCTGGTGCGGCTGATGCGCGAGTTCCGCCCGCACGTGGTGACCACGTACGACGAGGAGGGTGGCTACCCGCACCCGGACCACATCATGTGCCACAAGGTGAGCGTGGCCGCGTTCGAGGCCGCCGGTGACCCGGAGCGCTACCCGGAGCTGGGCGCGCCCTGGCAGCCGCTGAAGCTCTACTACGACATCGGTTTCTCCAAGGGCAAGATCATGGCCTTGCACGAGGGCATGCTGGCCGCCGGTCTGGAGTCGCCCTACGAGGAGTGGCTCAAGCGGTGGGAGGACCGCCCCGACAAGGGCCCGCGGATCACCACCCGGGTGGAGTGCGCCGATTACTTCCCGGTTCGTGATGACGCGCTGCGCGCCCACGCCACCCAGGTCGACCCGGACGGCTTCTGGTTCCATGTGCCGATGGAGCTCCAGAAGCGCGCCTGGCCGACCGAGGATTACGAGCTGGCCCGCTCGATGGTCGACAGCCCGCTGCCCGAGTCCGATCTCTTCGCCGGAGTGCGGGAGACGGCGCACGCGCGCTGATTCCCGGCGGGGCTACCCTGGTTACCAACCGCACATCGGAGGAACGCCATGCTGACCGCTGCCCAGGTGCTCGCGGAGAACAACTTCGGGGACACCCGCACGGGTGGTCTGGCCGGGCCGATGGGCCTCTTCCTCATCCTGCTGCTGGCCACCGCGACCATCCTGCTGATCCGCAACATGAACGCTCGGCTGCGCCGCCTGCCGGACCGTTTCCCCCAGCAGTCCGGGGCGACCGACCCGACCAGGGCCGATGCGGCAGTCGTCGATCCGACAGACGGGACCGGGGGGCGTGATTCATCCGCGCCCGCTCCCATCGGGCACCAGCAGCACCTGAACGGGTAGTCCGCGCGTGAATCACGCCGAACCGGGTGGTCGCCCCCTGTTGCGGCCACCCGGTTTGGCTTAGCCTTCCGCCGGGGGGACCAAAAGTCTCCGAGCCGTGTGCGGGAGGGGGCGCCGATGACCAGCACAGCAGCGGCCGCCCACCGCGACGTCGGTCGGTCGGCTGACGGGGGAGGTCGATGACCTCCGATCCGGCCGACGGCCCGTTCGATCGGCTCGGGGTGCGCGGCACACCGGGCCGGCTGCTCGTGCTCACCGCAGCCGTCACGCTGACCGCCCTGGCCGCCGCCGCTGTCGGGTTGACCCTCCCGGTCCGGTTGCCGGCCGACGACCCCCTCGGCGGTCCGGCTCGCTTCGGCATCGCCGTCGCCGTCCTGGCGCTCGCCCAGCTCGCCCGGCTGCGGTTCCGCTCGGCCGCGGGCATGGTCAGCATCACCTGGGGCGAGGCGGCCCTGATCGTCTGCCTCTACCTGACCCCAGCCGGCTGGCTCCCGTCCGCCACGCTGCTCGGCACCGGGCTGGCCTGGACGTTGCTGTCACTGCACAACGACCGCCGTCCGGCCCTGGAGATCGTCCGGATCGCCGCGTCGCTGGCCGCCGCGTCGGCACTGGCCGTCTCCGTGACCACCGCGCTCGGGCGGCCCCTGCTCTCGCCGCCAACTCCGATCCTGGCGCTGGCCGTGATCGCCGGTTCGGTGACGTACCTCCTGGTGACCGCCTGGCTGGGCGGCGTGACGCTGGGCCTGCGGCACGGGCTGCCGATCGGGCCGCCGCTGCTCGCCGCGCTGCGCGGCAAGCTGCTGATGTTCGTCGGCAACGTGGCGGTCGGCCTCGTGGTGGTCGCACTGCTGGAACTCGACCCCCGCTGGTTGCTGCTGCTGCCGCCGCTGCTGTGGCTGTTGCAGCAGACCTACCGTTACCGGCTGCGCTCCGATCAGGAGCGCCGCACCTGGCGTGCCTTCGCCGAGGCCACCGCGGCCCTCAACCAGCTCGACGAGCGGGGTGTGGCCAGCGCGGCGGTCACCGGGGCGCTGACGCTGTTCAATGCCGAGCTGGTGGACGTCGACGTGGCCCGGGCCGACGGGCGGTGGCACCTCTACCGAGGCGACGCCAGCGGTCAGCTGATCGACCGGGAGACCGGGCCGCCGGACCAGTCGGAGCCGGACGAGCACGAGCTGAGCCGGGCGCTGTCGGTCGGCGCCACGCCGGTCGGTCGGCTGCGGGTGCGGTTCCCCCGCTCGGCCCCGCCCACGGCCCGGGAACGTGACGCGGTGGCCGCGTTCGGCGACGCCCTCGCCGCCGCGCTGCACGACGCCGCGACCCACCACGAGCTGAGGCTGGTGACCGCCCGCTCGTCGTACGAGGCGGTGCACGACCCGCTCACCGGGCTCGCCAACCGGGCGGCGATGTTGAGCAAGGGCGACCAGTCGCTGCGACAGCTCAGCCACGACCACCCGGTGGCGCTGCTGCTGCTGGACATCAACCAGTTCAAGGAAGTCAACGACACCCTCGGCCACGCGGCGGGTGACCAACTGCTGCGACTGACCGCGAACCGACTCAACTCGCTGGTCCGCGCCGGTGACCTGCTCGGTCGACTCGGTGGCGACGAGTTCGCCCTCCTGCTCACGGCGGTGCCGGTGCTCGGCGACCGGGCCGCCCCGATGGCCCACGCGTTACGTCAGGCCCGTGAGATCGCCGAACGGCTGGCCGCACCGACCGAGGTGGCCGGCGTACGGATGTCCATCGAGGTCTCGGTCGGGGTGGTGGTGGCCGCCGCGGGCACCGCGGACCTGACCGAGCTGCTGCGTCGGGCCGACATCGCGATGTACCAGGCCAAGGAGGGCGGCGGCAACGTCGCCGCGTACGACGGCTCACGCGACGCGGCCAGCACCGACCAGCTCGCCCTGCTGGCCGAGCTGCGGGAGGCGTTGAAGGTCGACGACCAACTGGTGCTGGCGTTGCAGCCGGCGGTCGACCTGGCCACGGGTGCGCCCACCGGCGTGGAGGCGCTGATCCGGTGGCAGCACCCCCGGCGTGGGTGGCTGAACCCAGCCGACTTCATCCGACCGGTGGAGAACAGCGAGCAGCTCGGCACCTTCACCCGCTACGTGCTGAACAAGGCGCTCAGCGTGGCCGCCAGTTGGGCCCGGGAGGGGTTGGACGTCCCGATCTCGGTCAACCTCTCGGCGCGCAGCCTGCTCGACCCCCGGTTGCCGGCGGAGATCGCCGAGGCGTTGCGCCGCCACCAGGTGCCGCCGCGCCGGCTTGTTCTGGAGATCACCGAGACGGTGGTGATGAGCGAGCTGGAGGTCATCGACGAGGTGCTGGCGACGCTCCGGTCGATGGGCGTGCAACTCGCTGTCGACGACTTCGGCACCGGCTTCTCGTCGCTGACGTTCCTCACCCGGATCGCTGTGGACGAGTTGAAGGTGGACCGTTCCTTCGTCATCCGGATGGCCGACTCGCCGGAGGCTGCCGCGATCGTCCGGACGACGGTCGGCCTCGCTCACGAGCTGGGGCTGCGGGTGGTCGCCGAAGGGGTGGAGACCGCCGAGCAGCGGATGGCCCTGGCCGAGTTGGGCTGCACCTCCGCGCAGGGCTACCACTTCTTCAAGCCCATGCCGGCGGACAAGATCGGCGCGGTGCTGGGGTCGCTGCGCGACTCGGCGGAGTCGAACGTGTTCCGGCTCCGCGCCGACGGCGCGTCCTGACCGTCCGGGTGGAGCCCGCGCGGTCCGCGCCGGGGCTGGCTATGGTCGTCAGGTGAACCGACTCGCCGACGCCACCAGTCCGTACCTCCTTCAGCACGCCGACAACCCGGTCGACTGGTGGCCGTGGTCGGACGAGGCGTTCGCCGAGGCGAAGCGGCGGGACGTTCCGGTGCTCATCTCGGTGGGCTACGCCGCCTGCCACTGGTGCCACGTCATGGCACACGAGTCGTTCGAGAACGAGCAGGTCGGCGCCCTGATGAACGACAACTTCGTGTCGATCAAGGTGGATCGTGAGGAACGTCCGGACGTGGACGCGATCTACATGACCGCCACCCAGGCGATGACCGGCCAGGGCGGTTGGCCGATGACCGTCTTCGCCACCCCGGACGGCACCCCGTTCTTCTGCGGCACCTACTTCCCGCGACCCAACTTCGTCCAGTTGCTCCAGTCGGTCTCCACCGCCTGGCGTGAGCAGCGCGAGGCGGTGCTGGGCCAGGGCGCCGCGGTGGTCGAGGCGATCGGCGGCGCGCAGGCCGTTGGCGGCCCCACAGCGCCGCTGGACGCCCCGCTGCTCGACGCGGCGGCCGCAAAGCTGGCCAGCGAGTACGACGCCACGAACGGCGGGTTCGGTGGCGCCCCGAAGTTTCCGCCGCACATGAACCTGCTCTTCCTGCTGCGCCACCACCAGCGCACCGGCGACCCGCGCAGCCTGGAGATCACCCGGCACACGGCCGAGGCGATGGCCCGGGGCGGCATCTACGACCAGCTCGCGGGCGGCTTCGCCCGGTATTCCGTGGACGCGCACTGGACGGTGCCGCACTTCGAGAAGATGCTCTACGACAACGCGCTGCTGCTGCGGGTCTACACCCAGTTGTGGCGACTCACCGGTGACCCGCTGGCCCGTCGGGTGGCCCGGGACACCGCCCGGTTCCTCGCCGACGAGCTGCACCGGCCGGGGCAGGGGTTCGCGTCCGCACTGGACGCCGACACCGAGGGCGTCGAGGGGCTCACGTACGCCTGGACGCCCACCCAACTCGTGGAGGCGTTGGGCGAGGAGGACGGCCGGTTCGCCGCCGACCTGTTCACCGTCACGGAAGAAGGCACCTTTGAGCACGGTATGAGCGTGCTCAAGCTCGCCCGGGACGTGGACGATGCCGCGCCCGAGGTGCGCGCCCGTTGGCAGCAGGTGGTCGGGCGGCTGCTCGCCGCCCGGGACACCCGCCCCCAGCCGGCCCTCGACGACAAGGTGGTGGCCGCCTGGAACGGTTTGGCGATCACCGCCATCGCCGAGTTCCAGCAGGTCGCCGCCGTGTACGCGTCCCCGAAGGACGAGGACGCCAACCTGATGGACGGCGTCACCATCGTGGCCGACGGAGCGATGCGCCAGGCCGCCGAACACCTGGCCACTGTGCACCTGGTGGACGGCCGGCTGCGCCGGGTCTCCCGGGACGGCAAGGTCGGCGAGCCGGCCGGTGTCCTGGAGGACTACGGCTGCGTGGCCGAGGCCTTCTGCGCGCTGCACCAGCTCACCGGGGAGGCCCGCTGGCTCACACTGGCCGGCGAGCTGCTGGACACCGCCCTGGCGCACTTCGCCGCGCCCGGCGGCGCCTTCTACGACACCGCCGACGACGCGGAGCGGCTCGTCGCCCGGCCGGCCGACCCGACCGACAACGCCACCCCGTCCGGCCGGTCGGCGTTGATCGCCGGACTGGTGGCGTACTCGGCGCTGACCGGGGAGACGCGCTACCGGGAGGCCGCCGAGTCGGCCCTCGGCACTGTCGCGCCGATCGTCGGTAGGCACCCCCGGTTCGCCGGATACGCGGCAACGGTCGGGGAGGCGTTGCTCTCCGGGCCGTACGAGATCGCCGTGGTCACCGACGACCCGGACGGCGACCCACTGGTGGCCGCCGCCCGCCGGCACGCGCCGCCCGGAGCGGTGGTCGTCGCCGGGCGTCCGGACCAGCCGGGTGTGCCGCTGCTCGCCGACCGTCCGCTGGTGGAGGGCCGCTCCGCCGCGTACGTCTGCCGGGGTTTCGTCTGCCAGCGGCCGGTCACCTCCGTCGAGGAGCTGGTAGCCGAGCTGGGCTGAGCGCACGGCCACGCCCGGTAGTCGCCCGCGCCGCCCGCCGGGCGGTCCCGCCAGCGCTTCGGAGGCGGGTCGCCAGCCCTCCCGGTGGGCCCGTCGGCGGCCCGGATAGGCTGGCCGCGCTATGGATTCCCGTACCGGTCTGCCAGTTGTCGGCATGGTGGGTGGCGGCCAGTTGGCCCGGATGACCCACCAGGCCGCGATCGCCCTCGGCCAGTCACTGCGTGTGCTCGCGACCACTCCCGACGACGGCGCGGCGCTGGTCGCCGCCGACGTCCAGTACGGCGACCACACCGACCTGGCCGCGCTGCGTACCTTCGCCAAGGGCTGCGACGTCGTCACCTTCGACCACGAGCACGTACCCTCCGAGCACATTCGCACGCTGGCGGCGGAAGGGGTGTCCCTCTACCCCCCGGCGGACGCGCTGCTGCACGCTCAGGACAAGCAGGTCATGCGGGAACGCCTGACCGAGCTGGGTGCGCCCAACCCGGCTTGGCGGCCGGTCGGGGAGCCCGCCGACCTCGTCGGTTTCGGCGAGCAGGTCGGCTGGCCGGTGGTGCTGAAGGCGGCCAGGGGTGGGTACGACGGCCGGGGCGTCTGGATGGTCGACGACGCCGCCCAGGCCACGGAGTTGGCGACCACTCTGCTCGCTGGCGGCACCCGGCTGATCGTCGAGGAGCGGGTGCCGCTGCGGCGGGAGTTGGCAGTGCAGGTGGCCCGTTCGCCGTTCGGTCAGGTGGCCGCGTACCCGGTGGTCGAGACCGTGCAACGCGACGGCATCAACGTGGAGGTGCTGGCCCCGGCGCCCGGCTTGGACGAGGAGTTGGCGGTCTCCGCTCAGCAGCTCGCCATCGACCTGGCCACCGCGCTCGGTGTGATCGGCCTGCTGGCGGTGGAGTTGTTCGAGGTGCGCGACGACGCCGGCCGGCCCGCGATCGTGGTCAACGAGCTGGCGATGCGTCCGCACAACTCCGGGCACTGGACCATCGAGGGTGCCCGGACCTCACAGTTCGAGCAGCACCTGCGGGCCGTGCTGGACTACCCGATGGGTGACACCGCGCTGACCGCCCCGGTGGTGGTGTCGGCGAACGTGCTCGGTGGTGAGCCGGGCGGGATGTCGATCGACGAGCGGTTGCATCACCTCTTCGCCGCCGAGCCGGGCGCCAAGGTGCACCTGTACGGCAAGCAGGTGCGACCTGGCCGCAAGATCGGGCACGTCACGGTGCTCGGTGACGACCTGGACGACTTGCGGGAGCGGGCCGCGCGGGCCGTGCGCTGGCTGCGCGAGGGCCACGAGTGAGTAACGGTTTCGGGAACGAGGAGAGGGCCGCAGTGAGCACGGTTGGCTTGATCATGGGCAGCGACTCGGACTGGCCGACCATGCGGGCCGCGGCCGAGGTGTTGGACGACTTCGGCGTGCCGTACGAGGTCCGGGTGATCTCGGCGCACCGGACTCCGGTCGCGATGATCGAGTACGGGCGCGACGCCGCCGACCGGGGCCTCAAGGTGATCATCGCGGGGGCTGGGGGCGCCGCCGCGCTGCCCGGCATGGTGGCCTCGGTGACGCCGCTGCCGGTGATCGGTGTGCCGGTGCCGCTGAAACACCTCGACGGCATGGACTCGCTGTTGTCCATCGTGCAGATGCCGGCCGGGATCCCGGTCGCCACAGTGTCGATCGGCAACGCCCGCAACGCCGGCCTGCTCGCCGTACGGATCCTCGGTGCCGCCGACGAGGGCCTGCGCGCCAAGATGGCGACCTACCAGCAGGACCTGGAGAAGCTGGTGGCAACGAAGGAAGCCGCCCTCCAAGCCACCCTGCACTAACCCCCCGCCCCCACCCCCGCGATCTTGCACTTTCGGTCGGTGCTTCGCGGCTTTTACCCCTTATGCCGCGACAGAAAGTGCAAGATCGCGCGAGACGGACGCGGGTGACGCGAACCCGTCCCCACTCGTCCACGCCGCCGGGACCCTCCGTCTTATCTCATGCCGCGCAGGGCGGTCTGTAGGCGTTCCTGGGCGCGGCGGCGGCGCTCGTTGCTCGCACCGAGCACCAGCAGCAGGATGCCCACCGGGATCAGCGCCAGCCACGGGCCCAGGCTGAACAGGGCGTGGATCGCCGTGATCGCGGTGACCGACGCGCCGACGATCACCGGGGCCTGCTGCCGACTGGACGAGCCGAAGATCAGCACCGCGACCGCGCCGAGCAGCAGCAGCATCTGCCGCACAGTGCTGGACTCGGTGGCCAGCACGATCGCCAGCGTCGGCACGAAGGCCGCGACCAGCGCCGGACCGTACGCCACCCAACTGCTCATGTCGGGCCGGTGGCGCAGCTCCAGGACTCCGACGAGGAGGGCCAGCACGGCGAACGGCAGCGTGTACGCCTCGGGCAACGCCACGTCGGCGACTCGCATCAGGATCCACCACGCGGTGATCTCACACACCACCACCGCCCAGAACAGGATCCGGCGTTCCACCGGCCGGCGACCGGGTCGGGTCGCCGCCACCCCGAGGACAGCGCCCCAGGCGGCCAGCAGTGCGGCGATGTGACGGGGCGAGTCGAAGGCGAGGGCCAACGCGATCAGCGCGGCAGCATGCCCGGTCCACTCCACTGTGGAGGCCTCACGCTGCGCCTCCGGGCGGCGCAGCCGGGGCAGGGTCGCGGCGAGCACCTGGAGGACCGCGCCGACGGCGAGCACCCCGAACGCGGACCAGACCGCCGCCAGTCCGGCGACCAGGCCGGCGGTGAGCACGAAGAGCTGCGCCATGAGTGAGGCGAAGAGCCAGCCGAGGATGCGCGCCCGCTGGGTGGTGCCGAACAGCGCCGCCACCGCGCCCACCCCGACCGCGCTGCCGAGGGTGAACAGGGTCATCTGCCGGTCGGCCAGGCTGCCGGCGAGCCCGGCGCTGCCACCGGCCAGACCAATGGCGAACACCAGCACCCGGGCCAGCCGCAGTGAGCGGGCCCGCTCGACCAGCGCCGGCGGCGGGGTCAGTGCGAGACCGAGCATCGCGATGGTGAAGACGGAGAGCGCGGCGACGGTGCTGGCGGGCCAGCCCTGGCCCAGCGCGATGGGCGCGATCAGCAGCGTGACGGCCGCCCCTGGCAGCACCACCGGCACGGCGCGGGACCGTCGCCCACCGCTGAACCCGGTGGCGGCCAGCGCGGCGGTCGCGGTGAGCAGCAACGCCGTCAGTACGTGAGTCGGGTTGACCACGTCCGACGGTGGAGTGAGCAACTCCGGGAGCGGACCCTGCCAGATCCGGGTCAATGTGCGGTGTGGCTCGACCAGGGCGGTGACCAGCGCGGGTGCGATCGAGGCGAGCGCCAGGGCGGTCGGCAGCGCCGCCGCGGCCAACGCGCCCGCTGCCGGGTTGACCCGCCACCGCCGTCGCTCCGGGTCGTCGGGCAGCCGCCAGAGGGCGCCGTCGAGTCGCACCGACCAGCGCCGGACCGGCTGGGCCGCGCCGGTGGGCGGCACTGTGGCAGCGCGGATCAGCTCGGCCAGCACGCCGAGCAGGGCGGCGGCGGCCGCGTAGACCCCGGCGGCGAGCCCGGTGGGGATGGCGGCGAGGGCGCTGATGGTGGCCCCGCCGACCACCGCCACGCTGACCCAGGGCAGATATTGCGGCACCAACCGGCGGACGGCGGCCACAGCGGCCAGGCCGAGGCTCGTCGCGGCCAGCGCGGCGGTCAGCACCACCTGCGCCGAATGATCGAACTCGGCGGACAGTGCCGCCACCGCACCGGGAAGGGCCAGCAGGGCGGCACCGATCGCCGCGCCGCCGATCTGCGCCAGGTGCGGCGGCATACCCTCGGTTTCGATGTCGGCGACCTGTGGACCGGCGAGGACGCGGGCCAGCGAGGCCACCACCACGCCGATCAGCGCGATGCTGCCCAGCGCCAGGGCCGTGGTCCACGGGCGGACCAGTCCAGCTCCGGCGGCGTGCAGCGCGACGACCCCGGCCACCGTGGCCCGGGACAGCCCGGCGCGGGCCTCCTCGGTGGCCACCGCGGCCATGCCGAACACGGTGGCGACCATTCCGCCGACCAGGACCGGTGACCACCAGGCCAGATCGAATGCGGCCGGCGCGCCGATCGTGGCGAGCACCACCGCCACGCCGGAAACGTCCCAGCGCCACGGCGGCGGGAGCAGAATGCCGGCGGCGAGGGCCAGCAGCGCCAGCGCCACAGGCGCCTGCCAGGTGGCACCGCCCACGGGGGCGGCCGGCCAGTCGCTCAGGTCGCCCCTCCAGATCGGCCCGGGGGTGGCCAGCACGCCAACGCCACCGCGTAACGCCGACCAGCCGGCGAGGACGCCGATCAGGACACCGCCGACGGTGAGGCCGAGGATCGGGCCGCGTCGCCACTCCTCCGGCATGCTGCGGGCGCCCACGGCGACCACCAGGAGCAGGGCGGCGGCCACCGCCAACTGACCCCCCGGGGCGAGCACCGCCCCGATCCGTACCAGTGTGGCGATCAGGGCGGTGGTGACCGCGGCGGCGGCCAGGTCCGAGCCGTCGAGGGTGAGGTCGGCTCGACGGCCGGCGTCGATGGAGGGGGCCAGGAAGAGCAGCACCGCCGCGACCAGCAGCAGCGCGCCCACCCAGGCGTCGGCGACTGTCGCGCCGGGTGCCCCGAACGCGGCGGCGGTGACCATCAGCGCGCCCAGCCCGGTGCCGACCGACAGTGGGGCGGGGATGTGGCGCTGGGAGACCTGCACGACGGCTGCGTAGCCCAGGGTCACGCAGACCGCCAGGAAGCTGGCCGCCAGGATCGGGACGGTCACCTCGCGCAGGCTCGCCGGGGTGGGGGTCGGGTCGTTCGGCATGGTCGCGGCCACGAACGCCGCCACCGCCCCGGGCAGCGCGAACGCGGCGCCACCGGCGGCCCAGGCGGTGACCGTGTCGGAGGCGGCCGAGGCGATCCGGATCCGGGGCGCCAGCGTGACCAGCGTGCCCGCCACGAACAGGGTGATCAGGACCGCGGCGGTGAGGGTGGGGCTGGTCAGGCTGGCACCCGCGCCGAACAGGCCCACCACGGCCGCCCCGACGGCGTGCGCGACAGCGGCCCGGTCGGTGCGGGCGGACAGCCCGATGACCCCGATGCCGATCGCGGTGATGACCATGGGCCAGGGTGCCGTCGCCCAGCCGAGACCGAACGAGGCCGGGACGGCGAGCGCTGTCAGCGCCGCGCCGGCGACCGCGAACTCCCGGCGGATCTCGATGGGCAGGGCCAGCACCGCCGCGATGGTGAGCAGGAACGCCGCACCCGCGAGCTGCCAGGTGGTCGGCCCGACGGCGGCGGCCAACTCCTCCGGGTACCGGCTGAGGTCGGGGTTCCAGGCGGGCAGTGCCGCCCGGACCGGCGCCACCCCGGCGCGTAACGCGCCGCCGGCGACCACCAGACCACTGACGGTCAACGCCACCGCGGAGGCGAGCTGTGGGCCACGCCGGGCCGCTTCCGGGACCGCGCGCACCGCCAGCCCGGTCACCGTGATGACCGCCGCGATCAGCAGCAGCGCCCGGCCGGGGAGTGCCACCGAGGCGATTCGGCTGAGCGAGCCGATCACCGCCAGGGTGACGATGCCGGCCGCGACGTCCGGCAGCGGCGGACGACGCAGCACCAACGCGCCGGCCAGCCCGATCACGGCGGCCAACAGCAGCACCACCCCGGCGCCGGTAGCGGTCGGCACGGTCTGTGCCCGGAGCAGGGCGGTGACCGCGTACGCCAGCGAGACGGCGACCGCCAGCGCGTGCAGCAACCAGGTCAGCTGACGCAGGCCGGGCACCGGTCGGGTCGGCTGGGGGGCGGTGGCACCGCCGCTGGCGTCGATCAGCTCGGCGGCCTCCTCCGGGTCGCCCTCCGGCCGGCTCTCGGCGTCGCGTTGGCGGGGCGCGGACGGCGTGCCCGGCGATGGCAGGTCCTGTCGGACGGGGCGTTCGACGGTCACGCCGGAGCGGGCCAGGCCGAGGTTGACGAGAGCGACCAGGGCCAGCACCAGGGCCCAACCGCCCGGCCCGGTGATCTGGTCGTACGCCAGCAGGGGCAGCACCGGCTGGGCGGCGAGCACTGTGGCGAAGCGGGGCGCGCGCAGACCGGTCCAACCGGCGTACCCGAA
The DNA here is from genome assembly GCF_022230935.1 of Micromonospora hortensis. NCBI lineage: Bacteria > Bacillati > Actinomycetota > Actinomycetes > Micromonosporales > Micromonosporaceae > Micromonospora > Micromonospora hortensis. The sequence goes on from NZ_JAKKFE010000007.1 coordinate 61,743, forward strand.
CGCGACGGCGGCGGTGACCGCGAAGATCACCCCGGCGAAGACAGTGCCGGAGCCGCCGCCGGTGCCGATTCGGTCCACCGCCCAGAGGGCGTTGCCGGCGAGCGGCACCAGCAGCAGGCCGACCGCGGCGATGGTCTCGGCGGTCGAGGTGAGCCCGCGCCGGGCCAGTGCCGGTGGGGCGAGCAGCATCAGCACGGTGGCCAGGAGCAGGATGCCGAGCCGGGCCAGCGCGTCCATCGAGCTGGTGGCCACCGCGGCGAAGACCACAGCGGCCACGCCGAGCAGCAGCGCGCCCAGCCCGAGCGGGATGTTCTGCACCTCGCGCGAGGACGCCTCCGGCGGGTGCTCCGGGTCGTCCGCGTCCAGCCAGGCGGCCCGGGGCGGGGGTGGCGGCGGATCCTCCGGGGCGGGCGGTGTGCCCTGGCGAGGCACCCGGGGCGGCGTTCCCATGGTGGCCGTCGGTGGTCGCCGAGCGGGGCGGCGTCGCAGCACCCGGCGCGGCCGGGTGGCCTGCTTGATCCGTTCCTCGCCGGCGTGGGCGAGGATGTCCCGCTGGAAGAGCGCGGCCTGCATCTTGGCGGCGATCTGCCGCTGCTCGCGGGCGATGGCGGCGTCGCGCGCCTTCATCTCCGCTATCGAACGCTCAATGTCGGCCAGGTGCTCGACCCACTGTGGTTGATCTGCCCCACAGTGCGGGCATCGGACGGCCGGCTTGATCTCCCGGCCGCACGAGGAGCATTGAAAGGTCGCCACGACACCCCTCCACCCGCACTGTGGACTCCCACTGTCGCAGCATGCCCAATGCTGGCGCGGATTTCGACTCTTGTCGGCGGGTCCGGGGCAAACAACGACACCGGCCGGTCACCGAGATGTTCGATGGCCGGCCGGTGGAGCGTCGGTCGGGTCAGGGGCGACCCATGCCCCGGTACTCCCAGCCCGCCTGGGCCCACAGTGCCGGGTCGAGGCAGTTGCGGCCGTCGACGACCTTGCGGCCCTTGACCAACTCGCCGAGGGCGACCGGATCCGCGTTGCGGAAGTCGGCCCACTCGGTGAGGACGCAGACCAGGTCGGCCCCGTCGACCGCCTCGTTGATGCTGCTCTCGTAGGTCAACTCGGGAACCGCGCGGCGGGCGTTCTCGGTGCCCTGCGGGTCGTACACGTGCACGTCGGCGCCGGCCTTGTGCAGCAGCGCGGCGACGGCGAGCGCCGGGGCGTCGCGGACGTCGTCGGTGTTGGGCTTGAAGGTGGCACCGAGCACCGCGATCCGGGTGCCGGAGAAGTCCGGGCCGGCCGGGCCGGAGCGGCGGCCGAGGAGGTCCGCGGCGAGCTGGAGCACCCGGGTACGCCGACGCAGGTTGATCAGGTCGACCTCGTGCAGGAAGCGTAGCGCCTCGCCGGCGCCCAACTCCTGGGCGCGGGCCTGGAAGGCCCGAATGTCCTTGGGCAGGCAGGCGCCTCCGAAGCCGAGGCCGGCCTGGAGGAACCTGTTGCCGATTCGCGGGTCGTAGCCGATTGCGCGGGCCAGCTGGGTGACGTCGCCACCGGAGGCCTCGCAGACCTCGGCCATCGCGTTGATGAAGGAGATCTTGGTGGCCAGGAAGGCGTTCGCGGCGACCTTGACCAGCTCGGCGGTGGAGAAGTCGGTGACCACCAGGGGCACCTCGCGGTCCTCCGTGGCCGCCAGGTCGAACACGCCCTTGTGCGCGGCGTAGAGCATGCCGTTGGCCCACTCGCTCTTGACGCCGACCACGATCCGGTTGGGCCGCAGTACGTCGTCGACGGCGAAGCCCTCCTGGAGGAACTCGGGGCTCCACGCCACCTCGACGTCCAGGTCGTTCGGGGTGTGCTTGCCGACGAGCTGCTCGACCCACTCGGCGGTGCCGACCGGCACGGTGGACTTGCCGACGATCAAGGCCTTGCGGGTCAGGTGCTGCGCGAGGCTGGTGACCGACGCCTCGACGTACGACAGGTCGGCGCCCATGCCGTCGGCCCGCTGCGGGGTGCCGACGCAGATGAAGTGCACGTCACCGAACTCGGCGGTCTCCGCGATGTCGGTGCTGAACCGGAGGCGGCCGGCGGCGAGGTTGCGCCGGAGCAGCTCGTCCAGGCCGGGCTCGTGGATCGGCACCTGACCGGCGTTCAGCATCGCGATCTTGTCGGCGTCGACGTCGAACCCGAGAACCTCGTAGCCCAGTTCGGCGTAGCAAATGGCGTACGTCGCACCGAGGTAACCAGTCCCAAGGAACGTCACCCGCGGCCGGGGTGCGCCCGAGGGCGGGGTCACCGCGGCGATGGCGGGGGTCGGCTGGATGGTGGGGTAGGGGATCGTCACGCCTGTCTTCTCCGCTCGCGCTGGCGTCGCGTCGTCGCGTCGCATTTTGCTGCGGCGCCTGGGCGGGGCACCGGAGGGTGGCTCACTGTCTCAATCTCCATCATCGCTGAGCGCGTCAGGTCCACCGTCCTGCCCATACCTACGCGCCGGTAACATCACCTGAACTGCAGTCGCTAGTCTTCAGTCTGCGCGGTCGGCGGTCAGGAGTCGTCACAGACTGCGCATGATAGTGGTGAAGGGGAGGGCCGAGATGGCCGCAGGGGAGTCGTTCGACGTCTACCGGTTGCCCGAGGAGCACCAGGCGATCCGGGAAGCCGTGCGAGAGGTCTGCGCCGCGAAGGTGGCTCCGCACGCCGCGGAGGCCGACGAGGCAGGGGAGTTCCCCAAGGCATCCTACGACGCGCTGCGAGCGGCCGACTTCCACGCACCGCACATCCCCGAGGAGTACGGCGGCGCGGGCGCGGACGCGCTGGCCACCGCCATCGTGATCGAGGAGGTGGCACGCGCCTGCGCGTCCTCCTCGCTGATCCCGGCGGTGAACAAACTCGGCACCATGCCGCTGCTGTTGTCCGGTTCCGCCGACCTCAAGAGTCGCTACCTGACGCCGGTCGCGGCCGGTGACGCGATGTTCTCGTACTGCCTCTCCGAGCCGGAGGCGGGCAGCGACGCGGCGTCCATGACCACCAGGGCGGTACGTGACGGGGATCACTGGGTGCTCAACGGTGTGAAGCGCTGGATCACCAACGCCGGGGTGTCCGAGTTCTACACCGTCTTCGCCGTCACCGACCCTTCCGCCCGCTCCCGGGGCATCTCGGCCTTCGTGGTCGAGAAGTCCGATGCCGGGGTGAGCTTCGGCGCGCCGGAGAAGAAGCTCGGCATCAAGGGCTCGCCCACCCGCGAGGTCTACCTCGACAACGTGCGGATCCCGGCCGACCGGATGATCGGCGCGGAGGGCACCGGCTTCGCGACCGCGATGAAGACCCTGGACCACACCCGGGTCACCATCGCCGCGCAGGCCGTCGGCATCGCGCAGGGCGCGCTCGACTACGCGAAGGGGTACGTGGCCGAGCGTCGCCAGTTCGGCAAGGCTGTCGCCGAGTTCCAGGGGATCCAGTTCATGCTTGCCGACATGGGCATGAAGCTTGAGGCGGCCCGGCAGCTCACGTACGCGGCCGCCGGCAAGTCGGAGCGTGGCGACGCGGATCTCACCTACTTCGGCGCGGCGGCGAAGTGCTTCGCCTCCGACGCCGCCATGGAGATCACCACCGACGCGGTGCAGTTGCTCGGTGGTTACGGCTACACGCGGGACTACCCGGTCGAGCGGATGATGCGGGACGCCAAGATCACTCAGATCTACGAGGGCACCAACCAGGTCCAGCGGATCGTGATGGCTCGGCAGCTTTTGCAGGGCTGACCGAGGTGTTTCCGAACGCCGTGGCACAAGCGTCCGGTGCCGGCAATCGCCGGCGCCGACGCACGGCATCCCGGCGCTCGGGTAAAGGCGGGGCCGCGACGGACGGGGCCTGATTCGGCGCGTACGCACACTGGCCTTCGTCGATGGCCCCGGCGCACGCGTCCGCCCGAATTCGGGTGTCGATGCCTGCTGCTTGCCCGGCGTGCGGGTGCCTTCGGGTACGCCGAGCGCCTACCCCCCCGCCGCCAGGCACGCGTGGTGCGGGTCCGTGCGGCGGCGGGGTCCCGTGCTCGACCCGACGTCTCGGCCTGATCGGATCCGGCAATCGGACGCAATCGTCGGGCGGCCCACGCGTCGGCTTGTCGGCCCGGATGGTCGACGGCTTCGCGGGAGCTGCGATTCGGCGACGCCAACGCTCTCTGTCGTGCCTCGCCTTGGGTACGTTAATAACCATTACATTGACTGTTGTCCAGCCATTCGGATGCTCGGCCAATGGATGATCGGTCGTTCTTTCCGCCTGTCGAGTGAAACTCGTCTCCGTGTCGGACTCTGGTCACGAGTTCCGCGATGAATGATCCTGCCCGTCCGGGCAAGTGATTTTTCCGACGCGCCGCGTCCAGCCTGGACGGTGGCGTCGTCGTTGATCGGTCCGCATGCCGCACGGAGTAGGCGGCAATGCTCCTGTTCTGCGCAGATGCGTTGGCGGCACCGCATTTCTGGCCGATTTCGGCCGTCTCGCCCGACCGCCAGCAGCCCCGCCCGACGGTACGCCGGCGGGCCTGGCGGCGTACCCGGTCGACCAACCACCTGCGGAGTATTTGTCATAAATACGTCCCGGTTGGCATGCTGAACTTCAGCGGCAGGCAAGGGTCTTGACACGCTCCGTGTCTGATGGTTTTCTGTGCCTCGCTTGCGTTTACATTCATGAACGCTGTTGGGTCGCAAACTTCGGGGGGGAGCGCGACGTGGGTTCAGCGTGGCTTGCCAGAATCTGCTTGACATCGACCGGGTTGCGTCCGCAAAGGGCCCTCGGCTTCGGGTCGGATAGCCGATTAACGTGCAGGTGGCCGGCCGTGGCCGTGGTGGAATCCGATAGCGAGACACGCGGCGGCGAAACCCCGCACGTCCTCTGAGCGACGCATAGCAAAAGTCTCCGCAAACGACAGTTGACGACGCCCGATCTGGGGACGCGCGTCCCGACTTCGACGCTGGCAGGTCTGACCGCCGTGGTCCCTGCCTGGCCGCCGTGCCGGTTCAGCGCTTCCCCGTCGGGTCCTGGGACCAGGCGCAGAGTGAGGAAGACGTGAACATTCTCGACAACCCCGACGGATGCTTCTTCGTAGTGGTGAACGACGAGGGGCAGCACTCGCTGTGGCCCGAGTCGCTCAGCCTGCCGGCCGGGTGGACGGTGACCCACGGGCCCGCCGACCGCGCGTCCTGCCTGGACCACGTCACCACCGAGTGGACGGACATGCGGCCGCGCAGTCTCGTGACGCACCTGGAGAGCGCCGCTCGGGAGGTGGCCTGATGACCACCGACGCGAGTGCCAGCCGCCCCGCGCCGCACGGCGCGGGGCTCTCGCCCGGCCGGTCACGCCTCGACTCGATGTCGCCCTCGAAGCGGGCCCTGTTCGAGAAGCGTCTCGCCGGCCGGCGCCCCCGGCCGGCCGAGGCGCTCGCCCGGGTGCCGCGCGGGGGCGACCTGCCCGTCTCCCCGGCACAGCGCCGGCTGTGGTTCATGGACCAGCTCGTCCCCGGCTCGGCGATGTTCAACGTGCCGACCGCCCTACGCCTGACCGGCGCACTCCGGCTCGACGTGCTCACCGACGCGGTGCGCGCCCTCGTCGACAGGCACGAGGCGCTGCGGACCGTGTTCGCGGCGAACGAGGGCGACCCGGTGCAGCGCATCCTGCGAGACATCGAGGTGGACCTCACCCCGCGCCCACTGCCCGTCGACGACGCGGCGGTGCTGGCCGCCGTACGCGACGAGGCGAGTCGTCCGTTTTCCCTCTCCGTCGGGCCACTGGCTCGCGCCGCGTTGTTCCGGCAGACCCCCACCGCGCACGTGCTGGTGCTGACCCTGCACCACAGCATCTGCGACGGTTGGTCGGTCAGCCTGCTCATCGATGAGCTGCTGGAGCTGTACCGCGCCGGGGCAGAGGACCGGGCTCCCCGGCTCGCGCCCCTCACCGTGCAGTACGCGGACTACGCCGCCTGGGAGAGCCGTCCCGACCGGGCCGCCGAGCTGGCCGAGGGCCTCGACTACTGGAAGCGCGCACTGGCGGGCGCGGTACCCGTCATCGACCTGCCGTTGGACCGTCCCCGCCCGCCCGTGCAGTCCTTCCGGGGCGAGCGGCACCGCTTCGCCCTGCCCGACGGCCTGTGGCAGGCGGTGACCCGCCTGGCCCAGGATGAGCGGGCCACCCCGTTCATGGTGCTGCTCGCCGGGTTCGCCGCGCTGATGTCGCGGTACGCGGCCCAGGACGAGGTCTCGGTGGTGACCCCGGTGGCGAACCGCCCCCGGGTCGAGCTGGAGACGATGGTCGGCTCCTTCGTCAACTCGATCGTCGTAAGGGTCGACACCTCCGGCGCGCCCACCTTCCGGGCCCTGGTGGGACGGGTCCGCGATCTCGTGCAGCAGGGCATGGCGCACGGCGAGGTGCCCTTCGACACGGTGGTGGAGGCGGTCGACCCGGAGCGCGACCTCAGCCACACGCCCCTCGCGCAGGTGATGTTCGCCCTCGTCGAGGACCAGGCGTTGGAGGCCGAGGCGGCGGGGTTGCGGGTCACGGCCGTCGAACACCACCTGCCGATCAGCAAGCACGACCTGACGGTCGAGGTGTGGCCGGACGCCGACGGTCGGCTGCGGGGGGTGGCCGAGTACGCGACCGACATCCTCGACGAGCGAACTGTGGCGCGGATGGCCGCTCACCTCGGCGTTCTACTGGTCGGTCTGACCGCCGCGCCGGACGCCCCGGTCGGGTTGGCCCGCCTTCTGTCCGATGAGGAGACCCGGGCGGCGGTCGTGGACGGCAACCGCACCGAGGACCCTCTCCTCGGTGACGTGCGCGCGCACGAGCTGTTCGCTCGGCAGGCCGCCCGTACCCCTGACGCGCCCGCGCTCCTGGTCGGCGACCTGACTGTCACATTCGGAGAGCTGGACCGCCGGGCCGACGCCCTCGCCGCGCGGCTGCGCCGGCACGGTGTGGGACCGGAGACCCGCGTCGGCCTCTTCCTGGACCGTGGTGTCGACCTCGTCACGGCCGTGCTGGCCACCCTCCGGGCCGGCGGCGTGTACGTGCCGCTGGACGTGGGCGAGCCCGCCGAGCGGGTGCGGTTCATGCTCACCGACGCAGAGGTGCGGGTGGTCGTCACCAGCGCGGGCCGGGTCGCGGACCTACCGGACACCGACGTGTCGGTGCTGCTGCCCGACGGCGACGAGGACGCCACCACCGACCTGCCGCCGCTGCCGCGTCCGCACCCGGACAGCGCCTGCTACGTCATCTACACCTCGGGCTCGACCGGGCGACCGAAGGGTGTGGTGGTCACCCACCGCGGCCTGACCAACTACCTGGCGTGGAGCATGCGGGCGTACCGGGTGGCCGAGGGCGGGGGCGCGCCACTGGTCTCGCCGTTGCGGTTCGACCTGTCGGTGACGACGCTGTTCTGTCCGCTGCTGGCCGGGCGTCCGGTGGTGCTCGTCGCCGACGGCACCGAGCTGGAGACCCTCACCGAGTTGCTCGGCAGCGACCTGGACCTCGGGCTGGTCAAGCTCACCCCGGCCCACCTGGAGGCGCTGGACCGGGCCGTTCCGAGCCGGACCATCGCTGCGGACGGCTACCTGATCGTCGGTGGCGAGTCGCTGCACGGCGCCACCGCCGCCGCCTGGCGACGCCGGGCTCCGGGCCTGCGCATCGTCAACGAGTACGGGCCCACCGAGACCGTCGTCGGCTGCTGCGTGCACGAGGTGCACGACGGCACCGACCTGTCCGGTGTGGTGCCGATCGGTCGTCCGATCGCCAACACGCGGCTCTACGTGCTGGACGGCAACCTGCTGCCGGTGCCGCCCGGCACGGTCGGTGAGCTGTATGTGGCGGGTGCCGGTGTGGCCCGTGGCTACCACGGTCGGCCGGACCTGACCGCCGGGCGGTTCCTGCCCGACCCGTTCGCCCCGACGCCGGGGGAGCGCATGTACCGCACCGGCGACCTCGTCCGGGTGCGACCCGACGGCGAGCTCGACTGCCTGGGCCGGATCGACACCCAGGTGAAGATCCGGGGGTACCGGGTCGAGTTGGCGGAGATCGAGGCCACCCTGACGCGGCTGCCGCAGGTCCGCGAGGCGGTGGTCCTGCTGCGAACCGACCGGCCTGGTGAGGAGCGGTTGGTCGCGTACGTCACAGCGGCCGGGGACTCCATGGCCGACGACCCGCGTGACGCGCTGCGCGCGGAACTGCCGGACTACATGGTGCCGGAGGTCGTCGTTCCGCTCGACGCGCTGCCGTTGGCCGCCAACGGCAAGGTGGACCGGGTTGCCCTGCCCGCGCCCACGGCGGCCGAGCCGGCGCCCACCCTGGCCGCTCCGGAGAGCCGGCTGGAGGAGGCCATCGCCGAGGTCTGGGCCGACGTGCTGGGGCGGCCGGTCGAGTCGATCGGGCGGGACGCGAACTTCCTCGACCTGGGTGGGCACTCCCTGCTCGCGGTCCGGGCCATGGCCCGGCTGCGCAAGAAGCTCGAAATCGAGCTGCCGCTGGCCGTGTTCCTGGAGTCCACCTCGCTGGCCGACCTGGGGACCCGGATCGAGGCGCTCGGCGGGCGGGCCCCCCGGCCCGGTCTCGTCGCCGTCCCGAGGACCGGTCCGGTGCCGTTGTCGCACGCGCAAGGACGCCTGTACTTCCTCAACCGGCTCGCCGAGGACAGCGCGTTCTACAACGTGCCCCTCGCGCTGCGCTTCGACGGTGACCTGCGCGCGGACGCGCTGCGGGTGGCCTTCGGCGCGCTGTGGGCCCGGCACGAGGGGCTGCGCACCCGGTTCCCGTCCGTGGACGGCGAACCGGTGCAGGAGTTCCTGCCCGTCGACGCCGTGGCGTACGCCGAGGTGGACGTGCAGGGCGACGCCGACCCGGAGGGTCGGCTGGCCGCCCTCTTCGACGCCGAGGGGCGCACTCCGTTCGACCTGGCCGCCGGGCCGCTGCTGCGCGGCACCCTGGTGCGGGTACGCCCCGACTCGCACGTGCTGCTGCTGACGCTGCACCACACCGTCTCCGACGGCTGGTCCCTGAACATCGTGTTGAACGACCTGGTGACGCTCTACCGGGAGATCGCCCAGGGGCAGCCGTCGTCGTTGCCCGAGCTGACACACACCTATGTGGACTACACGTTCTGGCAGCGGTCCTGGCTGATCGGCGCCGAGCTAAACGACCAGCTCGACTGGTGGAAGCGGCAGCTCGACGGCGTACCCACGCTGGACCTGCCGACCGATCGGCCGCGACCGGCGGTGCAGACCTTCCGCGGAGCGCGCCACGACATCAGCTGGTCGGCCGAGCGATCCCGGGCGGTGGCCGACCTGGCCCGGCGGGAGAAGGTCTCCCTGTTCATGGCGTTGCTGGCCGGCTTCGACGTGCTCATGGCCCAGCTCAGTGGCCAACGGGACATCACCGTCGGTACGCCCGTCGCCAACCGCACCAGCACCGAGTTGGAGAAGCTCGTCGGGTTCTTCGCCAACACCCTGGCGCTGCGGGTCGACCTCTCCGGCGACCCCACCTTCCGCGAGGTGCTGCGGCGGGTCCGCAGCACGGCGCACGGCGCGTACGCCCACCAGGACGTCCCCTTCGAGATGGTCGTCGACGCGGTGGCGCCCACCCGCAGCCTCAGCCACTCACCGCTGTTCCAGGTGCGCTTCGCGTTGCAGAACGCCCCGGGCGGCCTACCCGACCCGGGCCCCGGCCTCACCCTCACGTCGATCGACAACGAGCAGTGCACCGCCCGCTTCGACCTGCTGATCGACCTGTGGGAGAACGGGGACGGCATCGAGGGGCACGCCGAGTACAGCACCGACCTGTTCGACGCGGGCACCGTCGAGGCGATGATGAGCCGCCTCGGGGTGCTGATGGACCGGTTGGTCGGTGACCCCGACCAGCGCGTCTTCGACGTGGATCCCCTCCTGCCGGGCGAGCGGGAGCGTCTCGACGCGCTCGCGCACGGTCCGGCGCTGCCGGTTGGCGCTGCGCACCGCACGCTCACCGCCCGGGTGGGCGAGCAGGCGCGACGCCGACCCGACGCTCCGGCGGTCACCAGCGGCGAGACGACCGTCTCCTACGGCGACCTGCACCGCCGCAGCGGTGACCTGGCCCGGGTGCTCGCCGAACGCGGCGCGGGCCCGGGAACGACGATCGCCCTGCACCTCGACCGGGGCGTCGACGTCGTCGTGGCGGCGTTGGCGGTCCTGGAGACAGGTGCCGCGTACGTGCCGCTGGACCCCGCGTACCCCGCGCAGCGGTTGGCGGCGATCGTGGCGGACGCCCGGCCGACGATGACGCTCACCACGCGCGACCTGGCGGGTCGTACGCCCCAGGGCGCGGGTGAGGTGGTGACGATCGAGGACCTGCCGGCCCCGGTGGGCCCCCGGCCGACACCGGCGCTGCGACCGGAGCACCCGGCCTACGTGGTCTACACCTCCGGCACCAAGGGGCTCCCCAAGGGTGTGGTGGTGACCCACGGCGGGCTGTCCGCGTACCTGGAGGGGCTGCCGGCCGCGCTGGCCCTGCCCGACGAGCCGGTGTTCCTGCACACCGCGTCGTTCGCGTTCTCGTCGTCGGTGCGGCAGTTCGCCGTCCCGCTGGCGCTGGGCGGCCACGTGGTCGTCGCCGGGCGCGCGCACCTGGCCGACCCGTTGGCACTGCTCACCTTCGTCACCGCGCACGGCGTGCAGGTGCTGGACCTGGTGCCGTCGTACCTGCGGGTCCTGCTGCCGGCGCTCACCTCGCCCGGCGGGTGGCGGCCACAGGTGGTGCTCACCGCCAGCGAGCCGCTGCGCTACGACCTTCCCGAGGCCATCCGCAACGCGCCGGGGACCGCGCCCCGGCTGGTCAACATGTACGGCCAGACCGAGACGACGGGCATCGTCGCCGTGGCGGAGGTCCGCATCGACCGGGCGGGCCGCGAGGCGGTGGTGCCGCTCGGTCGGCCGATCCCGGGCGCACGGCTGTACGTACTCGACGAGAGGCTGCGGCCGGTGCCGACCGGCCTGCCCGGCGAGATCGTCGTCGGTGGTGCGGGCCTGGCCCGCGGCTACCTGGGGGACGCCGCGTTGACCGCCGAGCGGTTCGTGCCCGATCCGCTGGGCGCGCCGGGCGACCGGCTCTACCGCACCGGTGACCGGGGGCGGCTGCTGCCGGACGGCACCGTGGAGTTCCTGGGCCGGATCGGCGACCAGGTCAAGATCCGGGGTCACCGGGTCGAGCCGGACGAGGTCGCCTCGGCGCTGTCCGCCCTGGACGGTGTGGGCGAGTGCGTGGTGCTCTGCGACGACGACGGGGCGGACGACCGGCGGCTGATGGCCCACGTGGCGCTGCGGCCGGGTACCGCGCTCTCCACCGACGACCTACGCGCGGCGCTGCGGGAGCGGCTGCCGGATTACATGGTGCCGACGGTGGCGCTCGTCGACCGCCTGCCCCGGCTGCCCAACGGGAAGGTCGACCGGGCCACGTTGTCGGCACCGACCCCCACCGTGGCTCCGGCCACCGCCGCTGCCACCGCCACCGCGGAGACCCGGCGTGGACCGGTGGAGGGGATCCTGACCGGGATCTGGCGGGACGTGCTGCGGGTGCCGTCGGTG
>NZ_JAKKFE010000070.1:0-294441 GCF_022230935.1 Micromonospora hortensis
CCTCTCCCATTCTCAAAGAACAACCACACACCGACCAGAAGCCCCACCTCAGTGGAACCCCAACCGGGGCTTTTCGTACCGCGTCCCCGCCGCTCTCGCGCCGGGCACTTTTACTACGTTACCTCACCGTCTTCGCCGTGTCAAACCGTGTGTCCCGGTCTGTCATGCTTCGTACGGGTCAGCGCCGGCGCACTCACGCAGCAGCGAACCGCTGCGTCAGGTCGTCGGATTCAGCAGACCGGCCGCTGCGGTTTCCCGCAGTCTCGCCCGGTTCCCTGCCGGTCGTGAACCTTACCCGGTCGGCTTCGCCGCACCAAATCCGCCTCGCGGCCGATCCGGCGAGCCCCGCCCGGACCGCGTCTCCCAGGAGCGAACCCCTGCTTGACCCGGTTGCCATCCCGTTTCGGCGCTCTAGGACCTTCGTCCCGTTTGCCCCGTTCCGCGCTGGCAGAGAGAAAGTTACGCGTCTGCGGGTTTGATCGTCAAATCCACGGGTAGCGGCGCGCGTCACATTCGCTCGTCCGCAGCGTTTTCGCAGGTCAGAAGCGTTCAGCCAGCAATGAGGGCTCGGCGACCACCAGCAGTACGGGCGCCGACCGGCCCCGATCCGCAGGAGTGGCGCCCCTCAGGAGGTCTGTCGACGCCGGGTCGCGAGCCATGCCCGGACGCCAAGAACGCCAGCTGTGGTGCCGATCGCCAGGGACGCGGCGATCAACAACGCGTGCACCCACAGAAAGCTGGTGGCCGCGCCGTCGGCCACGGTGCCGGACGCCCAGGATCGCGGGTCCTGCCAGATGGCGACCGCGAACCTCGGCCAGATCACCCAGGTCCAGACGCCGACTCCGACCAGGAAGACACTCCACCCTCGCGACAGCACCATGGCAGCCGAGTATGCCAGCGCACCTGGTCACCGGGCCCGCGCCGGCCAGCGCCACCGCGCAACCGGCGGCGGCGCGAACGCCGGGCGGACCGCCCCGCACGCCTCGGAAGGAGCGCTGCCGCGTAGAACGTGGCCTGTTTCCGCCGTCAGGGTGATGGGCACTGCGAAGGGGGACAGCTGAGGACCGTCCCCTGGAGGTGCCCCGTGCGACCCTCGATCTTCAACCCCTGGGCCTGGCGTGACCCGTCCGCCTTGGCCGGCGGTTACACGCAGACCACACCGTCGGTCACCCCGCCCGACGACCACGAGGGTGGTCACGACGGCCCGGACGCGCCCGGCCCGGGCACGCCCGTCGACCTGGTGGGCTATCAGGTGCAGGCGAGCGACGGCCGCATCGGCACCATCGACGAGACGAGCGACGAGGCGGACGCCAGGCACCTGGTGGTGGACACCGGGCCGTGGATCTTCGGCCAGAAGGTCCTGCTGCCGGCCGGAACCGTGGAACGGGTGGATCACCAGGAACGCGTCGTGCACGTCGATCGGACGCGCCAGGAGATCAAGGACGCGCCACCGTTCGACCCAGACTCGGCTGACCAGCAATATCGGGAAAGTGTCGGTACCTACTACGCCGACAGCTACCTGTCCCCGCCGGCAACGGACCGCAGGTAATGTGAGGCCGTGGTCCGGACGGGCAACTGCGCATCCGAGGCGGTCGACCTGGTCGACGGCCGCTTCCCCGGTGCCGTGCCCGAGGTCCCGACCAGCTCCGGCGATGGCCGTGAGCAACTTCTGAACGTCCTCCGTGCCGGTGGTCTGCGGTTTCGCGCCGGCGCGCGATGGCGGGCGACTCGCTGAGTCGATCCCGCTGACCGAGCAGGGCTGAGCCAGCCCTGCTCGGCGCGCGCCCACGCGTGACCCACCAGCGGAACGAGAGGCACCACCATGTCCGTCGCACGAATGCTCACCGGCGACCGGCCCACCGGCCGCCTGCACCTCGGCCACTACGTCGGCAGCATCGCCAACCGGGTACGGCTACACCGGCGCTACGAGAGCTTCTTCATCATCGCCGACCTGCACATGCTCACCACCCGCAATCGCCGGGAGGACATCGACCAGGTCGCCGGCAACGCCCGCGAGATGGTGACCGACATCCTCGCCGCCGGCGTCGACCCGGACCGGGCCACGTTCTATCTCCAGTCGGCCATCCCCGAGGTCGGCGACCTCAACACCCTCCTGCAGAACCTGGTGACCGTCCCCCGGCTGGAACGGGTGCCCTCGCTCAAGGACATGGCCCGCGACGCCGGCAAGGAGGAGATGCCGTACGGGCTGCTGGGTTATCCGGTGCTCCAGGCCGCGGACATCCTCTGCGTGAAGGGGGAGGTGGTCCCGGTCGGCCGGGACAACGCGGCACACGTCGAGGTGACCAGGGAGATCGCCCGGCGGTTCAACCACCTGTACGGCCCGGTCTTCCCGGTGCCCGAGTTGATCCCGGCGGACACACCGAGCCTGGTGGGGACCGACGGCGCGGCCAAGATGAGCAAGAGCCGGGGCAACGCGATAGCGCTCTCCGACGACGCGGCGACGGTGCGTCGCAAGGTGCTCGGCATGTACACCGACCCGAACCGGGTGCGGGCCGACGTGCCGGGCACTGTGGAAGGCAACCCGGTGTTCGCGTACCACGACGTCTTCAATCCGGACCGCGACGAGGTGGCCGACCTGGCCCGGCGGTACCGGGCCGGGCGGGTGGGTGACGTGGAGGTCAAGGAACGACTGATCGCCGCGCTGGAGGGGTTCCTGGCGCCGATCCGGCAGCGCCGGGCCGAGATCGAAGCCGACCGTGGCCTGGTCGACCGACTGATCGTCGAGGGTACGGAACGGACCCGCCAGGAGGTACGCCAGACGGTGCTCGAGGTACGCCGGGCGATGGGGCTGACCGGCGCGTACCAGCAGGTGCGGCGGCGGGCTGAGCGGAGCCGGCGCCGGACGGACGCCTCGACCTGAGGCCGGGGCGTCCGGTCGGCGATGTGGCGCCGGGTCCGCTGCGACACCATCGGGGTCTCAGCGGATCCGGACGTCAGCCAGGTCCAGGGTGATCGGCGTCCAGGAGAGGTCCGGGGTGCGGTCCTCCTGGCGGATGTGGATCCGGCGTCGCGTCGGCACGACCAGCCCGTCGACCTCGGTGGATCCGCTGACGTAGTGCGCGACCCGGGAGGAGCCGTTGACCACCGGCTGGTAGTCCATGCGCCGCAGCAGCCCGCTGTCGTCGAAGTAGTACAGCTGGGTGTCGCTGTGGGTGTGCACGCTCTCGGGGTACGTGACGCGCAGGACGCGCCACGACTCGCCGTCCTCCGTCCACGGCTCGATCTCGTGCGCCTCCACGCCCGGCCAGGTGAACAGGAACGGCTCGACGAGGTAGTGCCAGGTGGCGTAGCCACGGAAGTAGGCCGCCTGGGCGAGCGTCCACTGGCTCTCCTGGGTGTAGCCGGCGAAGCTGGCCCGAGGATTCGTCAACTCGTCGATCAGGCTGCCGTCGGCTGCGGTGACGGTGACCCGGTCGGTGTCGCTGTCGTACTCGGTGACCTGGCCGGTGCCCTCCTGGACGTGGCGGATCCGTTCCCGGTGCAGGTCGGCCTCGACGAGTTCGGTGCTGTCGAAGTCGGGACGGCCCTTGAACGCCCAGAACGGGCCGCCGTAGGTGAGCCGGGTGGTGAGGGTCGATGCGGTGTTCCAGCGATCGAGGCCGCCGTGGCGCTCGATGACCTTTGCGAGCAGTGCATCCATCGCTTACTCCTAAGTTAGGACTGGCCGATCCGACGTTAGCACTGTTCGGTGGACGCCGACTACGATGACGATGTGACTCAGCGGACTTACCAGGACGCCTGCGGGGCGGCGCGCACGATGGACATCGTCGGCGAGCGCTGGGCTCTGTTGATTGTTCGAGAGCTGGTGTTCGGCCCGAAGCGTTTCGGCGATCTGCGGGCCGGCCTGCCGAAGGCCAGCCAGAACGTGCTCAGCCAGCGACTGCGGGAGCTGGAGCAGTCCGGCATCGTCCGGCGGGTGCAGCTCGGGCCGCCGGCAAGCGTGCACGCGTACGAGCTGACCGAACGCGGCCAGCAACTGGAGCCGACGCTGATCGAGCTGTCGCGGTGGGGCGCCGGCCTGCCCGCGGAGCCGGACGTCGAGATGAGCACCGACGCGTTCATGCTGTTGCTGAAGGCCCTCTATCGACCACCGACCGACGCTTCGGTGACCGCTCGACTCCGGTTGCAGGTGGGCACCGACGCCTTCGAGGTGGGGGTCTCTCCGAGTGGGATCAGCGTGGCCCGTGGCCGGTCGGGCCCTGTCGACGTCACTGTCACCGGCACTGTCGGAGCACTGCGGGACCTGATGTTCGGCGGCACGCCGCTGCGCTCGGCGGTCTCGGCGGGCGAAATCGACGTGCACGGCGACATCGCAGCGGCCGAGCGGTTCTTCCTGCTCTTCGGAGCGACGCCAGGCGAGTAGACCGGGTGAACACTCGACCCCGATGGCGCAGAATGCGAGGATGAGGAGGGTTCTCGACATTCGTCCGGTGCCGGCAGGCGTGACGCACCGGACCACGATGTTCGAGATCTTCTTCGATCTGGTCTTCGTCTTCGCGCTCACCCGGGTCATCACGTTCATGGCGGGGTCGCCGAGCGCGCTCACCCTGGCCCAGGGGCTACTCCTCCTGCTCCTGCTGTTGTACTCCTGGTCGCCGTACATCTGGGTGGGAAACCTGGTCCGGCCGGACGTCGGCCCGGTCCGCGCTGTCACCCTCGTCGCGATGGCGGCGATCTTCGTGGCCGCGCTGGTGTTGCCGGACGCGTGGCGGCAGAGCCCGGAACTGTTCGACGCGCCGTTGACTCTCGCCCTGGCCTACGTGGTCGGCCGAGCCGTGCAGCTCGTGATCCTGTTCTGGGCGAGCGCGACGAACCCGCCACTGCGCTCGACGCTGCGGTTCTTCACAGTGCCGGTGGTGCTGGGCTGGGTCCCGCTGATCATCGGTGCCCTGCTCGGCGGTGCGGCCCAGACGGCGCTCTGGACTGTCGCGTTCCTGCTGAACATCGGCGGCGCCCGGATCGCGTCCACCTTTCGGCCGTGGCAACTGCGCAGCGTGGACCACTTCAGCGAGCGGTTCGGCCTGGTGCTCATCATCGCGCTGGGTGAGTCCCTGATCTCCGCCGGCGCGGGCCCGAGGGCGATGGCACCGGTCGGCTCCGCCCTCCTGGCCGCACTGCTCGGCCTCACCTGCACGGTGTGCCTGTGGTGGCTCTACTTCGATCGGCTGGCGCCCGCCGCCCGGGAGGCTGTCAGCAACGTGCCTGGTGAACGACGGGCCAGCGTGGCCGGCGACGCGTACGGCCTCGGGCACTCCACGCTGATCATCGGCGCCATCTACGTCGCGCTCGGCATCGAGGAGGTGATCGCCCAGCTCACCGAGGAGTCCGCGCACCCCGACCGACTGGGCTGGGAGGCCGCTACCGCGCTCTACGGCGGCGCCGCCCTCTACCTGCTCAGCAGGTTGGTCTTCCGCCGGCTGACGGTTGGCCCGGTGTACCCGACGCAGGTCGTCGCCGCGCTGCTGCCGCTGGCCCTGCTGCCGATCGGCCGATCCCTGCCGCCACTGGCGGCGCTCACAGTGCTGACCGCCCTTCTGATCGGGGTGACCTGGTTCGAACGACGGATGGACCGACGCGACGAACGACCCGAGTCGGCGCAGCGGGGCCTCCCGTGAGCACAGTCGGACAGTTCGGTCGCGAAAATCCTGCCGCGCCGTGTCGATATCCCCGTCCCACGTTCGTCGTCATGCTGTACGGCGATCCGCCGCACCGAGAGGAGCCGAAACGTGAAGTACATGCTGCTGTTCATGAGCCCCATGGTTGACGGGGAGGTCGTCGACAACGGGTGCAGCTTCGAGGACTGGACCCGCTACGACCGGGAGATGAAGGACGCCGGGGTCTGGGTCTCCGGGCACCCCCTGCAGGACCTGACCACCTGCACCACCGTGCAGGTCGGCCCGGAAGGGGACCGCACGATCACCGACGGGCCGTTCGCCGAGACCCGTGAGCTGCTCGGCGGGTACGACGTCATCGACGTGCCGGACCTCGACGCCGCGCTGGACTGGGCGGCCCGCAGCCCCGGGGCCATCGGCACCGGATCGGTCCAGGTCCGTCCGATCTTCGAGCTCGACATGCAGGGGTGACAGTGCCGGCCGAGGAGGCAGCAGTCGGGTCGTCGGTGGAGGCGGTGTTCCGGGAGGAACGCGGCCGACTGCTCGCCTCGCTCGTGCGCCGCTTCGGCGACCTCGACCTGGCCGAGGAGGTCACGTCCGAGGCCATCGAGGCGGCGCTGACGCACTGGCCGACCGACGGCGTCCCGAGCCGGCCGGGTGCCTGGCTGCTCACCACGGCTCGGCGTCGGGCCGTCGACCGGCTGCGTCGCGACCGGGTGCTGGCGACCCGGCTCGCGGTACTGCAGGCGGAGGCCGAGCGGGCCGATCACGCGCCGCCCGCCGACGCGGACCGCGACCTGCCCGACGACCGGTTGGCGCTCTTCTTCACCTGTGCGCACCCGGCGCTGGCCGCGCAGGATCGCGGGGCACTCACCCTGCGGTTCCTGGCCGGCCTCACCACCACCGAGGTCGCGCGGGCCTTCCTGGTGCCGCCCGCCACCATGGCCCAACGACTCGTCCGCGCCAAACGGAAGATCCGCGACGCACGCATCCCGTTCCGGGTGCCGGGCCCCGACGAGCTGCCCGGTCGTCTGCCCACCGTGCTCCAGGCCGTCTACTCGGTCTTCACCGAGGGGTACGCGGCCAGCTCCGGCCCGGATCTGCAACGGATCGACCTGGCCGACGAGGCCATCCGGCTGGGCCGGATCCTGCGTCGGCTGCTGCCGGCCGAGCGGGAGGTCGCCGGGCTGCTCGGTCTGATGCTGCTGGTCCACGCCCGACGGGACGCGCGTACCGGGCCGGACGGCACCATGATCCTTCTCGACGACCAGGACCGTGGACGCTGGGACCGTCGGATGATCGAGGAGGGGCGGGGCCTGGTGGTGGTCGCGCTCACCGGCCGAGCGCCCGGCCCGTACGGCGTGCAGGCCGCCATCGCCGCGCTGCACGACGAGGCCGCCGACGTGGCCAGCACCGACTGGCCGCAGGTGGTGGCGCTCTACGACGTGCTGCTCGGCCTGGTGTCCTCGCCGGTCGTGGCGCTCAACCGCGCCGCCGCGGTCGCCATGCGGGACGGGCCGGCGGCGGGGCTCGCGCTGCTCGACGAGTTGGCCGACGAGCCTCGGCTGCGCGGCCACCACCCCTATCCGGCGGCGCGGGCCGACCTGCTGCGTCGGCTCGGCCGGTACGACGAGGCCGCCGTCGCGTACCGCAGCGCGTTGACGCTGGTCGGCACCGAACCGGAGCGCGCGTACCTGCTCAGTCAGCTGAGAGCCGTCACGACCGAGTGAGCTGTACCCTTCCCGGGTGAGTCTGCCTCTGCCTCCCGGGCCGTTCGCCGCGTACCTGTTCGACTGCGACGGCACCATCGTCGACTCGATGCCGCTGCACTACCTGGCCTGGCAGCGGGCCCTTGAGGAGTGGGGTTGCCAGTTCCCCGAGGACCTCTTCTACGCCTGGGGTGGGCGGCCCACCGCCGACATCATCGTCGCGCTGAACGAGCAGCAGGGTCTTGCCATGCCGGTGGCGGCCGTCGTCGAGCGCCGGGAGAGCTACTACCAGGAGTTGCTGCCGCAGCTCGCCGCCGTGCCCGAGGTGCTGGCGCACATCCACGACGCGCACCGGCGGGTCCCGTTCGCCGTCGTCTCCGGCAGCACCCGCGCGTCGGTCACCGCCTCCCTGGACGCGCTCGGCCTGCTGGACCGGTTCGACGTGCTGGTCTGCGCCGACGACTACACCCGGGCCAAGCCCGACCCGGAGGCGTTCCTGCTCGCGGCGGAGCAGCTCGGCGTACCCCCGGAGTCCTGCCTGGTCTTCGAGGACACCGACCTGGGCATCCAGGCCGCGACGGCGGCCGGCATGGCTTCGGTACGCGTGCCGCAACAGCGCACGCCCTGACGTCTCAGGCGACAGTCAGCAGGAGTTTGCCGGAGTAGGACGTCTGTAGGCGCTGGTGCGCGTCCCGCACCTTGCCCAGTGGGAACTTCTCCGCGACGTGCACCACGAACGGCCCCGCCTCGATGAGTTCGTTGAGGCGCCGCAACTGTCGAGGGCTCGATTCGCCGTCGTACGCGCGGACCATGACGCCCGGCCGTTCCTGCGGCTCCGGCTGCACCCCGTGGGCGAACGCGACCACCCCGCCGTCGGCCAACGCTTCGGTGAGCCGGTCCAGAGTCGCGCCGCCGGCCATCGCCAGGATGGCGTTCACCCCGCCCGGCGCCGCGTCCCGGATCCGGGCCAGCACGTCGGTCATGTCGCCGTGGCCGTCGAGGGACACGTCGGCGCCGAGCCGGGTCACCAGCGCGACGCCGTCCGCCCCGGACGCCACGGCGATCACGTTCAGCCCCTGCCGCTTCGCCAACTGCACGGCCAGGTGACCCTGACCGCCGCTCGCACCGAAGATCAGCAACCAGGCGCCGGCCGACAGGCTGATCGCGTCGAGCCCGGCCAGCGCGGTCAGCGCGTCGGTGGGCATGGCACCGGCGTGTTCGGCGGGCACACCGTCGGGCACCTTTGCCGCGTACTCCGCCTTGACCGACGCGTACTCGGCGTAGCAGCCGCCCTTCGGCCGAGCGGTGGCGGAGACGTAGACCAGGTCGCCCACGGCCAGGCCGGTCACCTTGCTGCCGGCCGCGATGACGGTTCCGGCGCCGTCGGAACCGGGCACGATCGGGAGCGCCGAGCCCTCCGGCACCAGCACACCCTCGCGCTCGTACGCGTCCCACACCCCGACACCTGCGCTCAAGACCTTGATCAGCACCTCGTCGTCGGCGACCTGCGGGATCGGCAGCTTCCGCAGGGTGATCACCTCCGGCCCGCCGAACTCGTCGAAGGCCGCGGCCTGCATCCGCTCTGGCACATCCCCGTCAACCATGTGGCTTCCCTCTCCGTGCCGGCGTCACCGTCGCAGCATGCCGGCTCGGGAACGGGCGTGGTTCGGAGCCGAGCGTCGTTCACCCACAAGGACGAACGCCCGCGTTTGGTGGGCCCCGCCGCGCGTAGCCGGGGCAGGCCCGGGAATGTCCGCGTACCGCGCCGGGCGCGAGCGCGGGTGGGTTCGACGTGAAGGACGGGCGCGTCGCGCTGGCCGCGGGACCGACGGAAGGGGCATCGTGCACGCTCCGTCGACGCGGGCCACGGCCGGGCTCCTGGTGGCGCTCGCCACGGCCTCCGGCTTCCTCGACGTGATCTGTCTGACCAAGCTCAACGGCTACTTCGCCAGCGTGGTCACCGGCAACCTGGTGCACTTCGGCCACGCGATCGCCACTGCCGACACCCGCTCCCTCGCGGGGGCGGTGGTGGCGGTTGGCGGGTACGCGGTGGGCGTGGCCGCTGCCACTGTGCCGTTGCGCCACACCCCGCCGGGTTGGAACCGCCGTACCGCTGTGGTGACGTCGGCCGAGGCGGTGCTGCTGCTCGGCTTCACTGTTGGCTGGTTCGGCTGCTCGGCACGTCCCGGGTACGGCTTCGGGCTCGTGCTGCTGGCGATGGCGGCCGTGTCGAGCGGCATCCAGAGCGTGATCACAGTGGCCGCCGGCGTACGGGGTGCGTCGACCACCTACCTGACCGGCTCGCTGACCGAGTTGGTCCGGCGGCGCGTCGTCGACCCGCACCGGTTCGCCGACGTGGGTGGTGTCGGCCGGCTGGCGGGGCTGGTGGTCGGCGCCACGCTCGGCACTGTGGTGCTGCGTACGGCCCCGACCTGGGCATCCGTGCCGGCGGCGGTGCTGGTGATCGCCGTGATCGCGTTCGCGATCGGCCTGACCCAGCGGGCGAGAACCGCCGCCGGCCGAAGCCGGCCGAGGTGACCGGAGCCGCGATCAGGAGGTCTGCGGCTCCGGGCCACGAAGCGCCTGCTCGACGGCGTCGCGTACGCGGGCGTCCTCGCGCGCCTTGCTCTGCGCCCGGTTGCGGCGTCGGTACAGGTACGCCCCGACGAGTACGGCGATCAGCACGACGAGCACCAGCACCAGCATCCAGGGCAGGGCCCAGCCGTGCGCGGTGACCTGGACGGGCTTGAGCGAGGTGGTGGAGCCCGAGGCGTCGGTGAGCAGGGGTGTCACTGTCGCGGTCGCGGCCAGCGAGATGGCGGGAGCCACCCCGTGTACGGGCACCGTCACGTCCCAGCTCTCACCCGGTAGCAGCTCCGGCGGCGCGGCGACATCCTCGGCCCGCACCCGCAGCAGGCCGAACGGGCCCGAGACGGTCACCGCCTGCTTACCGGACAGGGCCGCGTTGCCGACGTTGTGGACCTTGTAGGTGATGGTGGCGTCACCCTTGCTGAACGGGTTGGTCGGCCCGGCGTAGGTGACGTGCAGGTTCTCGATCGCGAGGTTGGGCTTCAGCTCGCCGCCCACCCGCAACGTGATCCGGATGCCGAGACGCCGGTCGACGTTGATCCCCTCAGCCTGGTCGGCCTGGGTCAGCGTGGTGAGGATGCCGCCGACGTAGTCCCCGGGCGTGGCGTTCTCCGGAACGCTGACAGTGAAGGGGACCTGGGCGGTCTTTCCGGGCTGGATCACGACGCTGCCGGCGTTCGGCTTCACCCAGGCGCCGATCGCGATCGACTTCTTGTCCTTGGTGAGCAGGTCGAGCTGGCCGGCGTCGGTGGTGAAGCCGTCGGCCGCGTACACGGAGAGGGTCAGCGGCGCCGGGCCGCGGTTGGCCACGACCATGGCGTCCTCGACGGCGCCTCCCGGGTTGACGTTGTAGCTGTAGCTGGACCGGGCCTCGCCGTAGCCGTTGGAGGCCGTCCGGACCGTCCAGGCGACGTTACCGTCCGCCGCCAGGGCGGGACCGGCGCCGACACCGACGGCCGCGACGACGGCGAGCAGGGACAATGCTGTCGTACGGAGGCGTGCGGCGGTCGTGGTCTTCCAGCGAGTGACGGACGGTTGCATCTCAAGTCCTTGTGGTGATCTTGGTAGTGGGTGAACCGGTGGCGGGGTAGGCCCCGAAGGTGCCTACCCCGCCGAATGGAACAGTCCGGTCAGCTGCTCAATGCAGTGATCGTGAGGGTGGTGCGGTAGCTGCCCTTCGCGATGCTGTCCGGGATCTTCAGGTCCAGGTCAGCGCCGAGCTTGGCGCCACCACGCGGGTGACCCTGCGCGGCGGCGGCGAGCGCGCTGGAGACCGACAGGCCCTTGCCCTGGTCGTCGAGGGACGACAGGACCGGGGCACCGGCCTCGGCGCCCGCGCCGGCGTCGAGCACGTACGGGTTCCAACCGAGGTAGGAGCCGGAGAACTTCTTGTCGGCGTCGGAGAAGTCGCCGACGTTGGCCGAGATCGACCACGGGGCGAGCGACCGGCGGCTGTCCGACACGAGGATCGGGTTGATCTTGCCGTTGGCCTGGAAGGAGGTGCCGTTGCGCTCCTGCGCGGTACCCAGGTCGACCAGACCGTTGTAGCCGTCGATCGTCCAGCCGAACTCGCCCGGAGCCGGGTTCGGCACGTTGACCTGAATGGCCTGGCCGTCACCGTGGAACGGGTGCACCGTCACGTTGTCGACGATCGAGCCGACCGGCTGACCGTCCGGGGTGTTGACGCAGGAAAGGCCCTTCTCGACGGCCGCGTTCGGCGCCGCGCAGGTGCCGCTGCGAACGTTCGCGAGAACCAGCTTGTCGCCGCGAACCTGCACCTTGACGTAGCTACGCACGTGCTCCTGGTTCTGCACGGAGTTGTACCAGTACTTGTTCGCGTCCAGCGGGTCCGGGCCGTTGCCACGGATGCCGGTGCCGGTGTTGTCCGGCTTCTTGATGTCGTAGTACTTCGAGCCGGAGGCCGAGTTGGCAGTCACGTAGATGACGCCACCCGGGCCGGGGAACACGTCGGCAGCGCCCGGCTTCTCAGCCGGGTTCTCCTTCTGGCCGTTCTTGATGGAGTAGCTGCGGGTGTAGCTGTGGTCGTGGCCCTGCAGGACCATGTCGACACCGAGGTTGGAGAACGCGGTGGTGAAGTCCTCCCGCCGCTGCTTGTTGTCGGCGTCGGTCGCGTGGCTGGCCGGCGAGTAGATGGAGTGGTGGTAGACCAGCACCTTCCACTTGGCCTCGGAGCCGTGCTTGTTGATGACATCGGTGACGTACGCGACGTGCGCCGCGTCGCCGCCGGCGGAGCCGTCCGCCGGGTTGACGTAGCTGTTGCTGTTCAGGTCGATGAACAGCACATCCTTGTGGATGAACCAGTAGTCGCCGCCGGACCGGGTCGCCTGGTCGCCGTTGTAGTACTGGGCCGAGCGGTCGGTGTTCGGGGTGAAGTGGTGCTGCTCGTAGGACTTGCCGCCGACGTCGTGGTTGCCGATGGTGGCGACGAGGGGGATCTGACGCAGCTGGTCGGGGGCCAGGAACGAGGTCCACTGACCCTCGTCGTTGGCGCTCTCGACGTGGTCGCCGGCGGAGACCAGCAGCTCGGCGTTCGGGTTGGCCGCGGTGGCGACCTTCAGGGTGTCCTCCCAGCCGGCCTGGTCCTTCAGCCGGTCACCGGAGGAGCCGATCTGCGGGTCGCCGAAGAACAGGAAGTCGTAGTCGCCCTCGAAGTCCTGCGTCTTGAAGGCGTACGCCGGGGACCAACTGCCCTCGGCACCGACCCGGTACGAGTACGCGGTCTTCTCACGCAGGTTGCTGATCGTGGCGTGCCGGTTGAAGCCGGTGGTGGAGGTGTTCGCCGCACCGACGGCGTCGAAGCTGACCGCGCCGGCCGGGAACTCGCCGTTGACGATCTCGGCGGTCGGGGCGAGCTGGATCTTCTGCGCGGTGTCGGCGGAGGAGTACCAGCTCACGATGCGCTGGGTCTCGTTGGCACCGACGCCGAGGACCACACCGGTGATCGTGGTGGACTCGGCCGCGCTCGCGGTGGCCATCAGGCCACTGCCGAGAGCCGCGCCCAGACCGAGAAACCCGGCAGCGACCCCGGCGACCAGGCGCCGCCGCACGAGCGCGGAGGCCCGTGTCGAGGTGCTCAATGTCATCGACATTGTTCCCTTTTCAAATAGAGAAATGGATTGTGCCTTCACCCGACGCTGGGGAAGCAATTCCACGCTTTCGCCGCCCGATGAACCGATCATGAACGTGATCTTGCGAAAGACTGCACTTCACGAACTACTTAGCCCTACTCATGATCCAGAAACGCGCTGCACAAACCAGATCAACCCCATAATGGACACGGCTGCGGAAACAGCCCCGGTCGCCCAGAGGCCGGCTTTCGGCGCACGACGGCGCAGCACGAACAGCAGCGGGAAGACGACAGCGATAATCGTCAACTGAACGACCTCGATGCCGATGTTGAACACCAGCAGCGACCACAGCAGGGTCCACGACCACGCCTCGTCGATACCCAGAGCGCCCGCGAAGCCGAGGCCGTGCACGAGGCCGAAGCAGAACACCACGCCGAGGCGGATCCAGCCGGCCCGATCCAGGCTGAGGTGGCCGCGCCCGGCCGTCTCCAGATCGGCCGCGTGCCCACCACGCCGCCAGATCCCCCACAGGTGCCAACCGGCGACGACGGCGATCGACAACGCGATGATCGGCTCCACGATCACCCCCGGTACCTCGACCAGGCCGAGTGCGGCGAGCATGAACGTCACCGAGTGCGCCAGTGTGAAACTGGTGGCCGCGAGCACGATCTCCCGGAGCCGCCGCGACCCGGCGATGAGCGCCAGCAGGAACAGGATGTGGTCGATCCCGGTCAGCAGATGCTCGGCGCCCAGGAGGAAGAACTCGCCGAACCGCTGGTACCAGGACTGCGCTGTCGAGAAGGACGGGTTGGCGGAGTCGAGCGCCGCACTGCCCGAACGGCCGTCGATCTCGTAGGTGACTATCGTCTTCGTGCCCTTGACGTAGCCCTCGTCATCAGGGAAGAGGCCGCTGCGCACCACGTGCTCGTCGACAGGCTCCGGGCAGGTCCAGTCGAGCAGCAGGTCCGCGTACGGCACGCTCTCGCGCTCGCCGATCGTCGCGTCACCCACCTGGGTCGGCCGGCAGGCCGCACCCCGAGAACTCACCGAGAATCGGTCGGAGACGTACCCGAGAACCGCCGACGCGTGCCCCTTCAGGGCGGCGGCCTGGGCGGCGGTGTCGCCCGCCTCGAACGCGGCGGTTCCCGCCTGGAAGAACGGGTCGTCGTCGCCGGCATCCGCGGCGGAAACGACGAGCAGGTCGTATTCGAGCTCTACCCCCGTCCGAATGTGACCCTCATCTCCCGCCGCAATTTTCGCGTACACAGTCGACGAGAAGCCGTGCGCGGACGCCGATTCGGCGCCCAGAAACGGAACCACCGCTGCGGCGAACCCGACAGCGGCGACGATAACGGTACGGCGGATGCGGCCTAACATTCGACTCCCTCGGTTGGCCAGTGCACGTTGCATGCCGTGGGTGAACACCAACCCGCGCACCGACGAACCGCCGGAGAACAAATTCCCCGAACGGCCGTCCACCGATTACCGGTGACCGGAATTGAGATAGGAATACGAAGAAGTACGCGCACTTTCCGCCACCACCCGGAGGACGATCACCTTGCGCCCCCCGCTTCGGGCCGTTGCCATGCTGGCCGCGACCGCCGCGCTGGTCACTGCCTGCAACTCCAGCGCCGACTGGTCCGAGCCACGTCCGGCGCCCAGCGCCATCGGCACTCTCGGCCCGGGGTTCGTCGACCCCTCCACGAAGCCCGCGCCGGAGGCGACCATCACCCCCCAGCCCGGCTCGTGGGCCGGCGTCCACCCGCCGAAGGACTACCGGGTCGTCCTGTTGACCAGCGGTACGGACAACCCGACCAAGGCCCTCGTGACGGCGGTGAAGGACTGGGCCGATGACGAGCACGTCGACCTGAGGACCATCGTCGTCGGCAGTGCGCACGACAGCGTTCCCAGCATCGCCAAGGCGATGGAGATGGGCCCGGACCTCATCGTCAGCGCGGGCAACGACCTCATCGACGGGCTCGCGCTGGTCACCCCGAACCACCTGGACGAGAAGTTCCTCGTGGTCGGCGCGGAACTCGCCGAGCCCACCCACAACGTCACAGCTGTCGACTGGGACGGCGCGTCGTTCCGTGGCGAGGGGCTCGGGATGTCCTCGACGTACGACCCGAACTCGTTCACCGCGGACCGGTGCGCGGCGGCCATCCGGGCGGGCGTGGCCGCCGTCCTCAACGACCTGACCGGGCTCGTGGTCTGGCTCTGACGCTCGGGTTCCGCCGCGCAGCCGCGCCGCCCCGTTCCGCCGCGCAGCCGGGCGACCCGGCGCGGAGGCTGTGCACCTCCGCACCGGGCCCGTGGGTCATCCGGTCGAACAGGTCGGAGTCATCCCCGCACCGGTGCCGCCGCCCTGGTAACCGAACTCGGTCGACTGCCCGGACGCGATGGCGCCGTTGTAGGCGACATTGGTGAACTGAACGGTCCCGGTGTTACCGCTCCGGTTGGCGCTCCAGATGCTGGTGATGCTGGCACCCGACGGCAGAGTCATGGTGACCGTCCAACCGTTTACCGGCGATGTGCCGGCGCTCACCCGCACCGTGGCGACGAAACCGCCGGTCCACTGGTTGACCGACACCGTCGCCGCACAGCCACCACCGGCCGGAGGCGGCGTGGTCGGCGGCGGCGTGGTCGGGGGTGGCGTGGTCGGCGGCGGCGTGGTCGGGGGTGGCGTGGTCGGGCCGTCAGTCAGGATCGGCGTCGGCCAGTCCCGCCAGTCGGCCAACCGGCCGAGCGCCCTACTGGAAATCCGGATCACGCCCGGCTCGTTGCCCGTCCTCAGCAGGAACTTGCGGATGTTGTTCTGCAACGGGGTACGCCACTCGGGGCGGCTGGCGCAGTGGCTGCCGCCCTGCACGTCGGACCAGTAGGTGATGTTGTCACCGACGCCGAGCGCCTTGTAGACCTCCGCGCCACCCAGGGCCGCGACGCTCGCCGACCGGGGGCCGAGGTTGGCGATGTGCGGGTTGTCCATGATGAACAGTCCGCGCGGTGCCACCATGGCGACCATCTCGTGGGTGTCCACCGGGAGCCGGTTCGGGCTGCCGGTGAAGGAGCCGAACGCGTCGCCCAGCCAGGGTTGCTCCCCGTACGCGCTGCTCAGGCTCTGCGCGCCCTCACCCGGGATACCTCGGAAGATGGGGACGCCCGCGCTGCCCGATTCGATCGGCATGGTCAGGGCGATGCGCTGGTCGAACACACCGATCGCGAAGGCGCCTTTGCCGTAACGGGAGCAACCGGTGACGCCCATCGCGTCCGCCTTGAGGATCCTGCCGTCGGTCTGCTCGATGACGTCGATGATCCGGCTGACGCCCCACCCCCAGGCGGCGAGCAGTCCGGTGCTGCTCGACGAGCCGTAGATGCTGTAGAACGCGCCCTGCTTGTTGGTCCGGGGAGTGCCCTCTCGCCCGACTGCCAAGGGGTCGTAACTGATCACGGCAGCACCGGCGGCCTTGATGGTGGCCGTGTCCGCGCCGAACCCCCCGACCACCACGACGGCGGGGAAGGGACCGGTGCCGCTGGGCAGCTCGACCCTCGCCGAGAAGGTCGAGCTTCTGCCGTTGTGTGCCACGTTGACGGTGATGGTGCTGGTGGACACCGTCCCCGTGACCGTCGCGGGCTTGGCCGGCTTTTCGCCGAAGACGAACTTCTCGGCAAGCTCCTTGATCTCAGCCCGCCGGCAGCGCCAGTCTGACCTGGCGGTGATGGTCGTCCCGTTCAGCTTCTTGAAGGGGTCGGGGAGCTTCGCGTTGGTGGGCAGCGAGCCCAGGTCAGGCAGACCGGACACGGCGCAGTCGACGCCCTCGTCCTCCACTGCCGCGGCCAGCGTGCCTACGGCGGCTTGAGCGTTCGTCGTTCGTGTCACTACCGATACCGATCCGGCGACAGTGAGCGCTGCCAGCGCCAGCACGACGACAGTGGACCGGGTCCTGGAACGGCCCGAGGGGATGGCCACTAGAGGTCTCCTTCCGAGGTGGTGGTTGCAGGAAGGGACGAAGCGAGATCGATGATCACGATTGCCAGCCAGGTCAAGCCTGAGCGAATCCATCGCGAAGTGTCAATGTTTTTCCGAAAGTTTCGGCCTCGTGGTGTCGAAACCTTTCGACGCCAGCGTCCGGCTCGACGGCGGCATCACGCCCGCGCCGCGCACCGACGCCTCGATCGTGGCCCCGCTGTCGAGGCCGCTCACCTCGGCCCGCGGTCCAGGAACTCGTACGTGGTGGTCAGGCCCTCGGGCAGGTCGGGGACCAGGGCGTTGGTGCCGTCGACCACCTGGACGTAACGCTTGCCCTGGAAGATCGAGTAGCTGCCGTCCGGAACCTGATCGATCCGGAAGAGCTGCGTCGAGGCGGCGGCATCACACGCCCGACCGCGGACGCTGCCCGGCGCGACGTCGTGCACGACGGTCATGCAGATCGCGTCGGCACCGGACGCCAGGAGGATCCGGTACCTGTCGCCCTCGGGGCGCAGCACCCACAGCGCCCGATCGTCGATGCCCTGTTCGGTGGTGGCCCGCACCTGATCGCCGCCGCTGTCGATCGCCAACGTGGCCCCGCGCATGCCGGGCAGCACGATCTGGACCTGCCGCCGGCCACCGAGGATCTCCTGCGGCCCCGCCGAAGCGGTCGCGGACGGGACGACCACTGGCGGTGCGGCCTGGCTGGCCGGACCGACATCGGGCGTCTCGACGTCGTTTCGTACCTGCACCAGGACGGTGCCAGCGGCGAGGGCCACCACGGCAAGCCCCGCCGCGCCGACGGCCGCCCGACGCCGCCGACGCCGGTCGCTGCGGTGCCGCAACGTCTGCGCTCCCGGCAGCGTGGTGACTCGCCGGACCTCGTCCGAGATCGCTGTGAGATCGTCGCGCGGATCAGCCATGGGAGGTCTCCTCCTGGTGCGCATCGGTCAGCAACCCGGCCATCGCTCTCCGACCGCGGGCGAGGTACGTCTTCACCGTTCCGACGGGGGCCTCCATCTCGGCTGCCACCTCCGCGACGCTGAGGTCGTTGAGATGGTGCAGCACAACCGCCCGGCGCTCGTTGGCACTCAGCCGCTGCAACGCCTGCAACAGTGCGACGTGGTCCTCGTTCAGTCCGGGCACCCCCTGGTCGACAGCGGCCCGGCGGTGCGCGCGTACCCGGTTGAACGCCTTGCGCCAGCTGCTCACCGCGATCCGCGAGGCCACCCGGCGGACCCACGCCTCCGGACTGTCCGTCTCCCGTACCGTCGCCCATCGCTGCCAGGCCCGCATGAACGCCTCGGCGACGGCATCCTCCGCCTCGGCGCGGTTGCCGGTGAGCGCGTACACGTGACCCACGACCCGACCCGCGCAGGCCGCGTAGAGGGCGTCGAACTCTTCGGCGTCACGCATCCGACCGGTGCCCTCCCATGCCTCGTCCCCTGGTCACCGCCGCATGGAACTCGCAAGGGTGGACCGGTGACGTCGGCGCGGGGCGCGATTGTGGTCTCTGTCACACCAGGGTGATCAACCTAACGACCTGGTCAGGCGTCATCGTGCCGACCCGGGAGACGCCCGTGGCGGAGAGGACGATGTGCGACGACGGCAACGACGCGCCCTGACAGCCGGCGTACTCGCGAGCGCGCTGGTTGCGGCGGGCCTGACCGCCCAACCGGCGAACGCGCGGGAAACGCCGGCGGCCCCGGCCCCCGGCACCCACGGAACCTTCACCCTGATCACCGGGGACCGGGTTTCGCTGGACGCGGCCGGGCGCCCGCAGATCCAGCGCGGGCCGGGTCGGGCCGGCATGCGGTTCGTGAGCAGCCGGGAGGACGGTCACCAGTACGTCATCCCGGTGGACGCGATGCCGCTGGTGCGGGACGGGCGGCTGGACCGACGCCTGTTCGACCTCAGCACGCTCGGCGAGTTCGGCTACGACGACCGGGCGGCCGAGTTGCCGCTGCTGGTCGCGTACCCCGAGAACAGGGCGGAGCGGGCACGGACCGCGACCACCGGGGGTGCCGGGCGGGTGCGGGCCGACCTCCCGGCCGCGCACGCGCTCGCGGTCCGGGCGGACCGGGACGACCGGGTGACCCTCTGGACGTCACTCACCCGAGGTACGCCGTCCGCGCGCACCCTCACCACTGGGGTCACCCACATCTGGCTGGACGGCAAGCGCACGGTCTCCCTCGATCGCAGCGTGCCGCAGATCGGTGCCCCGGCGGCGTGGCAGGCCGGTTTCGACGGCACCGGCGTCACCGTCGGCGTGCTGGACACCGGGATCGACGCCAGCCACCCCGACTTCGCCGGCCACCTCACCGAGGTCCGGGACTTCACCGGCGGCAACGACCCCGGCGACGCGGTCGGCCACGGCACCCACGTGGCCTCGACGATCGTCGGCAGCGGCGCCGCCTCCGGCGGCAGGTATCGCGGGGTCGCGCCCGGGGCGAAACTGCTCGTCGGCAAGGTCTGCGCCACCACCGAATGCCAGGACTCGGACATCATCACCGGCATGCAGTGGCTCGCGCCGCAGACCCGGGTGGTCAACCTGAGCGTGGGCGGCGACGACGCACCCGGGCTCGACCCGCTGGAAACCGCGGTCCAGGAGCTGAGCCACCGGTACGGCACCCTCTTCGTGGTCGCGGCCGGCAACGAGGGGAAGCCGAAGTCGGTCTCCTCGCCGGCCTCCGCCGACGACGCTCTCGCCGTCGCCGCAGTGGACGCCGACGACCAGCGGGCCTACTTCTCCAGCCGGGGCCCGCGCGTCGGCGACAACCACATCAAGCCCGAGATCAGCGCGCCGGGCGTCGACATCGTGGCCGCCGCTCCGGGCGGCGACTACGCCACCATGTCGGGTACGTCGATGGCGACCCCGCACGTGGCCGGCACCGCCGCGATTCTCGCCGGGCAACACCCGGACTGGTCCGGCCCGCAGCTCAAGGCCGCCTTGATGGACTCCGCCAAGCCGACCGGCGAGGACACCATCTACGAGCAGGGCGCCGGCCGGGTGGACATCGCCCGCGCGGTCGCCCAGCCGGTCGCCACCGACATCGCCGCCATCGACTTTCCGGTGCAGCGCTGGCCGCACGCCGACGACAGCCCGATCACCCAGGTCGTCGGCTACCGCAACACGGGCACCGCGCCGGTCACACTGACGCTCGCCATCGCTCCGGCCCCGGCCGGCATGCTCACCGTCAGCCCGGCCACGCTGGTGGTGCCGGCCGGCGGCAGCGCCAAGGCGACGATCACCGTGGACACCCGGGTGGACGCCCAGGACGGCGTCTACCAGGGCGCGCTGACCGCGACCGCCGCCGGCGACCTGCGGGTACGGACGCCCTTCGTGTTGAACCGTGAGATCGAGAGCTACGACGTACGGCTCAACCACACCGGACGCGACGGCAAGCCGGCCACCGAGTACACGACAGTGGCGGCGAACCTGACCACCGGCGAGTTCAGCACCCTCGCCGCGACACCGGGCGGCGGCGTCCTGCGGCTGCCCAAGGGGCGGTACGCGTTGTACAGCACCATCCACGAGGGTGCCGTGTCGACACTGCTCGCGCAGCCGGTCCTGGACGTACGCGGCCCGGTCACCGAGGCGGTCGACGCCCGCACCGCCAAGCCGGTCGCGTTGACGGTGCCGCAGCGCGACGCCGCGCCGATCTCGATCAACGTGAGCGCCAACTGGGACGACGGCCTGCGCTACCCGGGCGTCCAACTCAGCGGAGTGTCCTTCACGGACGTCTTCTTCGGCCGGCTCGGGCCCGCCGTCGCGGCGCCCGAGTTCACCGCGACGCTGGGCGTCGGGCTCGCCCGGCCGGGCAGGGACGGCACCTTCCGGAACAGCCCCTACACCTACGACCTGGCGTACGTCGGCACTGGCGACATGTTCACCGGCCTGACCAGGAAGCTGTCACCGAAGAACCTCGCCACCGTCAAGACGACCTTCCGCAGCCAGTCCACGACGGCGACGGCCACCCGGTTCCACCGCGCGTCGGCGCCCGGAGGCGCGGGCCCGATCGGGTCGAACACGCCTGTCGACCTGCCGTTCAAGGGCACCGAGTACTACAACACCGACGGTGGCATCGTCTGGACGTCCACGTTCGTCGAGGGGGACAACCTCACCGCGCAGGATTCGACATTCAGGTCGGGGCGTACGTACAGCCAGACCTGGAACGCGGCGCCCTTCGGGCCCTCCGTGACCCAGGCGCCGACCCTGTCACCACTGGGGTACGCGGGCCGCGACGGCGACACCATCTCGATCGCGTCGGTGCCCCTGTTCGGCGACGCGACAGGTCGCCCCGCGAGCCGCGACGACCAGCCGGTGCGGTTCCGACTGCTGCGCGACGGTAAGGAGATCGGCACCTCGGACAGCCCGTGGGCCGAGTTCGCGGTGCCCGCCGGGAAGGCCACCTACCGGCTGGAGGCGACCGCCACCCGAGGCGCCCCGGACACCCTGTCGACGTCGGTCTCGGTGGCCTGGACCTTCACCTCGGCGCACACCACGTCGCCGGAGCGGTTGCCGCTGACGACGGTTCGCCCGACGCCAGTGCTCGACGACACCAACACGGCACGGACCGGCCGGATCATGACGATCCCGGTGGCGCTGGACCGGCAGGCCGGCTCGACCGCCGCGCCCAACCGGACGCTCGCCGTGTCCGCGTCGTTCGACGACGGCCGGACGTGGGTCGACCTGCCGGTGGTCCGGAACGTCGCGCTGATCGGTCATCCGCGACGGGCCGGATTCGTCTCGCTGCGACTGACCGCCACCGACACCGCCGGCAACACTGTCACGCAGACGATCCAGCGGGCCTACCGGATCGCCTGACGCGTTGCCCGGTCCGGGGTGGCGGCTGCGCTGGAGCCGCCACCCCGGACCGGACCTCAGTGCCTCAGCGCCTCAGTGCTCAGGCGGTGAGGGCGCCGTCGATGGCGATGGACGCGCCGCTGATGAAGGTGGCCTCGTCGCTGAGCAGGAAGGCGGTGAGGGCGGCGACCTCGTCGGAGGTGCCGGCTCGTCCGGTCGGCTGCGCCGACAGGTAGCGCTCCGCGATCTCCGGGGCCTGGCTGACCACACCCTGCCAGAGCGGGGTGTCGATCAGGCCGGTGACCAGGGCATTGACCCGCACACCGGAGCGCGCCACGTCCAGGGCCGCCGAGCGCGTCAGACCGATGACACCGTGCTTCGCCGCGTTGTAGGCGGCCTGGGTTCCGTCGCCCTTCACGCCGGAGACCGAGGCGTTGTTGACGATCGCGCCACCGCCGGAGGCGATGATCGCCGGGAGTTCGTACTTCAGGCCGTAGAAGACGCTCGTCAGGTTGAGGGCGAGCGACCGGTGCCAGTTGTCGCTGTCGGTCTCGCGCACGCTGGCCATCGGGCCACCGCCGGCGTTGTTGAACGCGCCGTCCAGCCGCCCGTACTCCGTCACCGCTGCGTCGACGAGCCGTGCCATGTCCTCCTCGACCGTCACGTCGGTGGGCACGAAGAGGGCGCTGCCGCCCGCGTTCCTGATCTGCGCGGCGACCTCCTCACCCCGGTCCTTGTCCCGGGCGCCGATGACGACGCGGGCCCCTTCCGTGGCCGCCCGTTGGGCGAACGCCAGGCCCATGCCCTGCGTGCCGCCGGTAACGACCAGCACCTTTGCTTCCAACCGTCCAGACATCTCGTCTCACATCCACTTCGACTGGTGAGCCGCCACGGGGCCCGCAGGGCTCTTCGTGGGACGGAACGCTAACCGTTTCTGGAACGTTCGACAAAGTAACGACACTCACAGAGGCCACCTTCGCAGCGGCGGCCGGCTCTCGATCAGGCATCCTCAGCCGGAAAATACGTTTATTTGGGCGTGAAGATCACCCATGACGGCACTGTAACCGCAGGCACATTCTTTGGTGGTCGTTCCAGAACGTGGTTAACGTTGGGCGAGTCGCTCGAATACCCACAAACCACTCTTAAGGAACAATCATGCCCACAGGTCGTGCCGCCCCGGAGTCCCAGCGGTGGAAGGCCCTGTTGTTCATCTCCATCGCTCAACTGATGGTGGTGCTCGACGGGGCGGTCATGAACATCGCGCTCCCCTCGGCGCAACAGGCGCTGCACTTCACCGACGGGAGCAGGCAGTGGGTGGTGACCGCGTACGGTCTGGCCTTCGGCGGTCTGCTGCTGGTCGGCGGCCGGGTCGGTGACATGGTCGGGCGCAAGCGCACCTTCCTGATCGCGCTGGCCGGCTTCGCGATCGCCTCGGCCATCGGCGGCCTGGCCGTCAACGCCGCGATGTTGCTGCTCGCCCGGGCACTCCAGGGGGTGTTCGCGGCCCTGCTCGCGCCGGCCGCGCTCTCGTTGCTCTCCCTGTCCTTCACCCAGCCGAGGGAACGCGCGAAGGCGTTCGGCGTGTTCAGCGCGGTCTCGATCGCCGGCGGCGCTGTCGGCCTGATCGTGGGAGGGCTGCTCACCCAGTACCTGAACTGGCGCTTCGCGATGTTCGTCCTCGTGCCGATCGCGGTCATCGGGATCCTGGGCGCCAGCCGCACCGTCCACGACGACGGCGAGCGGCACCGTGCCCGACTCGACCTGCCCGGCGTACTGCTGGCCAGCTCCGGACTCGTCGGCCTCGTCTACGGGTTCGGTGTCGCCGAGAGCCGCGGATGGTCGGCGGGGGTGACCATCGGATCGTTCACCGCCGGGGTGCTGCTGCTCGCGACCTTCGTCGTGGTGCAGGCACGGGTCACCTCACCGCTGTTGCCACTGCGCGTCCTGACCGAACGCAACCGGGCCGCCGCGTACCTCTCGGTGGGCCTTGCGATCGTCAGCATGTTCGGGATGTTCCTCCTGCTCAGTTACTACTTCCAGCAGGTCAAGGGGTGGTCGCCGGTGATGGCCGGGTTGGCCTTCATGCCGATGGCGGTGCCGCAGGCCATCGGTGCCACGCAGATCGGCGCCCGACTCGCGCACCGGATCGCACCCCGGCCGATCATGGTCGGCGGGTACCTCGTCACAGCGGTCGGTCTGGTGCTGCTGGCTCTGCTCGACGCGGACAGCACCTTCTTGGAGATCGCGTTCGCCGAAACGGTGATCGGGCTCGGCATCGGCACCGCGTTCATGCCCGCGATGAGCATCTCCACCCACGGCGTCGAACCCAAGGACGCCGGTGTCGCCTCCGCGATGATCAGTTCGTCGCAGCAGGTCGGCGGGTCGATCGGCACGGCGCTGCTCAACACCATCGCGACCAGCTCGGCCGCCACCTACCTGGTCTCGCACGGTGGCCCGGCGGCACAAGCCCACGAGCGGAACGAGGCGCTGATGCACGGCTACTCGGTCGCGTACTGGGTCGCCGTCGGATTTGTGGTCGCGGCGGCACTGGTCTCCCTGGCAATGGTCAACGCCGGCGCCCCGAAGCACGTCCCGGCCCCGACGGACGCCCTCGGGGACGTCATTCCGGTGCCCGCGCACTGATCGCTGTCGCGCCTGTCGGCCCGGCGCGGTGACCGAGGACACGGTGCACCGACTCCGCTGACAGGGTGGAATCAGAGGTGTGGGCAGAGAAGGCACCGGCGAGTGACGTCGTGAGGTCCACTCTTTCGACCCGCGATCCGGGTCCGTCCGGCGCTGACACGACGCCCGCGGCGAACGCGCCGATTCCGGCGACACCCGCGCATCGGCAGCGCTGGGCGGTGCAGATCATGGCTGTCGCGCCCGACGACCAGGTGCTGGAGATCGGCTGCGGTCGGGGGGCTGCCGTCTCCCTGGTCGCCGACCAGCTCAGCACCGGTCGGATCGTCGCCATCGACCGCGCCGCGACGATGGTGCGGCTCGCGACCGAACGGAACCTGAGCCACATCGACGCCGGCAGAGCCGAGATTCGGCGAGCGGGGTTCGAGTCGGCCGACCTACCGACCGGCCACTTCACCAAGATCTTCGCGGTGAACGTCAGCCTCTTCTGGTTGGGCGACGCGGCGCAGCAGATCGCTCGGATGCGCAGCCTGCTGGCACCGGGAGGACGGCTCTACGTCTTCGGCGAGCGACCCACCGAAGCGCACGCCACCGCGAACCTCACAGCGACCGAAGCACTGCTCGAGGCCCACGGCTTCGCCACGACCACATCGAGCGCCACCCGTGGTCAGGGCCGGGTGCTGACCTGTGTCACCGGCACGCCGCTGCGATGAGCCTGGGCTGATCGCAGCGTTGACATGAGCCGGGCGGGCTCGGCGTGACGCCGAGCCCGC
Organism: Micromonospora hortensis; assembly: GCF_022230935.1. Lineage (NCBI taxonomy): Bacteria > Bacillati > Actinomycetota > Actinomycetes > Micromonosporales > Micromonosporaceae > Micromonospora > Micromonospora hortensis. The sequence continues at coordinate 25,208 of NZ_JAKKFE010000070.1, forward strand.
CCGTTCCCATTCAGTCGATCTTGATCAAATCGGGTCAGCGCTGCAGGGTCAGCAGACCCGGCCGGTACGGCAGCAGGCCGTAGTCGACGCCGTCGGAGCTGGGGGAACGCCCCTGGTAGAGCAGTTGCAGGTTGCAGGCGTCGACGGTCATCGTCTGGTCGGCGTTGGTGCGCAGCAGCTCACCGTGGCTGATGTCGTTGGTCCAGGTCGCGCCGCTGTTGATCTTGCCCGCGAACGGGTTGCTCTGGGTCGCGGCCTGCGGGGTCCACGAACCGTTCAGGCTGGTCGCCGTGAACGAACGGAAGTAGCGGCCCGTCGAACCGATCGCCTCGACGATCATGAGGTACTTGTTCAGACCCTGAAGCTTGTAGACCTGCGGGGCCTCGAACAGGTTGTTAGTGGTGTCGCTCATGATGGTCGTGTAGCTGCTGCCGAAGTTGCCCGGGAAGTTCCCGATCGGCATGCTGGCCCGGTAGATCTTGCCGTTGTCGCCAGCGAAGAACAGGTACATGTTCGAACCGTCAGCGATGAGAGCCTGATCGATCGGACCGGTACCGGAGCCGGTGATGCTTCCGGTGAACAGCGTCTGCGGCGACGACCAGCCGTTCGGGTTGGTCGGGTCGGACGAAGTCCGGTAGGAGAACGCCGGCCCACCCCACTGGTAGGCGAGCACCCAGATGTTCTTCGGCGCGAAGTAGAACAGCGACGGCGCGACAGTGCCGGAGTTCATCGCGTTCTGGCTGGCCGAGCCCATCTGCGAGTAGTTCGAGAAGAGACCGAAGTTCATCGAACCCCAACTCGACCCGAAGTCGTGCGTGGTGGCGTAGACCAGCTGCTGGCCGTTGTAGGGGGCGACGGTGAAGTCCTTCAGCGACACCCAACCCGACCTGGGGTTCGCCAACACTCCGCTGGAGGACCACCGGTACGTCGAGGGAAGGTCGCACGTGCCGCCCGGCGGCGGAGTCGTCGTCGGCGGCGGCGTGGTTCCGTCGACGCGGACGAACTGCCACTGCTGGTTGGTGCCGTTCCAGTCGTCGTACTGCACGATGTTGCCGCCGTCGGCGGTCGAGGCGCCCTGCACCTCCATCACCTTGTTGCTGTTCCGGTTGATCAACCGGACGTAGCCGCTGTCCGAATCGGCGAGCCGGAACTGCTGGTTGGTGCCGTTGTTGTCGCTCCACTGCACGATGCTGCCACCGTTGGCGGTCGAGCGACCCGAGACGTCCAGCACCTTGCCGGACAGCCGCGACTTGACCCGGTAGTAGCCACCACCGGAGTCGACGAACTGCCACTGCTGCTGGTTGCCGTTGTTGCGGGCCCACTGGGTGATCCGCGCACCGTCGGTGGTGGCCAGGTTGTAGACGTCCAGGGCCTTGCCGCTGTTGCGGTTGACCAACACGTACCACGCGTTCGTGTCGACCGTCGCCGCGGCGGCGGGTGACGACACCACCGTCACGGCAGCACCACCGACCATCAACGCCGCCGCGCTGACGGCAAGGATGCGGGGCAACCACCAACGCCGCCGCGACGGCGTTGCGATCGATGGAGACCTATCTAGGGCAGACATGATCCTCCTCCAGTGACCAAGAGCCGAACGGCCTGCCCGAGGGTGGGCGTACCGCGACGCGTGGCCGAGCGCGCAGGCGTCAGAGAGTTAGCGTTAACAAGACGCCGGCGAGCAGTAGCGCACGCCTGATTCGAGATCGACGAGGCAGGGCTTGCCCGGAAAGCCAAGGTGTCGTCGTCCTTAGGCATCGACTGTGAGCGATAACATGCCGTTCGTCAAGACGTAATGTGCTGGGAACATCTACCGCTGCCGGGCTGCGGATCGTGGGGTGGGACGTCTTGAACCGCGTTCCCGCAGGCATCGCCCCAGATCCCCCGCGCGGATCACCGTCGGGCCCTTGAGGAGGCCCCGCGAGCGCGTTAACATCGACGGCCGCCCATCGCCGACGGCTTGCTGGCAAAGCCGATGAACTCAGCCCGACGGGTCGACCTGCAGGAGCGCTGGCGCGGCGACGGTCAGGAACCCGTCGGCGTGCGAGCCAAGGCGCACCGGGTGGCTCTTCCGCAGGCGCCGGGGTACGTCCGAGTCAGACCGCGCCTCGATCGACCAGGCTGAACGTGGTGATCAACGGGGCGTCGCCGAGAAACTCGACGAAGATCTCCTTCTTGGTCGGGCTCCACTGCACCGGGCCGTACTCGTCGCTGATGATGGCGTAGGAGGGGCGCCCCTTGTCGTCCCTGCCCTCCCGGTATATCGCGAACAACGTTGCCTTGGTCGGCCGACAGTCGGCTCCCACGAGCGACTTGTCCCCCTCGGAATCGAGCTTGACCCCGATGCACGGTCGGTGGGCGATTTCCGGGTTCACCGATTTGATCATGTAGTCGACACCGACCGGTTCGAGCACGAACAGCGCGTCCTTGCCGGTTCCGTTGCCGACCTCGACCTCGCCGTGAGACGGCAGCGACAGGTCGCGGTCGATCTCCACCACGTGCAGCAGGATTCGCCGCTGCCCGGCCAGCATGGCCTGGGTCGGGTCCGCGCTGGCCGACGGTGAGGCGGACGGCTTGCCCGACGCGGGCGTGGACGTCGTGGCCGCCGGCCCGCTCGTCGTCGGGCCACCGCTCGGCGTCGAGCTGGCCCGGTCCGGTTTGGACTGCCCGCCCAACAGTTTTGGGCCGAACAGAAAAGCGGGCACCAGCACGGCGATCACCGCAGCGGTCGCCCCCAGCGCGGTGAGCCAGCCACGTCGGCGTGAACCCGCGCGACCGGCCGTGGCCAGACCCGACGGCGTCGACCGCGCGCCTTGATCATCACCACCCGCAGCGGGCGACACACTCGGCGGCGCCGCACCCGGGAGTTGATCCGGCCCGCCGGCACCCGCCCGAGACGCTGCGGTCAACAAGCCGTCGAGCAACTCCCGGGCGGTGGGGCGGGCAGCGGGGTCCTTCTCCAACGCCCGGGACACCAACTCACGCAACGGCCCACCGAGCCCGGTCAGGTCCGGTGGTTGAGTGAGGATCCGCATCGCGGTGGCGGTAGGGGAGTCGCCTCCGAACGGGTTGCGGCCGGTCGCGGCGTAGGCGACCAGGGCGCCCCAGGCGAAGATGTCAGCGGCCGGGCCCGTCGGACGGCCGGACGTCGTGTCGAACCGCTCCGGAGCCATGTACGAGACGGTCCCGACCATGTGGTTGGTCCGGGTGTGCTGGCTCGTCGCCTCGAACGCTCGGGCGATGCCGAAGTCGATGACCTTGATTCCACCCGGCGCGACCAGGACGTTCGCCGGCTTCAGGTCGCGATGGATCACGCCGGCGCCGTGGATGGCGGTGAGCGCGGTGGCCACCCCAACCGCAATGCTGTGCAGCCGCGCCGCCCCCAGCGGGCCCTGTGTTCGGACCACCTCGGCCAGACTGGGGCCCTCGACGTACTCCACCACCAGGTACGGCGGGTCATGGTCCGGGTCGGCGTCCAGGACCTCGGCGGTGCAGAACGGTGGAACCTGGCGGGCGCGGTTCACCTCACTACGGAACCGACCCCGGAACTCCTCGTCGTGGGAGAGGTCCGCACGGACGACCTTGACCGCCACCAGCCGCCCCTGCGGCGAACGGGCCAGGAAGACACTGCCCATGCCCCCGTCGCCGAGCCGGTCGAGCACCTCGTACCCACCGAGGCGTGCCGGGTCACCGGGACGCAACCCGTCGCTCACGCCAGATGCCCGCAGACCGCGACCACCGCGCGAACCGATCCGCCCATCATCCGTCCCCTTAGGTCACTTCGACGCCGGCCGCAGCCTATCGCCCGCCCACCGAATCCCGTCGATGCCGTCCAACAGGCGGCCACGACCGGGGCTCGTCGCCTCGTCGCGGCTGACGCTACTGAAGCCGCCCCCGTACGGCACGGCCACCGTCGCGCCGTCGGTGCAGGCGCCGGCCGGGGCGACGCCACCCGACGTCAGCAGACGGCTGATGTACGCGACGTTGCCGAGAATGGCGGTGCCGGCATGGGTGTCCACAATCAGCAGCAGCTCGGGGATCGTTCCCACCCGTGGGCTCTCCGCGGTCTTCTTCGCCGTGATCAGTGAGCCGTCCCGCTCGGACTGCCAGCTCGGACAGCATGCGTAGAACGATCAAAATTGGGTCCGAATCGAACGACCATTCACCTGGCGGAGGCGCCGGCGGGTGGTCGGATCACAGACGATCCGACCACCCGCCGCGACCGTACGAGCTATCGGCGGCTCCACTGCTGGTTGGCCTGGCCGGTGCAAGTCCAGAGGACGAGCTTCGTGCCGTTGCCCGTACCCACGTTGTACGGGTCCAGGCAGAGGCCGGACTGCACTCCGGTGATGGTGCCGTTGGCGTTGACGTTCCACTGCTGGTTCGTTCCGCCGTGGCAGTCGTAGATGGTGACCAGGGTGCCCGGGGAGGTGCCATAGCCGGCGGCGTCGAGGCACTTGTTGCCGTACACGGTCAGCGCCTTGCCGCTCGTGTAGGTCCACTGCTGGTTGGTGCGGCCGTGACAGTCCCACAACTGCACCTGGGTGCCGTTGGTGGTGGAAGAGCCGGGGACGTCGACGCAGCGACCGGACAGGGTGCCCACGATCGCGGTGGTCTGCCCGCCGCCGCTGCCCGGTTCTCCGATGCTGCCGGGCACCGACTGCAGTGCGCTGTACCAGCGGGCAGCCATCTTGTCGTACCCGCCGGACGTGGGATGGACGCCGTCGATCAGATCGGCGGTGGTGAGCGCGCTGTGCATGTCGACCAGGCGCACTCGCTTGCCGGCGTTCACCTTGCTCTGCACGATGCCGGGGATCGCCGCGTTGAAGGTGCGCGCGGCCGCTTCCTGGTTGCTGTTGGAGAGCGGGATGATCTGCGCGACGAACACTTCCGCTGTGGGAGCCGTGGTGGTGATCCGGTCGATCAGGGTGGAGAGCCGGTTCGGCGCGGTGCTCACGTTGTAGTTCTGCAAGATGTCGTTGGTACCGATGTGCAGTAGGACGGTCTGCGGTCGCTGGGTGTTCAACCAGCCGACGATGTTCGCGTCGATCTGGTCGATGCGCCAGCCGGGATGTCCCTGGTGGTCGTGGTCGCCCAGGCTAGCTGGCCCGTTGAACTGCGACCCGACGAAGTCCACAGTGTATCGACCGTTGACGAGGCGCTGCCAGAGCCCGATGCGGTACCCGCCCGGCACCTGGGTGCCCTCGGTGATGGAGTCGCCGAGAGGCATCACCCGCACCCCGCCGTTGGATTCCGCGTTGGCCGGGCCGGTCGAGGTCAGCACCCCGGCGAGGACAACACCGAGTGCGGCAGTCGCCGCGAGCCATCTTGCCCTCGTTCGCATAGATTTCTCCCCTGCAGTGGTAGTGCTGACCGAGGAGTCAGGCCGTCGCGACCGCCGCGACATCGGCATGACGATGCCGTCGCAGCACTGGGACGGATTGTTAACGCTAACAGCGATCCTTGTAAATTCTTGTCGCTGATTTGGCCCACGTCAAGCGCCAGCAACCCGAGTGTCCTGGCCGGCGCGGCGCCCCGCGCCCCGTGTCGCCGGCCACCCCCTCGTCGTGCCTGCCGCTTGCCGGCCTCGGCGAGGCGAGCGAGCGAGCGGATCATGCCCGCCGGGTCGCGCGGTGCCGGCAGGACGGAAGGGCCTGGTGGCGCTGCTGGGGCGGGAGTGACGCGTACGCCGAATGTAGGTATTTTTCGCTTAAGACCGTTTGATGTGAGGATCGCTCAACTAGCGTCGCCTTGGTGGCGACAACCGATTTGTCGCCTTCTGCACCGCTGTGACGTGCGGAAACCTGGTGTACGGAGAAGGGCTAGGTAGCTCGATGTCCAACTATCTGCACCCGAACATGAGCGAAGTCGCGGCAGGTCAGGTCAGTCCGCCGAAGCGGCGCCGGGCCCGCTGGCTCGTCGCCGGGGTGGCCGGGTTGACCGGAGTGGTCGGTCTGGCCGCCTTCACCCCGGCCGGGGTGAGCGGAGCAACCGGGATGAGCGGCAGCAACCCCTCCAACGCCGGAGCGCAGCTCCTCGCCGACGGCAACCGGGGCAGCGGCGACGACCACGGAGGAAAGGACCCGGGCGGCCGCGACGGCAAGGACCACAAGAAGGACGGCGACCATCGAGACGACAGGGGCGACGACTTCCGGTCCGTACCCTGCAACGCCGACGAGCTGATCGCGGCGATCGTCCGCGCGAACGCCGACTCCGGGGCGAAGCTCCGGCTCGCCCAGAAGTGCACCTACACGCTCAACAGATCCGCACCCCAGCCACCGGTGCCCTTCGGTGCGGTCGGCCTGCCGATCATCACCCAGCAGGTCGTGATCGACGGGAACGGGTCCACCATCGTCCGCGCGGCCAACGCCACCCCGTTCCGGATCCTGGAGGTCGGAGCCGGCGGCGACCTGACGCTGCGCGACGCGACCATCAAGGGCGGCCAAGCCGACGGCGGGATTGGCGCCGGCGGCGGTGGCATCCGGGTCGACATCGGCGGCAGGGCCACCATCGAGAACACCGACGTCGTCTACAACCACACCAACGGCACGGGCGGTGGTATCGCCAACTTCGGCGTCACGAAGATCCTCGGCGGGAACGACCACGGCAAGGACTGGAACGGCAAGGACAAGGACAAGAAGAAGGACAGCGGCAGCAACATCAGCAACAACAGCGCCCTGTACGACGGCGGAGGCGTCCACAACAACGGCAACCTCACCGTGCAGAACACCCGGCTGAGCTACAACAACACGATCGGGGTCGTCACCGTTCTGCCCATCGGTGGTGCTGGTGGCGGGTTGTCGAACAGCCAGGTCGCCGTGCTCGAGAACGTCCACCTGGACAACAACACCGCAGGCTTCCGTGGCGGCGGCATCCGCGGCGGCATCAACTCCACCACCGAGGCCCGGAACGTCGAAGTCAACGACAACCGAGCCGGCAGCGAGGGCGGCGGAATCTTCTCCGACGGCGTCTTCCACCTCCGGCACGGCAAGGTCCACCACAACGAAGCCGGCCAACGGGGTGGCGGCGTCTACAACCAGATCGGCCAGTTCGTGGCCGAAGAGACCTCGATCAACGAGAACGTCGCCAGCACGAACAGCACCATCGAACACGGCGGCGGCGTCTACAACGGCAACGGCACCGTCGTACTGCGCCGCACCCACGTCGACCGGAACCGGGCCATCGGCTCGAACTCCCAGGGCGGCGGAATCTACAACAACAGCTCGCTCACCCTCACCGAAAGCAAGGTCACCGACAACATCTCCGTCCTGGCACCCGGCGGGATCTTCAACGACGGCGGCCAGGTCACAGTGGACCAGAAGACGGTGATCAGCGGCAACCGGCCCACGAACTGCACACCCAGCTCACCACCGGTGCCCAACTGTTTCGGCTGATCATCCGATCGGTCCGACACTCGGGTAGCACGAGTTAGGCATCCGGTCCCGCACAGGTTCGGTCACGAAGATCGGACCTGCGCGGGACCGGATGCCATCCGTGGAACGACCAGGGACTCGAACCGTCGTTGCTCTGGCGCGCGACGATCCTCCGGGTGCGGCACTGTCCCTGCTCATATGCCAGGTGCAGCTTCGTGGTCAACCCGCCACCGGACCGGCCGGGGGGCGTGATCAACAGGCTCGACGGTGACGCCTCCGGGCGGTCCCGGTCCGCAGACCCCCTGCCAGGACGCGGGGAAGAACACGGGACCTCGGGATCTCCTGTCGGCACGATTCAACACCGTGAAGTCTTCCGGGATCCACGCTCATGGCGCGTTCCCGGCTAGATGTGGAGCCTTGCGCGTACGGATACCGGCCGCTGCTGCGGCCACGGTGAGCAGCACGCAGGTGACGCCGATACCGAGCAGCGGGAGCCACGGGATGGTGATGGGCACCGCGATGCCGACCAGGTCGGCGGTGATGGCGCGGCGTACGAGCCAGCCGAGCAGCAGGGTGGTGGCACCGCCCAGGAGCAGTCCGGTGCCGCCGACGAGGGCGGCCTGCCAGATGGCTGCTCGCCGGACCTGGTCGGGGGTCGCGCCGAGGAACTGGACCAGGTCGCGCTGCCGGCGCCGCTGGGATCCGCCGATGAGGGTGGCGTTGACGATCGCGATGGCGGCGTAGAGACCGGCCGGTCCGAGCAGGATGGTGAGGCTGAGGTTGTTGGCCTGGCGGGTCTGGGCCGTGGTGGCGTCGATCCAGTCGCCGGAGCCGAGGATCCGGCTGTCAGTGCCGGCAAGGGTGCGCTGGAGGGAGACGCGCGCCGCAGCGGCGTCGGCCCGCGGTAGGACGAAGACCGTCCCGGTGGCACGTTCGCTTGCGGGCGGGAGCAGGCCGGCCGGGATGACGGCATCGCCGTACAGGTCGGGTGCGTCGGGGATGACGGCGACGACACGCAACGGGACCCGCTCGCCAGCGATCCAGACCGGAAGAGTGCCGCCCAGGCCGACGCCGGCGTCGATGACCCCTGTGGCGGTGACCGCCACCACGCGTCCGTGGAAGTCGTCGAGGGTGCCGTGGGTGGCGGTCAGGCCCCGTGCGGCGGAGGCGGTGACGGGGTCGAGGATCTCGACTTCACTGCGCACGCCGGGACGGCCCTCCTCGTCACGCTGGAGCATGCCCTGCCGGCGTACGTCGGCGATCGCGACGGCCTTGTCGGACGCGACCGCCGCCGCTGCGGCCGGACTGTCCGCCTCGACGACGAGCGGTGCGCGCAGCCGGGCCCGGTCCTGCGCGTTCGTCCAGTCGGCGGTGAAGCTGAGGGACAGCAGCAGCGACCCGGCGATGGCGGAGATGGCCACGACCGGGGCGGCGACCGCGGCGGTGGTGCGGGCGGCCGCACGCACCTCGTCGCGGGCCATCCGGGCCGCGACGTCCCGGGCGACGAACGGGCGGGCGAGCAGGGCGGCGAGCCGCGGGATGACGGCGTGGCCGATGCTCATCAGGCCAACCACGACCACCTCGGGCAGCAGGATGGAGGCGACCAGGGCGAACAGCGGCGGCATGTCGGCGGCGACGACGACCACCACCACCAGGCCGCCGAAGCACAGCGTCGCGACGGCGAGCTGGAGAATGCTCGGCCGGGTTCGTTCGATCGCGGCCTCCCGCATAGCGGCGCTCGGGGCGATCCGGGCGGCGCGGCGCGAGGATCGCCAGACCCCGAGGAGCGCGATCACGGCACCGGTGGGCACGGCGACCGCCCAGGCGATCCACGGGCGCGGCGCCCGAAGGTCGAGCGTGGTGATCCCGATGGCCTCCACCAGCCCGAGAACGGCGGGGGCCAGCGCCGTGCCGAGCAGACCGCCGACCGTGGTGGCCGCGGCCGCGACGACGAGGGACTCGCCCAGCAGAAGCCGGCGCACCTGCCCTGGCGTCGCGCCGACCAGGCGCAGCAGGCCGAGCTCGCGCCGGCGGCCGGCCACGACGAAGCCGAACGTGCTGCTGACCACGAACAGCGCCATGAACGCCGAGACCGCCGACATGATCCCGAACATCGCGGCCAGGTCGTCCAGTTGGGCGCGCTGGTCGGCGGTGACGCCGGGCCGGCTGCCGGTGGCGTCGACGCTCCCGATGAGCGTCACGGTGACGGCGATCAGGACGACGCCGAACAGCAGCGCGACGAAGGCGCCCAGGTAGCCGCGCCATGAGCTGCGCACGGTCTGCCGGCCCAAAGTCAGCAGCATCATCGCTCCAAGTCGGTCATCGTCGCGGCGATCTGACCGGCGTCGGCGTGCGTGAGGTGACCGACGATCTGACCGTCGGCGAGGAACAACACCGCGTCCGCGTACGAGGCAGCCAGTGGATCGTGGGTCACCATGACGACGCTCTGGCCGCCGTCGGCCAGCGAGCGCAGGAGTTCCAGCACGTCGCGTCCGGTGCCGCGGTCCAGGGCGCCGGTGGGTTCATCGGCGAACAGGACGTCGGGCCGACCGTGCAGCGCCCGGGCGATCGCGACCCGCTGTTGCTGGCCGCCGGACAGCTCCGATGGCCGACGCCTGGCGTGTTCGGCAAGGCCGACGTGAGCCAGGGCGGCCTGCACGGCGGCCGGGTCGACACGGCGTCCGGCCAGGCGGGCGGGAAGCGCGACGTTCTCGAACGCGGTGAGCGCGTCGAGAAGGTTGTAGGACTGGAAGACGAACGCCATCGACGTGCGTCGGAAGCGGGTCAGCGCGGTCTCGTCCAGCTTGTCGAGCCGAGTGTCGCCGACGAGCACCCGCCCGCCGGTCGGCCGGTCGAGGCCCGCAGCGAGCTGCAGCAGGGTGGATTTTCCGGAGCCGGACGGTCCCATGATCGCGGTGAACGTGCCGCGTTGGAACACATGGGTGACGCCGCGCAGCGCATGCACCGTGCCGGCGCGCGAGCGGTAGGTGCGGCTGAGGACGTCGAGCGTGACGGCCGCCGGGGATGCCTGGTTCATGCACTCAGTACACCTGCCGGCTCGGCCCACCACACTGGCTCCGACGCGACTTCGGGGGTAGCGCGCACGCTACCCCGCCCGGCCGGTGCGAACCGTAGGGTTGGGCAAGTGGATGATGCCTGGACAGCCGTACGGGGCCGCCCCACACGGTTTCTGGCGTCGGTGTGGCCGTGGCGCTCACTCGCGTACGTGGCCACCACCGTGCCCATCGGTCTCGGCTGGCTGATCCTCCTGTTCGTGGTACTCACAGTGGGCGTGGCCACGATCGTGGTGGTCGCGGGACTGTTCGTGCTCGCCGGCCTTCCGACGCTGGCGCACCTCGCCGCCGCGGGCGAGCGGCGCCGGCTCCGGCTGATCTTTCCCGGGCTGCCGGTGAGCCGGTTACCTGCGCCGCGCGATCGGGAACATGGCCGCGTGGCCTGGCCGGAGACGGGCGTCACGGTCCTGCTGGTGACGCTGTTCTGGCTCGTGGACGGCGCGGTGGTGGTGCTGCTGACGGCTCCGGTCGTGCTGATCCTCGCTCCGGTGCTGGTCCGTCACGACGTGGTCGAGGTCGCCGGGTGGCGGGTGGGCAACACCGGTGAGGCGTGGTTGGCGGTGCCCGCCGGCATTCTCACGCTCGTCCTGCTGGCGTACGCGGTCACCGCGCTGGCCTGCGGCCAGGCGGCCCTGGTGCGACACCTGCTGGACCCGCCCGAAGCCCAACTGGCCGAAGCGGTCCAGCAGCTGCGCCGCTCCCGAAGCGGGCTGGTCGACGCGTTCGAAACCGAACGCCGCCGGATCGAGCGCGATCTCCACGACGGCGTCCAACAGCGCCTCGTCGCGCTGACCATGACACTGGGCAGCGCCGAACTGGACCTGACCGACGGCCCCGGCCTCGACCTCGTGCGCGAGGCCCATCAGCAGGCCGAGCAGGCCCTCGCCGACCTGCGCACCACGATCCGGGGCATCCACCCCCAGGTACTGACCGACCATGGTCTCGCCGCGGCCGTGCACGAGATCGCCGGTCGGTCACCGGTCCCGGTCCACCTCGATCTCGCCCTCGACCGCCGGCTCCCCCCGGCCGTCGAGGCCGCGGCCTACTTCTTCGTCAGCGAAAACCTCACCAACGTCGCCCGCCACGCCCGGGCCCGATCGGCACAGGTGCACGCGTGGACCGAGGACCAGGCACTGATCGTCTCGGTGGTCGACGACGGCGTCGGCGGCGCTGACCCGCAGGCAGGCACCGGCCTCGCCGGACTGCGCGCCCGGCTCGACGCCCTCGACGGCGACCTGCACATCACCAGCCCCGCCGGCGGCCCGACCCAGGTGAGGATGACGTGCCCAATCCACTGACGCCGCAGCCGAAGGCACTGCGCATCGTGGTCGCCGAGGACGCGGCCCTGCTCCGCGAAGGGTTGGTGCGAATCCTCGAACGCGCCGGCCACGACATCGTCGCGGCCGTCGCGGACGCGCAGGCCCTGCTCACGTACACGGCCAACTGCCGCCCCGACCTCGTCGTCACCGACATTCGCATGCCACCCACCCACACCGACGAGGGCCTGCGCGCGGCGGCCACCATCCGAGCCGCCCATCCCGGCATCGCGATCCTGCTGCTGTCCGCCTATGTCGCCGACGCCTACGTCGGCGAGCTGCTCGACTCCGCCCCCGGCGGCGGCATCGGCTATCTGCTCAAGGACCGGGTCGGCCACGTACGCGACTTCCTCGACAGCGTCGACCGTGTCGCCGCGGGCGGCACCGTCATCGACGCCGAGGTCGTCCGCCAGCTCGTCGTCCGCCGGCACACCGACGGTCCGCTCGCCAGCCTCACCGAACGCGAACGGGAGGTGCTGGCGCTCATGGCCGAAGGCCACACCAACAACGCGATTGCCGGCAAGCTGTTCGTCAGCGAGGCCGCGGTGCGCAAGCACATCGGCAACATCTTCGCCAAGCTCCCGCTCGACCCGCACTCAGACCGCCGGGTGTCGGCCGTTCTCACCTACCTTCGCGGCTGACCGACATGAGCCCATGGGCTCACGCACTTGTGACGCTCTGACGCCCGGCCACCGCACGATCTTCAGTCAAGTTCCGTAACCGTTGATGATCAGCGGTGGCCGTCTATCGAAGCGAGGGCGATGTGGGCAAGGCGGGGTTTCGTTCGGATACCGGTGTTGTATCCGGACGAAACCGCAACGCCGCCGGTCGTCGTTCGGGCCCGCCGCAGGCCGGCCAGTTCTTGTGAAACAGGCCCTTAAGCGAGCAGGCCTGTTATGCGTGGCGGTTGAGACGCGTGGATGGCGACGAGGACGCACCTCGCGCCAGAGATGGCACCCGCAACTCAGAGTAACGGTGGGGTAGCCACAAGCGGCAGGTGTGAACCCGTGGGCTCACGCAAAACGCCCCCCTGGTCGACGATTGTCGACAACCAGAGGGGCGTTGACCTGCTCAAACTCTGTGCGCCCGAAGGGACTCGAACCCCTAACCTTCTGATCCGTAGTCAGATGCTCTATCCATTGAGCTACGGGCGCTTGTGCTCAGCCAGTCTACACAACCGGCTTTCGCGCGGAGACTCCGGGATTCGAACCCGGGAGGGGCTTTAAGACCCCAACCGCATTAGCAGTGCGGCGCCATAGACCAGACTAGGCGAAGTCTCCCTGGTGATCCTCAGACCACCGCGCCCGAGGATACAGGTCGCCACCCACCGGGAGCAAAACGACTTCCGGGGTACGCCCACCGCGACCCGCCCGCCCCCGTGTTTCCACGCTGTGCGTCGGCGTGATCGCGACTACGCTCCATCGATATGCAGGAGCAGCCGCCCAGCGAGCCGACCCGTCGAGAGCCTGCTGAACGAGCGCGTCGGCGCTCCCCACGGGCTACCTTCCGGCCGCCGATCGTGGCCGAGGAGCCCACCGAGACGGTGGAGCCTGAGGCGTCGGCACCGCCGCCGGCTACCCCGGCGACCCAGCGTCCTCGACGGGCCAAGGCCGCCCCGGCGGTGCTCTTCCAACCACCGGAGCCGGATCGCCCGCTGCCTCGACAGCCTCGGCGCGCACCGGCCGAACTGGCCACCGACACCAGCGCGGAGCAGCCGGAGCACGCGGAGCAGCCGACCGGCGACCATCCGAGCCCGGCAACCGGCCTCGCATCGACACCGCCGAAGGCTCGGACCGCCCCTGTTCGCAGGGCTGCCCCTCGGCAGGCAGCCGACACGCCCGCCGAGGTGACCCCGGCCACGCCGGCACCCCGCAAGCGCGCCGCAAAACCCACCAAGGCCGCGACCGCCACCGAGGCCGCGAGCACCACCGAGGCCGCGAGCACCACAGACGCGAGCACCACCGGCGAAGCGAGCACGATCACGCCAACGGCCCCGGCCAGAGCCGCGAAGACCACCAAACGCGCGGCCACCCCCCGCAAGAGCACCAGGCCGACAAAGAGCACCCCGGCGACAAGCCCCGCCCCCGAACCCGTGGTCAGGCCGCAGACGACGCCCACCGAGCAGCAGCTGGCCCCGGCAGACCCCGCCGTGCGGCAGGCTGAGCCGGCTCTGGGGCGTACCCCGGAATCGGAGCTGCGCGCGGTCGCCGCGCGCGTGCTCGACCACCCTGGCTTCGCACCGGAGCTGCTGGCTCTGGCCGCGGTGCGGACGTTCGGACCCGGCGCGGCCGGGTGGGCCGCTGGGTTGCGCGACCGGTATCCGGACGCGTCGGCGGACGGCCTGGCTCGGTTGGCGACCCGGCGGTTCGTCCGCTCGGCGGGGGCGGGTGGGGCGACCGCCGCGCTGGCCGGGTTCTTCGCGCCGCTGGCCGAGTTGGCGGCGGTGCTGTGGACGCACTCGGAGTTGGTGCTGCACCTGGCCGCGGCGTACGGCAAGGATCCGACGCATCCCGACCGGGCCGTCGACCTGCTGGTGCTGACCCAGGTGCACCCGGATCGGGCGAGCGCGGCGGCGGCTCTGGCCGCCGCCGAGTCGCCGGGTGACCCGGTCGAGGGGGCGTGGCCGCGCACTGCGGAGGCGGCCTGGCGGTTGGCCGCGCCGCTCGCGGCGCAGGCCGGCGGTTGGGTGGTGTTGCGGCTGGTGGCCCGGTTGCTGCCGGGAGCGGCGGTGCTCGCGGCGGCGTTGGGTGATGCGGCGGCGGCCGACCGGCTCGCGACCCGAGCGTTGGCCGTCTACCGACCCGACCGGCGTTGACCGGTCAGAGCCAGTCGAACCACTCCCGGGGCAGCAGCGCGTAGCCGACGAAGGCGAACACGTCGAGCAGGGTGTGCGCGATGATCAGCGGCATCACCCGCCGGGTGCGCAGGTAGAAGAGGCTGAACACGACGCCCATGATCGCGTTGCCGACGAACGCGCCGAAGCCCTGGTACAGGTGGTACGAGCCGCGCAGCAGCGCGCTGGCCGCGATGATCGCGGCCAGCCGCCACTGGAGCTGGCGCAGCCGGGTGACCAGGTAACCGACCACGATCACCTCCTCCAGCACGGCGTTCTGCACGGCGGCGAGGATCAGCACCGGAACCGTCCACCAGACGTCCGGCAGCGCGGCCGGCACCAGCGTGGCGTTGAGGCCCAGGTGGGCCGCCACCCAGAACAGCGCCAGCCCGGGTAGACCGATCAGCGCCGCCAGGCCGGCGCCGCGCGCCACGTCCTGACCGGGATTCCGGGCGTCCAGGCCGAGGGTCCGCGCCGGGTCGCCGGGGTCACGGCTGAGCAGGTGTACGGCGAGCAGCACCGGCAGCAGCGCGAACACGATGCCGAGCAGTTGGTACGTGAGGTCCAGCCAGGGGCGGGCCGACGCCGAGGTGTTCAGTGAGGCGGTCTGCTTGGAGAGCGGACCGTCGGCTGTCAACTTCGCGATGATCGAGACCACCGCGTAGATCGCGGACTGGCCGAGGGAGAGGCCGAGGACCAGCAGCGTCTCGGTGCCCAGCAGTCGGCGGGACACCGGGCGGGTCAGCTCAACGGTCACCGCACCACTCTGCCCGACGTGCGGCACCCGTGACATGGCCGACCGGCCACCATGAGCCGATCGCACATTCTGTGCGACCAGTCGACACGCTCCGTGGAGATTCTATGAGCGCCCGATCCGTTGCCGTCTGGAGAAGGAGCGTCCGTGGACAACCTCGCGCGGTTGCTGAAGGAGAGTTGGACCCTGGTCGAGGACGACCGGGTCCGGTTGAGCGGTCACTTCTACGCTCGGCTGTTCCTGCTCGACCCCGCCCTGCGGCAACTCTTCCCGGTGCAGATGACCGGCCAGGGCGACCGTCTACTCGAAGCGATCATCACGGCGATCCACACTGTCGACGATCCGGAGAGCTTCGACGAGTTCCTCCGGGCGCTGGGCCGCGACCACCGCAAGTACCACGTCGACGAGCGGCACTACGCCACGATGGGTGTCGCACTGCTGGACGCGCTGCGCAGCACCGCCGGCGACGGCTGGAACCTGGAGTACGACCAGGCGTGGCGGGAGGCGTACGCGGCGATCGCCGCCCTGATGGTGGCTGGCGCCGCCTCCGACGACGACCCGCCGTTCTGGCACGCCGAGGTGCTGACCCACGAGCGGCACGGCCCGGACACCGCCGTGTTGACCTGCCGGGCGTTGCAGCATCCGCTGCGCTGGCAGGCGGGGCAGTACGTGAGCCTGGAGGCGCCGCGCTACCACCCCCGGGTGTGGCGTAACTACTCGGTGGCGAACGCGCCGAACGACGACAACGTGCTGGAGTTCCACGTGCGGTCTCCGGGGGCCGGCTGGGTGTCCGGCGCCCTGGTGCGGCGGGTGCGGCCGGGTGACCTGCTCCGCCTGGCGGCGCCGATGGGGTCGATGACCCTGGACCGCGCCTCGGAACGGGACATCCTCTGCGTGGCCGGCGGCGTCGGGCTGGCGCCGATCAAGGCGCTGGTGGAGGAGTTGGTCACTTTCAACCGGACCCGGTGGGTGCACGTCTTCTACGGCGCACGACAGGCGGGCGACCTGTACGGCCTGGACGGGTTGCAGGAGTTGGTGGCCGTACACCCGTGGTTGTCGGTCACCGCGGCGTGCAGTGAGGATCCGGACTTCGACGGCGAGCAGGGCGAGATCCCTGAGGTCGTGGCCCGGTACGGCCCGTGGACCACGCACGACTGCTTCGTCTCCGGTGCCGCCCGGATGGTCCGGTCCACCCTGCGGGTGCTCGCCGCGGACAATGTGCCGCCGCCGCACATCCGCTACGACACCTTCGGTGACCTCTAGACGTTCCTCCCCCCACACCGGGGCGCGTGCCCCTGCCCCCTGGGGCACGCGCCCCGGTCCCTTCGTGCTCAGTAGCGCCAGGGGTGCCCGGTCTCGCGGTACTCCTCCACCGGCACCAACGGCACGCCGGGTGCCATCCGGTCGACGTAGAGCCGGCCCTCCAGGTGGTCGATCTCGTGTGCGACCAGCCGGGCCATGCCGAATTCGAACGACGTGATGATCCGGCTGCCATCCCACTGCGCGTGTTCCACGTCCAGTCGCAGCGGCCGGGGCACCAGACCCCGGTGGTCGAAGAAGGAGAGGCAGCCCTCGTACTGCTCGTCGGTCTCCGGGTCGGCGTCGACCACCCGTGGGTTGAGCAGCACTACCGGCTCCGCCGACCGGTCGGGGGGCCGCACCACTGCCGCCGCGCGGCCGATGCCGAACTGCGGTGCGGCGACGCCCACTCCCTTGCTGAACGGGTGCAGCTCGTCGAGCCGGGCCAGGGCCATGGTGAGCCGGTCGACCACGTCGCGGGCGACGTGTTCCTCAGCGGGCAGGTCGAACGGGCGGGCCCGCTGGCGGAGCAGGTCGTCCCCGCGTTGCACGATGCCGAGGCCGCGCATCCGGTCGCTGGGTCGGACCCGGGCGCCGCCGGGGCCGACGTCCGGTTCGGTGTCCGGACGGGCTCGGAACCGCCACTGCATCCGGTAGCGGGCGTTCAACGGGGGGTCGTCGGTCTGCCAGTCGTAGATCACCCGGTCGCCCTCGTCGTGACGCTGCGGCGCCGTCCGCAGCGGGCCCTCCTCCGCGCTGAGCGAGGTCTCCACGCCCCAGACCTGCGGGTCGAGGGCCGCCGGCAGATCCAGCCGTACGGCGAGCTGCCGGGTGGGCAGTCGGACGGCTCGCTGGAACCAGGGGCCCCACTTCTCGTGCCCGACGCTGTACGCGTACTCGATGACGGCCCGGTCGCCCGGGTAGAGGGGGAAGCGTCGCTCCCCGTTCTCGAAGAGCAGCCAGATCTCCTTGAACGCGTCCCGATCGTGCTTGGCTCGCCAGTGCATCGGTTCCGGGTCTCCGCCGCCGTCGTCTCGGCGGGCCTGTATCTGCAGCTCGGCGAAGCTGAGGGGGTGCTCCCGGTGGTGCCGGTTGGAGCGGCCGGGGTCGTTCGGGTAGCGGTCGACGGCCACCCGGACCAGGTAGCGGGTGACCGGCTCGGTGCCGGCGTTGTACAGCTCACGGTGGATGACGCACCGGTAGCCCTCGTCGACGTGCGTGAGGGTGGCCAGCTCCCGTTCCACGACCAGGCCGGTGCCGGGTGGCAGCCACTGGCCGGGCAGGTACGGCTCGCGGTGCGGCTGACCCGCCCTGGCGTGCCGCAGGTCGTCGTACTCCCGGAAGCGCTGCCAGATCGCGCCGCTTGCCTCCAGGACGGCCTCCGCGCGGCGGGCGAAGTCCTCGGTCGGGCGGTGCCGGCGCCCCTCGACGTGGCTGACGTAGGACGGGTCGAACCCCATCAGGACGGCCAGTTGCTTCTTGGACAGCCCGCGCCCCGTCCGTTGTCGGGCGAGTTCGGCCGCGAAGGAGTCGGCAGCCCGTTCGAGGGGTGAGGTCGTCATCAGCTTCCTCGCGGCCGGGGCTATAAGTTTCACGTTCTGTACGCGGACACACACGCAAGTGGCATGTTTTCGACACACCGCTTGACAATTCACCGATGGCCATCGATCGTGCAGCGGCGTTTTCCAGCACTGACTCCGGGTAGTAGGCGAAGCACTACTCCGTCAAATGCGGGGTGACCTGGGCGTCCGGGATGTGACCAAGGTGAGGCTTCCCTTACGGCCAGGGGCTTGGTTAGGCTAGCCTTAGCTCAGGACGGCACTGGTTCGTCCGCCGGGGCGCACTCCTCGGTCTCACAGACAGGGGACGACTCAGGTGACAGCGGTGATGCCACGGCGGGAGGCCGCCACCACGCCGCTCGCCCCCGTCACCGCGGCGCTCCGGGCCATGTTCGGCACCGACGACCTCCCCGGCCTCGCCCGGGGCCTGCTGGTCGACGACGAGCTCGGCTGGGCGCCCGCCACCACCCTGATCGACGGCAGCCGACTGCCGGAGCTGCTGAACGGCGCCGCCGTCCGCTGGGGCGGCACCCCGCACGCCTGCGCGGCGCTGGCCTGGAAGTCCTACAGCTACTGGGCAGCGCTGCCGGTAGTGCTCGGCTGGGCCTCGGCCCGACGGGTGCCACTGCTCGGTCCGGCCGACCTGCTGATCCACTTCGAGGACCACCGCCAGCTACTCACCATGGGCATGCGCCGGGGCACCACGGTGGCGGTGCTGCCGAACGATCCGCTGGCGCTGGCCGGCCTGCCGGAGGTGCGGGTCGTCGCCGACGAGGCGGAGCTGCTGGTCGCGCTGCGCGCGTCCCTGCTCGACGCCCACCTGGCGCCGCTCATCACGGCGATCCAGTCCGAGGTCCGGGTGGGCACCCGGACGCTGCTCGGCTCGGTCGCCTCCGGCATCGCGCACGGCATCCTGCGGGCCGCGGACGCCCTGCCCGGCTCCACCGTGCAGAGCATCGACACACTGCTCGGCGCACTCGACCTGGCCGACCTGATCGAGCTGGTGCCAGGGCCGACCGGTGAGCCGACAGTGCAGCGCCGCACCTGCTGCCTCGCGTTCACCCTGCCCCGCCCGAAGGTCTGCCAGGGCTGCTGCGTCCGCTAGGGCCTGTTTCACCTAGGTCAGGCTGGGCCGCACCGCTCAGTCGGTCAACGACCGGACATCCCACACCCACACCCCGCCATTGAAGACCGGTTGGATCCCGGTCAGCTCGGTCATGCCCCGGCGCAGCGCGGCCTCGTGCTCGTGTGGCCCGAGGATGACCACCCCGGCCCGCCAGTAGCGCAGGTCGTCGACCGCTCGGACCCGACTCTGCGGGGTGATCGGCGGCACCGCCCCGGTGCGCCGGATGGTGGCGAAGAAGCTGCTGGTGGGACGGGGAGTCGCACCGAACAACGCGACCTTCGGCGGATCGGCGTTCGGGCGGGTGTCCGGGCCGAGGAAGTAGCCACGGGCCAGCGGCATGTCCAGCCGGGTCGCCGCCGACCAGCGCAACGGCTCGGCGTAGGTGGTATCCGGCAACGGCAGGGTCACCACACTGCGCCCACCGGCCACATACGGCCGCCAAGCCCCACTGGTCACGAAGCTGGGGACCGGGTCGAGGCGGGCCACGGGCAGCGGGGTGGGGACGATCGGCAACAGGGCCATCGTGAGCACTGTGGCGGTGACGAAGCGGACCTGCCCCCGAGCGGCCGGGTGCGCGTCGGCCAACTCGCGGGCACGTTCGGCGCCGTAGGCGAGCAGCAGCCCGATGATCGGGGTGATCGCCAACGCCCAGCGTGTCGGCACCACCGAGTGCAGGATGGGCAGGTTCTCCAGAGCGGCCCAGGGGCCCGGCACACCCGTACCCCGATTGTCGAAGCGGACCTCCCGGCCCAGCGAGAGCACCGCGAAGAGCAACCCGAGCGCGGCCAGCGCGAGCACCACGATCGAGCGGCGCAGCCACCAGACCACTGCGATCACCAGCACCACCAGCGCCCAGCCGAAGAAGCTGTTCTCCTCGGTCGGGTTCTTGGCCAGGCCCGCGGCGGTGCGCGCGCTGCCGGCCAGCGACTCCCGGGAGTACGCGACGAACGAGGCCACGTCGCTGGAGTAGCCGCGGATCAGGCGGGACAGCCCGGAGTACGCGTCCGGTCCGAAGAACTGGACGTACAGGGGGTACGCGAGCAGGAGCAGGGCGACCCCGGCGGCGACGGCCAGCCCGGCGAGGAAGGATCGGGCCCGCGACCGTAGATCCGCGCGGCCCACGGCGAGCACGCCTACGACCACGCCGAGACCGATCGCGGTCATCAGCAGGATCTCCAGGTTGAGGAAGGCCTGCCAGACGATGACCAACGCGAGGAGCACCCCGTTGCGCAGCCAGCGGCCCGGTTCACCGAGTCGTAGCGTGCGCCAAATGATCAACGGGACGACGAACTGCGACACGATGTTCGGATGCCCATTGGCGTGCGACACCATGGCCGGCGCGAACGCGCAGAAGCCGGCGCCCAGCCACGCCGGCCCCCGGCTGCCGATCAGGACCCGGGAGAGCAGGAAATACCAGGCCGTGGCCGTGGCAATCATGCCGGCGGTGAGAAAGATCAGAAATGACGCTCGCGGCCCAAAGAGCAGGGTGATCGGCGTCATTGGCAATGAAATGGATAATACGGACGTATTGGCCATCAGATTGACGCCGTCGGGGACGTTCATCTGATTGGAATGGAACGGATACGCAAAGTGCGTGACTACTCGCGCACCGTGGGCCATCATCCATTCGAACTGCGACTGGTCGGACTGGTTGTCCCGCACGTCGCTGCCCGGGTCCAGCCAGAGTCGACAGGTGATCCAGAAGCCCAGCACCACGAAGCTCAGCACGGCGGCCAGATCGGCCCACATCCCCCTGCGGGAAGGCCGAACGGCACCGGAGGCCCCCTCCGCCGACGGCGCGGCGGCCGGGCCGCCGCTGTCGCTGGGCACGTCCGGTTCAGGAGTAGTCATGACAATTCATAGGGTAGTCAGCGCATGACGCCGCCGTGACATGTTTCGGGGTACTGCCGTACTATGTGCCGGGTTCGCCGACCGCCGATCACGAACCCACCCCCCGACCACAATTCGGCCACCCCGATGCCCCGATTCTTTCGCCGTCCCAGCGGATGATTCACACTGTCGGTCCAGGCACGGGTCGAGTTCATATCGTGAGGAATCGACGCATGGCAGAAATCACTGGGGATCAGCGCGTGCAGTCCGAGGTGCTGGAAGGCCTGGCAACCGCTGTCAACCACCGTCGCTGGTTCATCGAACTGGCCGTGCCGTACCTCGGCGACGACCCGATCGAGATCGGCAGCGGTCTCGGTGACTACGCGCTGGAATGGTCCGAGCGGCTGCCGCGGTTCACCGCCACCGAGGCCGACCCGGACCGGCTGGTGCAGCTCAAGGAGCGCCTCGCCGACCGTCCGAACGTCGACGTCCGGCAGATGCTGCTGCCGCACAACGACCGGGGCGACTACAGCGCCGCCGTCTCGTACAACGTTCTGGAGCACATCGAGGACCACGTGGGCGCGCTACAGAGCATGCGCGACCTGGTCCGACCCGGCGGCGCCGTGATCATCATCGTGCCCGCGTTCCAGTTCGCGATGGGCCCGGCCGACATCGCCACCGGGCACGTCCGCCGCTACACGAAGAAGACGCTCGGGGCGGCGATGACCGACGCCGGTCTGACCATCGAGAAGATGCACTACGCCAACGCGCTCGGGCTGATCGGCTACTTCATGGCCACCAAGGTCTTCCGGCTGATGCCGAAGGAAGGCCCGATGGTCAAGGTGTACGACACCCTCATCCTGCCCGCCACCAAGGCCGCCGAGCAACTGGTCCTCCCGCCGTTCGGCCAGTCCGTCTTCGCCGTAGCCCGCGTCCCAGCCTGACCCCGGCCCTGGCCCCGGCCCTGGCCCGGCCCGGCCCGGCCCGGCCCGGCCCCGGCGATCTTGCACTTTCTGTCGTCCTTATGCCCTTTATGTCAAGGATGTCGGGACAGAAAGTGCAAGATCGCGGGAGCTGGGGGCGGGGTTAGTCCTTGATCTGGTACGTGGGGCGGATCACCGCTCTCGCCAGGGTGTGGAACGTCAGGTTGAAGCCGACGTAGGCGGGGCTGGCGTCCGGGGTCAGGTCCAGGCGGTCGACGTCCAGGGCGTGTACCGCGAAGACATACCGGTGCGGGCGGTCGCCGGCCGGCGGAGCCGCGCCACCGTAGCCCTGCTCGCCGTAGTCGTTGCGAACCGAGAACGCCCCGCCGAGGTCGGTGCCCGCCGCGCCACCAGCCCCGGTGGGCAACTGGGTGACGTTGACCGGCACGTTCACCAGCACCCAGTGCCAGAAACCGCTGCCGGTCGGCGCGTCCGGGTCGTAGCAGGTCACCGTGAAGCTCTTCGTCTCGGCGGGAAAATCCGACCAGGTCAGCTGCGGCGAGACGTTGTCACCCCCGGTGCTGCCATGCGCGTGCCGGGCGTCCATCGGCTCGCCGTTCCGCACGTCGTCGCTCGTCAGCGTGAACGAGGGCAGTGTCGGCAGCAGCTCGTACGGGTCCGGGGCGATCGGTCGTTCCAGGGTCATGGTGACGCGTCCTTCCGATGTGCGGAGATACCAGCCCCTTCTTACCCCGCCACGGCCCTGCCGACGACCGGAAGCACGCGCTGACCCCGTGTGGATTCGCAGAGCTACGTTTGAGGTCGGGCAGCGTTCCGCAGGGGGACATCGTGGCCGGCATCTGGCGGGACTTCGTGGGGGCTGTTGTCACCGCGTTCCGCCGCCGGGACGAGCGAGCCGACGAGCGAGCCATCGCCGACGAACGCCGACGCGCTGTCGAGCGACTGGCCGAGGAGACGATCCGCCGGGAGCGGCGGACCACCGACCCGCCGGAGTGACCGGGACGCGGCGCGCCGGACTGCCACCTCGCAACCGGTGAAGATGACCTGATGGGGCGGATCTTCCGGTCGCGGCCGGTGGCGACCGCGGAGACACACCGGACCACCCTGTTCGAGATCTTCTTCGATCTGGTGTTCGTCTTCGGACTCATCCGGGTCACCACGTTCATGAGCGAGCGGCCGTCGCCGGTGGCGCTCACGCAGGGATTCCTCGTACTCCTCTTGCTGTGGATCTCCTGGGTGGTCTACTCCTGGCTGGGCAACCACGTCCGCATCGACGTCGGGCTGATCCGTGCCGGTGTGACGGTCTCGATGGCGGCCGTCTTCCTCGTCGCACTGGTCATCCCCGACGCCTGGGCGACCGGGCCGGGCACGACGAGACAACGCCTGATCCTGGTGCTGGCCTACGTCACGCTCCGAGTTATCGCTCTCGCGCTCTTTCATTGGGTCGCTGCGGGCAACCGACAGCTGAGCAGGACCATTCGTCTGTATGCCCTCTCGACCGCGCTGTCCTGGATCCCCTTCGTCCTCGGTGCCCTGGTCGGCGGCACCGCACAGCTCCTGCTCTGGGCGGTGGCCCTCACCATCGACATGGGCGGCGGGGTGGTGTCCTCGGTGCTGAGCGGGTGGCCGGTGCGAAGTCCCAGTCACTTCGCGGAGCGACACAGCCTCGTGGTGATCATTGCGCTCGGCGAGTCCCTGATCTCGGTCGCCGCCGGCGTCGGGGTACAGCGGATCCGCGGACCGATCCTGTTGGCCGCAGTTCTTACGCTGGCCGTCACCGTGTGCCTGTACTGGCTGTACTCCTCCACTGCGATGGCCGCCGGCCAGGCGTTGATGATGGAGTCCGGGCTGCGGCGGGCCCACGTGGGTGCCAACGCCTACACCCTTGCCCACTTTCCGCTGCTCGCCGGGACCATCTACGTGGCATTGGGAGTCGAGCAGGTGCTGGCTGGCCTCGCACGCGAGGAGTCCCACGGCATCTCGGATTGGATGCCTGCCGTCGCGTTGTTCGGGGGAACCGCCCTGTTCCTCGCGGGCCGGGCGACGTTCCTGAGTCTCAGCGTCCGGTGCCTACGACCGGGGCAGTTCGTCGCTCCCGTCGTGGCGCTGCCGTTGCTCCCCGCCGGGCGTTACCTGCCCGGCCTGGCCGCTCTCGGCCTGCTCACCGCGTTCCTCGCCGTGCTGCTCAGCTACGAGGCGCGGACCAGGAGATCGACTCGGGTTCGTCATGTCGAGGTGTCCCAGGAGTCCTGACACCTCGACTTCCGGGAAGTCGAGTGGGTCAAGGTGGCGGAGGGTGTGGGATTCGAACCCACGAAGACATCGCTGCCTTACCGGTTTTCAAGACCAGCGCCATCGGCCACTAGGCGAACCCTCCTGGGCCGCCACCCGTGGGCGTACGGCCACGCATAGTCTGCCACGGCTCGCTCCGGTCGGCCCGGCGTCCCTCCCCGGTGCGCCGGCCAGGCGGTCTGAGGTGTCCATTGTGGGCTGGACGGTGCGCCTGCGACACCCGGGAAGATCAGGAAGACTGAGCCCATGCGAGCCATCACGATTCCGCAGCCCGGTGGACCCGACGCGCTGGTCTGGGCCGAGGTACCCGACCCGGAGCCGGGCCCGGACGAGGTGATCGTGGATGTGCGGGCCAGCGGGGTCAACCGCGCTGACCTGCTGCAACGGCAGGGGCACTATCCGCCGCCGCCGGGCGCGCCCGCGTACCCCGGGTTGGAATGTTCTGGGGTGATCACGGAGGTTGGCGCGGAGGTCGCCGGGTGGGCGGTCGGGCAGCAGGTCTGCGCGCTGCTGGCCGGCGGCGGGTACGCGGAGCGGGTGGCGGTCCCCGCCGGGCAGTTGCTGCCGGTGCCGGCGTGTGACCCGGTCGACGCGGCGGCGCTGCCCGAGGTGGCCTGCACGGTCTGGTCGAACCTGGTCCAGGTGGCCCGGCTCGGTGCTGGCGACACGCTGCTGGTGCACGGCGGCGGCAGCGGGATCGGCACCTTCGCCATTCAACTCGGGGCGGCCCTCGGCGTGACAGTGCTCACCACCGCGCGGGAGGCCAAGCACGACCGGCTGCGTGAGCTGGGCGCGGCACACATCATCGACTACCGGGAGCAGGACTTCGTCGAGGAGGTCCGCCGGGTCACCGACGGGCGCGGAGTGGACGTCATCCTCGACATCATGGGTGGGTCCTACCTCGGGCGGAACGTCTCCGCGTTGGCCAGCGGGGGTCGGCTCGTGGTGATCGGGATGCAGGGCGGGCGCAAGGCCGAGTTGGATCTCGGCACGCTGCTGGCCAAGCGGGCGAGCGTCACCGCGACGTCGCTACGGTCCCGTCCGCTCGCCGAGAAGGCGGAGATCGTCCAGGGCGTACGGGACGAGGTGTGGCCGTTGGTCGAGGCAGGCCGGATCCGGCCGATCGTGGACCGGCGGCTGCCGATGACCGAGGCGGCGCAGGCGCACCGGCTCGTCGAGTCGAACGACCACTTCGGCAAGGTGCTGCTCACCCGCCCGCCGGGCGGCGGGTCGGCCGTCAGTTGAGCGAGCCTGCCAGCGTCGGGTCGTCAGTCGGTCGGGGCAGCACCAGCCGGGCGCCCGGGCCCTCGCCGGCCAGCGTGTCCTCCGGGTTGTTGAGCGTGCAGCGCTGCAAGGAGAGGCAGCCACAGCCGATGCAGCCGTCGAGGTCGTCGCGGAGCTTGCTGAGCAGCCGGATCCGCTCGTCCAGCCGGCTGCGCCAGCTCGCCGACAGTCGCGCCCAGTCCTGTGGGCTGGGGGTGCGCGCCTCGGGGAGCGAGTCGAGTGCCTCCCGGATCTCGTCGAGCGAGACGCCGACCTGCTGGGAGATCCGGATGAAGGCGACCCGCCGCAGCTCGGCGCGGGCGTAGCGGCGCTGGTTGCCGCCGGTGCGGTCGGCGCGGATCAGCCCGAGCCGCTCGTAGTAGCGCAGCGCCGACGGTGCCACCCCGGAGCGGGCGGACAGCTCACCGATCGTCAATAGATCCGGCATCACCAGGTCCTTGAGTTGAAGTCCACTTCAACTCACACAGTAGTGGCATGACCACGACACTGACCACCGACAGCAGCGCCCGACTGCCCGGGCTGATCCGGCGACTGACCGGCGACGAGAAACATGCGCCGAGTGCGCACTCCACCGTCGACGTGCTCCAGGTGCTCTACGACCGGGTGCTGTGGGTCACCCCCGACACCGCAGACGACCCGGAGCGGGATCGGTTCCTGCTCTCCAAGGGCCACGGACCGGCCGCCTACTACGCGGTACTCGCCGCGCACGGCTTCATCCCGGACGCCTGGCTCGACGACCTGGCCGGGCCGGAGAGCCGGCTCGGCCACCACCCGGACCGACTCCTGGTGCCCGGGGTCGAGATCGGTTCCGGTTCCCTCGGGCACGGGCTCGGGCTGGCCGTCGGCACCGCGCTTGGCCTGCGCGCTCAGGGGCTGCGCAAACCCCGGGTGTACGTGCTGCTCGGCGACGCCGAACTGGACGAGGGATCCAACCACGAGGCGATCGCGTACGCGGGAGCGACCGGCCTGGACAGCCTCACCGCGGTCGTTGTCGACAACTCGTCGGCCAGCCACGGGTGGGCCGGTGGCATCGCCAGCCGGTTCACCGTCAACGGGTGGACCGCCGACACCGTCGACGGCCGCAACCACGAAACCCTGTACGCGGCGCTGACCGGGCACCGACCACGACACCCGCACCTGGTGGTCGCCCGCATCGAGAGCAAGGGATGACCGACATGCGTACCGCCTTCATCGACACCACCACAGCGCTCCTCGACGAGGATCCGCGTACCGCACTGGTGCTGGCCGACATCTCGGCGAGCCAGTTCGCCTCAGCCGGCAACCGCCACCCGGACCGGGTGCTCAACGTCGGGATCCGGGAGCAACTGATGATCGGTGTGGCCGGCGGGCTCGCCCTGACCGGGCTGCGTCCGATCGCGCACTCGTACGCGACGTTCCTGGTGGACCGGGCGTACGAGCAGATCAAGTTGGATCTGGACCACCAGGGTGTGGGCGCCGTCCTGGTCAGCATCGGCGCGTCGTACGACGGGTCGGCTGAGGGCCGCACCCACCAGTCGCCCGGGGACGTGGCGCTCTTCGACTCGCTCGGTGACGGCTGGACGGTTCGGGTGCCCGGCCACCCGGACGAGGTGGCGCCGCTGCTGCGCAACGCCGCGACCAGCGACGATCCGATCTACCTGCGGCTCTCCGAGCAGCGCAACGCCGAGGCGTACCCGGACGCCACAGAGCTACTGGTGCTCCGGCGGGGCGTGACGGACGCGCCGCTCGTGGTGGCGGTCGGGCCGATGCTCGACCCCACACTGGCGGCGACCGAGGGAATGGACGTGACAGTGGCGTACACCCACACGCCCCGGCCGCTCGACACGCGCGGGCTGCGGGCGCTCACCAACACCGATGTGGTGCTGGTCGAGCCGTACCTGGCGGGAACGTCGAGCGCGCTCGTCAGCCGGGCCCTGGCGGACGTACCGCACCGGCTGCTCGCCCTCGGGGTGGGTCAGACCGACCTACGACGGTACGGCGATCCGGCGGACCACGCCCGGTGGCATGGTCTGGACGCCGACGGCCTGCGGAGGTCGATCAGCGCGTTCCTGGGGTCAGTTGGCGGCTGAGACGGCGGGGCGGCGGCGAGCGCGCTCGCGCCCGAGGATCCAGATCGCCTCGACGCCGTCCTTCCAGGTGATCTTCTTGCCCTCTTCCCGACCGCGCGCCCGGTAGCTAATCGGCACCTCGTACGGCCGGATCCGGCGACGCAGCAGCTTGCCGGTCACCTCGGCCTCCATGCCGAAGCCGCGCGAGCGCACCCCGAGCGACCGGTAGAGCGCCACCGGCATCAGCTTGAAGCAGGTCTCCAGGTCGCCGATGTACGAGTTGAACAGCACGTTCGCCGCCATCGTGACGCCCTTGTTGCCCATCACATACCAGAAGCTGTAGGCGCTGTGGCTGCCGAAGGTGCGATTGCCGTAGACCACCGTGGCGCGACCGTCGAGCACCGGGTCGAGAAGCTTGGGGATGTCCTGCGGGTCGTACTCCAGGTCGGCGTCGAGGATGACCATGTAGTCACCCTCGGCGCTGTCGACCGCCGTCTTGATGGCGGCGCCCTTGCCGGCGTTGCGCTGGTGGGTGATGACCCGCAGGCGTGCGTCGTCGGCGCGACCGAGGACCTCGCCGGTGCCATCGCGGCTGCCATCGTCGACGACTACCAATTCGATCTCACAGGGATAGTCCACCGCCAATGCCTGCTTGAGGGCATCCGCGATGCGTTCTTCCTCGTTGTAGACCGGCATGAGGATCGAGAGCTTCACGGGGATCTCCACGGTGGCGGCAACACGTCGGCCATAGCCTAGCCTGGTTGGTTTGTTTACCACGTACCGCTACCGCTGGGCAGCCGGCGCGGCGGCCTCAGATCAATGGTGTTTACTTCCGCCATGTCGGCTGCCGGCTCCCTGCTCGCGGTGGTTCCCGCCGCCGCGGTGCTCCTGCTCATCGTCGCGGCGATGCCACGTGAGGCTGGCGCGGTGGCACCGCTGCGGCTCGCCGTGGTGCGCGCCGTCCTGCTCAGCGGGGCGTACGCGGTGCTCGTCGTCGAGGTGCTCGGCGCGTCTCACGCGCTGACCCGAGGCGCGTTCACAGTCGCCTGGCTGCTCTTCCTGGTCGCGGCCGCGGCAGCGGCCGGTCTGAGCTGGCGACGGGCGACCCGCCTCGGGCAGCCGCCCGCTGCCACACCGGTGCCGGTCAGCGCTGCGCCGGCAGTCAGCACCGCACAGCGGCCGGTGCCGGTCGGCGCTGTGGTGTCCGGTGGCGGACCCGACGTGTCCGCCCCCGCCGAGAGCGATGAGCCCGCCCCCGCGCCGACCCGGGCTGGTCGGGGGGTCGCTGACCTTCGTGCGGTGGCGGTCGACGCGTGGCGTACGGCCCGGCCGGGTGAGCGGCTCCTCGCCGGCACTGTCGGCGGGCTGATCCTGGTGGAGCTGCTGGTCGCGCTGCTGGCCGAACCGAACAACTTCGACTCGCAGACGTACCACCTGCCGAAGGTGGAGCACTGGGTGGCCCAGGGCGACCTGGACTTTTGGCCCACCGCCATCCACCGGCAGGTGACCATCCCGCCCGGAGCCGAGTACCTGCTGCTGCACCTACGCCTGCTCACCGGCGGGGACCACCTGCACAACCTGGTGCAGTGGGCGGCCGGAGTGGTCTGCCTCCTGGTGGCCGCACGGATCACCGCACAGCTCGGTGGCGGCCGGCGGGCCCAGTTGCTCACCGCGTTCGTGCTGGCGACCACGCCGATGGTGGTGCTCCAGGCGACCAGCACGCAGACCGACCTGATCTGCGCGGCGTGGGTGGCCTGCGCGGCGACACTGGTGCTGGACGGGCTCAGTCGACGGACCGGCTGGGGCACGCTGCTCGGGCTGGGGGCGGCCACCGGACTGACCGCGGTGACCAAGACCAGCGGCCTGATCGCTGTCGGCCCGCTGCTGGTGCTCTGGGGACTGGCCCAGTTGAGGCTGGCCCGGACCGATCAATCGGCACCGGCGGACCCGGCGACACCGGGTGGGGGTCGGCGGTCCTGGCCGGTCGGCCGGCTGGCCCGCACTGTCGGCGGTTCGGTGCTGATCCTGGTGGTCGCTGCCGTGGTGGTCGGCCCGTTCCTGGCCCGGGTGACAGCCGAGTTCGGGCACCCGCTGGGGCCACCCCGGCTGCGCGAGTCCATCCCCATGGAGCGGCACGACCCGGCGTCGATAGTGGTCAACGCACTGCGGATCGGGCACACCGCGTTCGACACGCCGCTGGCACCGCTGCGTCGGGCCGGGGCGGAGGTGATCATCAGCGGCGCCGAGGCGATCGGCGTCGACCCGCAGGACCGCGCGATCACCTTCGGGCGTGAGCTGTTCCCGGAGCCGGCCTGGTATCCGGACGAGGATCGGGTGGCGTTTCCGCTGGCCGGGGCGCTGGCGGTGATCGGGGCGGTGATCGCGCTCGCCCGCCCACGGCGGATCGCGCCCGAGCGGGCCGGGTCGCTGCGGGCGTACGCCGTGGTGGTGCTGACCGCCGTGCTGCTGCACACCGCGATGATCAAGTGGCAGCCGTGGGGAAACCGGCTGCTGCTCTACGCCGTGGTGCTCGCCGTGCCCCTCGCCGGCCTGTGGCTGGACGCTCTCCTGCGCAACCGCGCGGGTGGGCGTCGCTCGATTGCCACAGTCGCGGCCGTCACCGTGCTGGCCACCTCGGCGCTGGCCGGGGTGCTCGCGCTGTCGTACGGCTTCCCGCGCCGGCTGGTCGGCGCCGGCTCGGTCTTCACCACCTCGGACTGGGACACCCGGTTCCTGCGCCGCCCCCAGTGGGCCGACGAGTTCCGCTGGGCGGCGACCGCGGTCCAGGACAGCGGTGCGCGACGGATCGGGCTGGTGCAGCAGAACGACAACTGGGAGTACCCGTGGTGGCTGCTGTTGCGGCAGCCCGACGGCCGCTCACCGGACCTGGTGGCGTTGCAGTCGGTCCTGCCGGAACGACCGCCGGCCGACCCCTCATCGGTCGACGCGATCGTCTGCACCGGCAACGAGGCGGCCTGCGCCAAACTCGTCCCGGCCGGCTGGCGGCTGGAGTTCCGCGGCTACGTCGGCTACGCCCTGCCGCCGGGCCGCTGAACCAGAGGTCCACCGCACCGCCGCCAGGCCGGTGAATCTAGAAGCCGGCCGCACCGCCGCGGCGCTGGGCGCGCGGGCCCGGATAGTCCGATCCGGGCGGTTCGGCATCCCGCGCGCAAGGATCTGAAGGGCATTCACATCTACCGATCCGCACGTTACCGTCTGGTAACTCAATCGACGTCCCGCGATTGAGCCGAAAGGAGTGCGTCGATGCCTGCAATCCCCGCCAGGCCCGGACGCGCGACCCGACGACGGGCCATCACCGTCGCCGTCGCCGTCGCCGCTCTCGTCCTACCGATGCTCGCCGGACCGGCCACCCCCGCCGCCGCCGCCGATCGACCAACCGTCCAACCACTCCCCGCCAACCTCGAAGCCATCCGGGCCGCCGAGGCGACCGCCCTCTACGGCAGCCCGGCGATCCGCCCGATCGAGCAACGCCGGACCGCGTTGATCACCATGGGCGACAGCGAGATCTCCGGTGAGGGGGTCGGCAACTACGTCCCGGGCACCCACCAGGACGGCAACTGGTGCGACCGCTCGTACGACCAGGCGGTCTTCCGCACCGGCATCACGTCGGACGCGCAGTACAACATCGCCTGCTCCGGTGCCACCCCCTGGAACCTGATCGCCGGCGGCCCGACCCAGCACAACGAGCTGAACCAGGGCGACCACCTGGGTATCAAGGCGCGCAACACGCACGTGAAGCTGATCTGGGTGGTGGTCGGCGCGAACGGTGACGGCACCATCCAGTTCGGTCCGGTCGCCACCGACTGCGCCGTCCGCCGGGTCTTCTTCCAGGGCGCCTGCTACCCCACCTACACCGACCAGTGGACGATCCGCACCGACGGCAGCCGGCAGGCCGTGGAGTCGGCGCTGACCGACATCCGGCGGACCATGACCAACGCCGGCTACCTACTGTCGGACTACGAACTGGTGCTGATGTCGTACCCGAGCCCCGGCAGCCCGGACGTTGAGGACAACCCGAACTTCCCCGGCTGGTACTCCGGCGGTTGTCTGCTCTATCTGGCCGACGCGGCGTTCGCCCGGAACAAGGCGGTACCGATGTTCGAGTCGGCGCTGCGCTCGGCCGCCGCGAACACCGGCACCCGCTACCTGGACGCCAGCCGGCTCTTCCACGGGCACGAGGTGTGCACCGACAACACCTCGGTCCGTGGCCTCTTCATCGAGGTCGGCATCTGGAACGAGAACGCCGCCCGGCAGTCGTTCCACCCCAACGCCCGCGGACACGGCATGTTCGCCCAGTGCATCACCCAGTTCTGGAACTCGGGGCAGACGCGGGCCAGTTGCGTCGACCCGGCCAGCACCGGCGGTGGCGTGCTCTACGCGGGTCTGCTGGAGTTCAAGCAACTGCGCAACCTGGCCACCGGCAGCTGTGTCGACGGCAAGGGGTACGACTCCCGCAACGGCACCGCGCAGCAGCCGTACTCCTGCCACGGCGGGCGCAACCAGGGCTTCTGGTACGACTCGGCCCGACGGTCGCTGCACTCGGAGCTGTCCCACGACCGGTGCCTGGACGTCGCCAACAGCTCGATGACCGCCGGCACCGCTGTCAACATCTACGACTGCAACGGCACCGGCGCGCAGCAGTTCGTCTTCGTGGGCAACCAGATCAGGCCGGCGAGCGCCAACAACCTCTGCGTGGCGTTCGACAACCCGCTGCTGGGCAGCTCTCGGCTGCGGTTGGCGAACTGCTCCACCAGCACCCGGCAGCAGTGGTCGTTCGAGGCCCGTACCGCCGCCAACCCGGTCGGCTACGGTCACGACGACTTCATCGGCTCCCGCGTCTACTGAGCAGGGAAGGGGCCCTGGCGTCGGCCAGGGCCCCTTCGCTCACGTGGCGCGGGGAAGGAGGACGAGGCGGGCCACACCCTTGTCGCCGTCCTTCGCGCCGGCGACGCCGACCGTCGCGCCGACAGTCACCTCGCTCGGCTGCACTGTGGCCCGATGCTCGACGACCCGCAGGTCCTCGCCGAAGGTCCAGGTCATGGTGAAGCCGTCGGTGGACTTGACGGTCATCGAGTCGCCGTCGATCGCTGTCACCTCGCCGCGCTGCACGGCGACGGTCTGCGTACCGCCGTCCTTGGTCTTCACCACCGCCTCGCCGTGCAGTGTGTTCTTGCGCAGCAGCACGCGGGCCTGGCGACGTTTGCGCCACTCCTCACCGCGCTTCTCCCGGGCCTTCTCCTGGGCGCTGGGGGACGCACCCGGCGTCGGCGTGGCCGGTGCGGCAACGGTCCGCACGTCCAGGTCGTCGGCGTCGAAGCCCATCGCGGTCAGCGCCTGACCCTCGACGCCCATGGCGGCGGCGACCTCGACGGCGACATCCCGGGCAGGCTGGCTGGCCACCTCGGCCGCGCCGCACCCGCTGACGCCGAGCGCGACCGCCGCGAGCAGTGCCGTGGTGCCGGTGGCGATACCCCAACGTGGCATGACTCTCCCTCTCGTCAGTGGAGCCCCCAGCCTTCCCGGGAACGACGAGCGGAGCGTCAGGCCGATGTTCGGGTCAGGTAAGGATCACCCGGCAGCCGGACGCTGAAGGCGGCACCGCCCTCCGGCGCGTGCCCCGCGGCGATCTCCCCACCCAACCGGCGGACCAGCCCGGCGGCCAGCGCCAACCCCAGTCCGCTGCCCACCTTGCGCACCCCCCGGTAACGCTCGTGCAGCGCACCGCGTTCGAAGGCCACCGCCAGGTCGTCGTCGGTGAAGCCGGGCCCGCCGTCGCGAACCTCCAACACGCCGCCGTGCGCCGGGTCCGCGCCGGCCGGCCGGACCGCGAGCACCACCGGCGACCCCGGGGGTACGACCCGCAGCGCGTTCTCCAGCAGCCCGTCCAGCACCTGCCGGATCCTCCCCGGATCGGTGTACGCGGGCACCGGCTGACCGGGCGTCTCCACCCGGAACGGCACGCCCACCGCCGCGCACCGACCGGACCAGGTCGGTTCCGCGTCCACTGCCAGTTGGGTCAGGTCCACCGGCACCGGTTCCAGGGGGAAGTCGGCAGCCTCCAGCCGGGCCAGTGCCAACAGGTCGCCGATCAGACGGTCCAGGTGTTGGGCCTCGGCCAGCATCGTCCGACCGGTGTCCACCGTGTCGTCCGCGCCGAGCACCCCGTCGGCGAGCGCCTCGGCGTACCCCCGGATCGCTGTCAGCGGGGTGCGCAGCTCGTGCGAGACGGAGAGCAGGAACTCCCGCTGTCGGCCCTCGCTGGTCGCCAGCGCGGTAGCCAGACCGTTCAACGCCTCGGCCAGGTCGGCGACCTCGTCCGGCGACTCGACCGGCACCCGGACGGCGCGGTCACCCGCGCGCAGCCGGGCGGCGGCGGTGGCCGCGACCCGGATCGGCCGGGCCAGCCGACGGGCCAGCAGCAACCCGGCCACCACACCGGCGGTCAACCCGGCCAGCAGCGGTAACCAGAGACTGAGCAGCACCTGGGCCCACAGCCCGTTGGCCAGCGGACGGGAGAGCACCACCCCGTTGCCGCCGGGCAGGGCCCGGCCTTCGACCAGGGCCCGCCCACCGTTTACCGAACGGCGGGCCGACACGTTGCGGCCCTGCCCGATCCGCTGCACCACCCGGGGTGGCAGACCCGCCCGGTCGACAGCCCCACGGCGGATCAGGTACGCGTCGATGCCCTGGTCGCGCAGTTGCTGGATGAGCCGTTCCTCGTCGGCGCTGCGACCCCGGTCGAGGCGGGTCCGCAGCACCTCGGCGGCGAGTCGGGCCTGGGCGGCGAGCGCCTCCTGCTCGCTGCGCTCCGCGCCACGGATCGCCAATGGCACCGCGACGATGGCGGTGACCAGCACCGACACCAGCGCTACCGCGCAGGTGACGAGCACCGCGCGGGCGGTCAGCGTACGGCCGAGTCGCCCTCGTCGGGGTGCGGTGGGTGGGGCGGCGCCGACCACCGGCAGTGCCATGGTCGGCGACTCGACGTGCCCGGGGTGGTCAGGCATCGACCGCGTACCCGACGCCGCGATGCGTCCGGATCACACTCACCGCGCCGAGCTTCGCCCGCACCTGGGCGACGTGCACGTCCACCGTCCGGGTGCCGGCGTGCGCCGCGTAGCCCCAGACTCCGGCCAGCAGCTCCTCCCGGGTGAAGACCCGACCGGGCCGGGCCATCAGGTGGGCCAGCAGGTCGAACTCGGTGGAGGTGAGCTGCACCGGGGCACCGGCGGCGGTGACCGTGCGGCGGGCCGGGTCGAGCGTCACCGGGCCGACGACACGTGGCCGATCAGCGCCCTCCGGGCCACCGGCGGATCGGCGCAGCACCGCCCGGACCCGGGCAACCAGCTCTCTGGGGCTGAACGGCTTGGTGACGTAGTCGTCGGCGCCCAACTCCAGCCCGACGATCCGGTCCACCTCGTCGTCCCGGGCGGTGAGGAAGATGACCGGGGTCCAGTCGCCGGCCTCGCGCAGCCGGCGGCAGATCTCGGTGCCGGGCAGACCCGGCAGCGCGATGTCCAGGACGCAGGCCACCGGGCGCAACCGGCGGGCCGCGCTCAGACCGGCGTCGCCGTCACGTTCCAGGTGGACGCCGAACCCGTCCCGGGTCAGGTAGAGCCGGACCAGGTCGGCGATGGCCGGCTCGTCCTCCACGACGAGGACGAGCCCGCGATGCGGTGGTTCGACTGTCACCGGCCCATGATTGCCGACTGGGAAGGCTCGGCGCGATCGGTGTGTGTTCGAGTTCGGTAAAGGCGGGGCGACGCCGGTCGGGGTCAGCTCACCAGGACGGAGCGAAGATCCCGGGCCGGGCGGCGGCCGGTGCGTCGCCGATGCTGGCGACGACCCGCGCGCCGGGCGGCCGCAGGCGGGTCCGGAACGCCTGGTTGAGCAACGCGTCGAGCTGCCAGACCTGCTTCGGGTGACTGGTCCGGATCAGGAACCGCTCACGGATCCCGTCGATAGCGGTGGCCGCCATCTCCACCGACTGCAGCCGCGGGTCCGGGCTCCAGGTGACGTTGCTCAGCTCGCGCAACTCGGTGTTGAGGTGCAGGCGCAGCCGGTGCAGGAGCCGGGTCTGCTGGGTCACCACCAGGCGGCGGTGGGTGAGTAGCAACAGGTAGTCGCCGGTGACCGGGCGGTCGGGGCGGCTGCAACGGGTGACCAGGATGGTGGCGTCACCGGAGCCGACGCAGCGCCGGAAGACCGGCATGTGCCGGCTCACCGTCTGCACGGCCAGGCCAGCCTCAGCGGCGGCCGGGAGGAACGTTCGGGAGAAGACGTCCATGACCTGCCCAACGACGCCCCCAGCAGGGTGACGTGGGTCACGCGGGATTTTTGGAAGTTCCACGCCGCCTGTCGCACTGCCTGTCCGACTTCCGACTCGGACGGATCATGGTCAGGAGTTCGGCTGAAGTGGACTGGCGGCGAACAGCTCCTCCAGCCAGCCCGGAACCGCCTCGGCGTACTCGGCGCGGGACTCCTCGTGGGTGTCCAGTGCCCGACGCCAGGAGAGCGACCGGCTCACCGGCCCCAGGGCGATCGCGAGGTCGGCCGCCTCCACGAGGGTCCGCCGGTCGTACCGGTCGGTCCACACCTCCAGGTACGCGTCGCGCAACCGCACGAGTTGGGCGTCGTCGGCGGCGAGGTTCCCGGCGTGCCCGATGGAGCGAAGGGTCACCAGCAGCGTGCCGAACGGGTGCGCCACGGAGGCGTCGCCCCAGTCGAAGTACCGGTACCCGGCCGCGCCGGCGAAGACGTTGCCGTCGTGCAGGTCGTCGTGCTGCACGGTGGCCGGGATGCCGAATTCGGCGAGCCGACGGCACCGCTCGGCGTACGACGGCACCTCCGCCCGCAGCCGGTCGTACACCTCGGGGTTGAGCCCGCCCTCGACGCCGATCAGCAGGGCCTCGTGATCGTCGAGCAGCTCGGCGAAGAGACCGGCCAGCACCTCGGGCCGATGGTCCGGTACGCCGGAGGTGACCAGCTCGTCGGCCTGCGCAGCGGTGGCCAACTGGAGGGCGGCGTACCCGGGCAGCGCCCGCTCCCAGTGCGTCAGGTCCGGGTCGCGGGCCAGCAGGTCGCGCAGTGACTCGCCGCCGTCGGGCAGCAACGACCAGCCCCGTTTCGGGTCCACCGCGATCGGGGTCAGCACCCGCTCCGGCGCGAGCCGGGCCAGCGTCGCGATCAGGGCGGCCTCGTGCGTCGTGCCCGGATTGTTGGCCTTGAACCAGACCGGACCATCGTCGGTCGGCACCCGCCACACCAACGACCACGGGCGGACCCGCGGCTCCACCGACCCGGTCACTCGCCGACCCGCGCGAGTCAACTGCTCGTCGACCCAGGACCGGGCCTGCGTCTGCCACTGCTCGCCGGACCAGTCCGGGGCACGCTCGATCGTCGTCACGCTGGGCACCCTAGGCCGTCTTCCCGAACTTGGGGACCGCTTATTCCACCGCCGCCGGGCACGGCACGACGTCCCACGGGAGGCCGTGACATCTGCCGACTGCGCACCCTGGGAGATGCGCCGAGGAGGCTCAGAGCGAAATCATCGCTGCGCACAGTAATTAGTGCTCGAATCGGCTCGGGGAGTAGAGCTATGACGGGAACGCCAACCACAGCCACTCGAAACGTCGCGCGCCCCTCCGTCGCCGATCGTCCACCGCGCAACGGCGTCATCATCGCGGTCAGCGTGGCCGCCGGGGTCCTCCTGGCGGTGCTCTGGTCCTACGAGTTCGTCGACTCGGTCATCGGTGACAGCGTCGCCAGCGGGATCCTCGGTCACGATGCGAAGGCGACGGCGATCTCCGGTACCGCCGCCGGCCTGGTGTTCGCATTCGTGTCCGGCCTCGCCGGCACGTTCACCGCGTGCAACATCGCGATGCTCGCGTCCATCGGGCCGCTCGGCGCGGCAAGCTCTGCCAACGGTGACCGGCTCCGGCTGCTGCTGCGGCCGGTCGGGTACCTCACCCTTGGCATGGTCGCCGTCGCAGCGGTGTACGGGTTCGTCGGGGTCCTGCTGGGTGACCGGCTCCCCCAGCTGTCCACCGACACCGCCGGTGGGGTGCCGGTACGCATCATCCAGTCGTCGGTGGTGTTCGGCGTCATCGGACTGGCCCTCATCTATCTCGGGCTGGCCGCGATCCGGGCGGTGCCGGACGTGTTCGCCGACCGGCCGGTCGCACGGGTGATCACCCTCGGCGCGCTCATCGGCGGCTTCCTCATCGGCCGGCCGTACCCGTTGTTCAACAAGCTGTTCCACTGGGCTGTCGACAGCGGCAACCCGCTGTACGGTTCGGCCGCGTTCGTGCTGCAGTCCCTCGGCAACATCGTCGTGGTCACCGCGCTGTTCGCACTGCTGATCATGCTCACCCGCGGCCGGTTCATCGGCTGGCTCGCCGCCGACGTACGACGCAGCATGGTGATCAGCGGCGCGCTGCTCATCGCCCTGGGCGTCTTCACAGTCGTGTACTGGGACGTCCGGGTGCCCTCGATCTTCGGCTTCGGCTGGTTCCCCACCATGTTCTACAACAACTGACGCCGGTCCTGCCGCTGCGGAAGAAGGGCACGTTCGAAGATGTTCCGGCGCGCTGGATGCTCGAAGCTGTTCGTGTGACTGGCGCGGCAGATCAGGACCGGTGGAGTGTGGCCAACACGGCACTGCGAACGGCCACCGACCGGTTCACCGATCTGGTGGCCGCCGCGCCCTCACCCACAGTCATGGCGACTGCCGACTGGACAGTGGCCGACACCCTCGCGCACGTGGTGTCGATCGCGGTGCTGTACGTGTCGAGGCTGGAGGGCACCGAGGTCCCCATCCGGGTGCCAGGGCTGGAGGACATGCTGGCCAGCACGAATGTGGACACGGTGGCCGACG
Organism: Micromonospora hortensis; assembly: GCF_022230935.1. NCBI lineage: Bacteria > Bacillati > Actinomycetota > Actinomycetes > Micromonosporales > Micromonosporaceae > Micromonospora > Micromonospora hortensis. The sequence goes on from NZ_JAKKFE010000070.1 coordinate 63,834, forward strand.
TCAACACCCAGGTGCTCGCCCACTTCACCGAGCGCGACCCGGAGGTGCTGCTGACGCAGCTGAACAACCTGGTCGGCCGCCTCCTGACGACGTCGGCCGATCCGCGCTCGACGGTGAGTTGGCTGGGCAACGCGCGGGTGACGGTCGCCGGCCTGTTCGCCCATCTGACTAACGAACTGCTCGTGCACGGCTGGGACATCGCGCGGGCGCTCCGCCGGGCGTGGCCGATGCCGGACGAGCACGCCGCGCTCTACTGGGACCTGTTCATGTTCGACATGCTGCGCGACACGTACGGGGTGCTGCTCAACACCGACCTGCCGATGCCCCGGCACCACGTGTCGGTGCAGTTCCGCTCGCGGTACGCGCCGACGACGACGCTGACCCTGGGCGACCGCCGGGTGTGGATCGCGCCACCCGACGCCCCGTTCGACGCGAGCGTGACGTTCCGCCCCGCCCGGTTCAACCTGATGATGTTCGGCCGGATCAGCATCGCGCAGGCGGTGCTGCGGCGCGACGTCGTCATCGGCGGGCCGAGGCCGTGGCGGCTGCCCGCGTTCCTCCGGGTCGTACACATGCCCAACGGACGGCTCGCGCCCCCACCAGCATCCGGGCCCCAACAGAGGTGAGCGCCGCCCGGACCGGCGGGCGGCGGTGTCCTCAGATCAGCTCGACGATGGTGGCGTTGGCCATCCCGCCGCCCTCGCACATGGTTTGCAGGCCGTAGCGGATGCCGTTGTCCCGCATGTGCTGAAGCATGGTGGTCATGATCCGGGCACCGGAGCCGCCGAGCGGGTGGCCGAGGGCGATCGCCCCGCCGCGCGGGTTGAGCCGCTCCGGGTCCGCCTCGGTCTCCGCCAGCCAGGCCAGCGGCACCGGGGCGAACGCCTCGTTCACCTCGTACACGCCGATCTCCTCGATGCCCAGCCCCGCACGGCGCAGCGCCTTCGCTGTGGCCGGGATGGGCGCGGTGAGCATGGCGACCGGATCGTCGGCGGCGACCACTGCGGTGTGGATCCGGGCCAGCGGGCGCAGGCCGTGCCGGCTGGCCCAGTCGGAGGTGGTCACCGCGAGGGCTGCGGCGCCGTCGGAGATCTGGGACGCGGACCCGGCGGTCACCACGCCGTCGGCGCGGAACGGGGTGGCCAGCTCACCCAGCTTTTCCAGGGAGGTCTCCCGGCGGATGCCCTCGTCGGCGGCGAACTTGCCACCGTCGGCGAGCGGCACCGCTGTCAGCTCCGGGTCGAACGCGCCGGCGTCCTGCGCGGCGGCCGCCTTCTCGTGGCTGGCCAGCGCGAACTCGTCCAGTTGGGTACGCGAGAGGCGCCACCGTTGGGCGATCAGCTCGGCCCCGACCCCCTGGTTGAACGGCAGCGGCGCGTCGTCGGCGAAGCCCTCGACGCCCCGGTAACGGGCGCGAAGCTGGTCACTGAACGGCATGCCGCCGGCCACGCTGGAACCCATCGGCACCCTCGTCATCGACTCGACGCCGCCGGCGACCACCAGGTCGGCCTGACCGGAGAGCACCGTCGCGGCGGCGAAGTGCAGGGCCTGCTGGCTGGAGCCGCACTGCCGGTCCAGGGTCGTGCCCGGCACCGTCTCCGGCCAGCCGGCGGCGAGCACGCCGTTGCGGGCGATGTTCCACGACTGCTCGCCGACCTGGGACACACAGCCCCAGAAGACGTCGTCGACCTGGGCCGGGTCGAGCCCGGTGCGCTCGGCGAGGGAGCGCAGCACGTGCGCCGAGAGGTCGACCGGGTGGACGCTGGCGAGGCTGCCCTTGCGCCGCCCGACCGGGGTACGTACCGCGCCGACGATGACCGCGTCACTCATGTTTACTCCCCGGTAACTTGGGCTGCCCCGATCCTACGTCGTCGATCGACCGGTCGTCGGGCCACACCCGCACGAGGTGCCGGAATCCGACGTCCGCTGGCATGCTGGGCGGGTGAATGAGACCTCCCCGGCACAGCAGTGGCGGGTGCCATCGAGCCTGCCGGCGGCGAAGCTGGCCGGCGCCGTCCTGCTCGTCGCGCTCGGGCTGCTCTTCGCCGACGGCGACCCGGTCCGCCTGGCACTGGCCGTCCTGGCCGCCGCCGCGCTGGCCGGCTGGTCGGTACGTGACCTGGTCGCGCCGGTCCGATTGGCGGTGGACCCGGCCGGGCTCACCGTCATCCACGGCTTCGCCAGCCGACGGCTGCTGCCCTGGTCGGCGGTCGAGGCGATCGCCGTCGACCGGCGGCCCCGGCTGGGGCTGACCAGCGAGACCCTGGAGATCGACGCGGGCAACTCGCTGCATCTGTTCGGCCGGTACGACCTGGGGGCCACCCCGGAAGAGGTGGCCTCCGTCCTGCGCGCCGCCCGCCCTGTCAGGTGAGCAGCGCGGCGGTCCGGAAGAGCACCAGCGCGAGCAGGATCAGCAGGATCAGTGCCCCACCGGTGACCTGCACCAGCGTCCGCCGACCGCGCGGCGCGTACGCGAGCACCAACGCCATCAGCGCGCCGACCACGAGCCCGCCCAGGTGCCCGGGGATCGAGATGCCCGGCACGGCCAGCGTGAACACCAGGTTGATCACCAGGATCGGGATGATCCGGGAAATGTCCCGGCCCAACCTGCGCTCGATGATGATCAGCGCGGCGAAGAGACCGAACACGGCGGTCGACGCGCCGACGGTGGCCGCCCGCGGGCTGCTGAACAGGTAGGCGGCCACGTTGCCGCCGAGGCCGGCGATCAGGTAGAGCGCGGCGAACCGCACCCGCCCGAGGTTGGCCTCCAACGACCGGCCGAGCACCCACAGCGCCCACATGTTGAGCAGCAGGTGGAGCACGCCGTAGTGCAGGAACATCGCCGTGACCAGCCGGTACCACTGGCCCTCGGCGATCCCGCCGAGCGTGTAGTCGGAGAGGTAGGCCCGGCCGAGCACCGCACCCCACTCGGTCAGCGGCGTGCTGCCACCCATCAGGCCGCCGAAGCCGGAGCCGCCCACCGCCGCGTCCCCGCCCCGTGCGGAGGCGATGGACACCAGCAGGAACAGCACGTTCACGGCGATCAGCGCCTTTGTGACATAGCCGTGCCGGCCGGCCGTACCGCCGCCGAAGGCGGTACGCGCCGGCCGGACACTGCGACGCCCCTCGTTGACGCATTCCGGGCACTGGTGCCCGACCGCGGCATCCCGCATGCAGTCCGGGCAGATCGGCCGGTCACAGCGGGAGCACCGGACGTAGGTCTCCCGGCCGGGGTGCCGGTAGCAGACCGGGGTGGTCGGCGGAGACTCGCTCACCGGGCCGACCCTCCGTCCAACACCACACGGTCTGCTGGCACCGGCCGTGCTCCGGAGCGCTCAATCATGCGAGCAAAGGTACCTCGCCGGTCGCTCAGGAAGCGGACCGCTCGATCTCGACCCGCTCGATGACGACGTCCTGGAGCGGACGGTCGCTCGGACCGGTCGGGGTGCTCGCGATCGAATCCACGATCTTCACCGACTGCTCGTCGGCGACCTGGCCGAAGATGGTGTGCCGGTTGTTGAGGTGCGGCGTCTGGGACACCGTGATGAAGAACTGCGAACCGTTGGTGCCCGGTCCGGCGTTCGCCATCGCCAGCAGGTACGGACGGTCGAACCGCAGCTCCGGGTGGAACTCGTCGGCGAACTTGTAGCCCGGTCCGCCCCGGCCGGTGCCGGTCGGGTCGCCCATCTGGACCATGAAACCGCTGATCACCCGGTGCGAGATGGTGCCGTCGTAGTACGGACCACTGCCCGGCTGACCGGTGCGCGGGTCGGTGTACTCACGGTTGCCCTCGGCCAGGTCGACGAAGTTGCGGACGGTCTTCGGCGCGTGGTTGGGGAAGAGCTCCAGCCGGATCGGGCCAGCGTTGGTGTGCAGGGTGGCGTAGATAGCCTCGGCCACGGGTACTCCTCACTCGTTGGTCAGTTCCATGCGGATCCTCCCATGTGCCCGATCTGGCATCGCGGAGGCATCCGAAGGTGGAGGATGACGAAGGAACAACTCCCAGGAGGTAGGACCGTGTTTGGATTCGGGCGGCGTAAGTCCCAGGGGCAGCTGGCAAAGGCCGAGCTGAACCAGAGCATCAGCCACCTGATGCTGGCAGCCAACCACGCCGCGAAGGGCGCCGGCGCGACCGTCGGCCCGCGGGTCCAGGTGGCCCGGGGTTACGTCGCACCGACCGCCGCGAAGGTACGCGACCGCGCGTCGACCGGCTGGGGGACGACTCTCACCACGCTGGCACCGCTGGCGGCGGCTGCTCGTGACGGCGCCGCGCAGGCAGGGCCGCTGACCAGGAAGGCCAAGTCGAAGACCATGCGGATCACCGGTAAGAAGAAGCAGCCGCGTCGTCGCGGCTCGATGATGACCGGCCTGTTGGCGGCGGGTGCCATCGCCGGCGTGGCCGGCGCGGTCGCGCTGCGTCGCCGCCGGGAGCAGCAGGAGTGGGCCGAGTACGACCCGACCCGCAGCACCCTGGAGCCGATGCGCGACGAAGTCGACTCGATCGAGGTACGTACGCCCTCCGCCGCCCGCGGGTCCGACGGGTCCGCCATGTCCGGCGCGGCGATGACAGGCGCGGGCAGCTCGGCGGTGGCCGGCGGCTCCAGCGCCAGCACCACCGCCCCGGCCAAGCAGACCGGTGTCCGCCCGACCGACAAGGTCCCGTCGGTCGCCGAGGGCGCCACCGACGTCTCCGGTCGTCCGACCGACGATCTCACCAAGGCGCTGGGCAAGGACACGGCCCGCACCAACGGCCGCCGCTGACGTCAACAGCAGCGCATCGGGCGCCGGCGAGTGGGTGGACCCACTCGTCGGCGCTTCCGTGTGAGCGGCGCTACCGCGAGATCAGAGCCAGCCGTTGCGGCGGAACCAGCGGTAGAGGGCCAGCGAGACGCCGAGCATGAGGGCCAACACCACCGGATAGCCGTAGGTCATCTTCAGCTCGGGCATGTTGTCGAAGTTCATCCCGTAGATGCCGGCGATGGCGGTCCAGACCGCGGCGATACCGGCCCAGGCAGCGATCTTGCGCATGTCGTTGTTCTGGTCGACGGTGACCTGGGCCAGCCGCGCCTGGAGGATCGAGTTCAGCAGGTCGTCGTAGGAGTTCACCTGCTCCACGGTGCGGCTCAGGTGGTCCTGTACGTCCCGGAAGTACTTGCGGATCTCCTTTGGCACGTCCCGGTTGACCTGGGAGGTCAGCGTCATCAGCGGCCGTTGCAACGGCACCACCGCCCGCTTGAACTCCACCAGTTCCCGCTTCATCTGGTAGATCCGCTGGATCCGCCCGTGGCCGTGGCGGTCGAAGACCTCGGCCTCCAGCATGTCCAGGTCGTCCTCGATCTGGTCGGCCACCTCCAGATAGAGGTCGACCACCCGGTCCGTCACCCCGTACGCCACCGCCCACGGGCCGTGCAGCAGCAACTCCTGCTTGGTCTCCAGGTCGGCGCGGATCGGGGCGAGCCGGCAGGCATCCCCGTGCCGGACACTGATCACGAAGTTCGGGCCGATGAAGAGCATCACCTGCCCGGTCTCCACCACCTCGGAGTTCTCGGTCAGCTCGGTGTGCTCGCAGTAGCGAGCGGTGCGCAGCACCAGGAAGACGACGTCGCCGAACCGCTCCAGCTTGGGGCGCTGCTCGGCCTTGACGGCGTCCTCGACGGCCAGCTCGTGCAGGCCGTAGGTCTCCGCGATGGCGGTCATCTCGGCCAGCTCCGGCTGGTGCAGGCCGATCCAGACGAAGCCGTGCTCCTCACGGCGGGCAGCGGCCAACGCCGCCGCGTAGGTCCAGTCGCCGGGCTGCCGCTTGCCGTCGACGTAGAGCGCGCAGTCGACCACAGCGCTGCGACCGGTGCCCGTGCCCGTCGGGGCCGGCACGGGCGGCGAGCCGTCGGCGTTGAGGATCCGGGTCATCGCCCGGACCGGGGAGGGCCACGCCCGAGGTCGTAGCACCCGACCGGTGGTCGACGGTGCCGTCCGGTCCCGCTCTGTCCGATCCGTCATCGCGTCACCTCCCGCGCTCAGCTGCGGCTTGCAGGCTACGCCGATCGCGGTCGAGGACCGGTGTGACGGCGGTCGCCTGGGGGCGGCGCCGGGCGGGCCGGGCCGCATCGGGGGGTGTGCGGGGGAACGACACGGCCCACCCGGCACCTGTGGGGGCGGGAGGTTGTGCTGCCGCGTCAACCCGGCGGGGCCGGCCCGGAGGCCGGGCGGTGTACTCCGCCGCTGGCGGGGTGACGCTCGCAGCATTGTGGGCCAGCCGGCCGCCCGGAGGGGAGCCCCGGGACGGCCGGCATCGTCGTTCTGTCAGGAACCCGACAGTTACGTCAGCTGCGGACGGCCTCGACGGCCGAGGCGAGCCGCCGAACACCCTCGTCGATCTTGTCGGCGGTCACCGCCGAGAAGGCCAGTCGGAGAGCGTGCCGCCCGCCGTCCAGCACGAAGTCACTGCCCTTGACCACGGCGACCCCGCGCTCGGCCGCCGCCGGGGCGAGCCGGTCGACCAGCACGTCCTCCGGGAACTCCACCCAGAGGAAGTAGCCGCCGTCGGGCTCCACGAACCGCGCCTGCGGCAGGTGCCGGCGCAACGACTCGGCGAGCACCTGGGCCCGCTCGCCCAGCGCTGCCCGGACCGTCTCGATCGAGCGGTCGATGTCGCCGGAGACGCAGAACTGGTGAACGATCGCCTGGGACACCATCCCGGGAGAGATGTAGAGGCTTGTCGCGTTCTTCGCGATGGAGGCGATCAGGTCGGCCGGGCCGACCAGGTAACCGACCCGCACACCCGGGCAGACCGTCTTGGTGAAGCTCGACGCGTGCACCACCACGTTGCGGGTGTCCAGCGAGAGCATCGATGGCAACGCCTCGCCACGGAAGCGGATGTCGGCGTACGGGTCGTCCTCGAAGATCGTGAACTCGTACTCGGCGGCCAGGTCGAGCAACTCCCGGCGCTTCTCCAGGGACAGCGTCATGCCGGCCGGGTTCTGGTAGTTCGGGATGACGTGCGCGAGCCGGGGGCGGACCCCGGACTCCAGCAGCTTGCGCAGCTCGGCAGTGTCCAGACCATCCGGTTGGACGGCGATGCTGTGCAGCTCACTGCCCATCCGCTGGAGGTTGAGCAACGTCCGGTCGTACGTCGGGCGCTCCACCACCACCGCGTCGCCGGGGCGGACCAGGTGGTCGAAGAGGAACGCGTCGGCCTGGAGCGACCCATTGGTGACCAGCACCTGGTCGGCCTCGACCCCGTGCTTCTCGGCGATCCACTTTCGCAGCGGAAGGTACCCGACGGAGGTGCCGTACGCCGTCACCCCTGCGGGGTCGGCGTCGAAGGCGCGGACGGCGGCGGCCTTGAGCCCCTCGACATCGACGATGTCCAGCGAGGGAGCCCCACGGGCAAAGGAGATCAACTGCTCGGCGGTCATGGATGTTGAGCGTACGGGCGGCGGCGGGGGACGCGCGGTCGGCACGGCGATGTCCGCATCCTGAGCCACCGGGTCGGGTGACCCGACTCCACCGGTCGGCGGCAGATCAGACCGGAAGGGCGAGCGCGTCGTGCTGCGCGGCCCGGGAAAGTCCCTCCAGCCGCACGCCGAGCGCGTCGAGGAGCTGACTCCAGTCGAAGTAGGAGCGCCAAGCGGTGATCAGACCCTTGCGGGCCCGGACCACGTCGGCCACCTCCCAGCTCACCAGCCGGCCGGTGGGCGCGACGGTGCCGTACGGCGAATGCAGGGTGCCGGTGTGGGTGCCGGTCAGCCGCAGCTCGACAGCGGCCCCACCGCCCGTGCGGACCGCGCCCATCGGGTCGACCCGCAGATCCGGAAAGGCGCCCGTCCAGGTGCGCAGCAGCGCCGGCAGCTCGATCGGACGGACCGTCACGCCCGGCATGGCGTAGAACGCCTCCGGTGCGTAGAGATCCGGCAAACGGGCCACGTCCCGCCGCAGGAGCATCGCGTACTGCTGCTCGACCAGCCGCTCCGCGTCGCGCATCGGGACCTCCCCCACGGGCCACGGCATCTCCGCGCCCGCAAGGGATGTCTACCCATCGATCCGGCCCCGCACACCACAGTCGGTCAGGTAGTGGCGACCGCCTGGCTCTCCGACCAGACCCGCATGATGTCCCGCACGGAGATCACGCCGGCCACCTCCCGGCCGTCCAGCACCACCAGGTGCCGAAATCCACCCCGGGCCATCGCGGCGGCGGCCTCGGCCACCGTCCACTCCGGCCCCGCGTAGACCACGTCCCAGGTCAGGTGGGCGCCGGTGCGTTCCACGTCGCAGTCGAGGCCGGCGCCAATGGCCTTCAACACGTCGCGTTCGGTCATGATCCCCACGCCCTCGGAATCCGGGTCGATCACGACCGCCGACCCGACACCGCGGGCCGACATCATCCGGGCCGCCTGGCGGAGCGTGTGCTCCGGACCGACGACGAGGACCTGGCTGGACATCGCATCCCGTACCTGCATCACACATCACCCCTTTGGGACGGTGGCATTCGGTACGGACATGGTGGTCGGTGGATGTTTCCGGGACAAGAGCGGCATCGCACAAGCTGCGGACCCTGGCTACTGTCGGATGGTGTCCACCGAGCCCCTGCGCTGCGCCGGCGCGCTGATCGTCGACCATGACGGCCGAATCTTCTTTCAGCGCCGCTCACCACACCGACGCCTGTTTCCCAACTGTTGGGACATCGTCGGTGGCCACGTGGAGCCGGGCGAGGACATCGACGAGGCACTGCGCCGGGAGATCACCGAGGAGACCGGCTGGGTCCTCTCCCACGTCCTGGGTCAGGTGGGCGAGTACAGCTACGTCGGCGACGACGGCCTGGCCCGGACCGAGCACGACTTCCTGGTCCGCGTCGACGGTGACCTCGACCGCCCGATGCTCGAGGCCGGCAAGCACACCGAGTACCGCTGGCTGGCCGAGCACGAGGTGACAGTGCTCGACGAGCACCGCGACGTCAACGACGGGCTGATCCGGCGGATCGCGGAGGAGGGCTTCGCCGTCCTGCGGTCGATCGGTCTGTGAACACCGTCGAGCTGGCGCCCCACCGGATCGCCGGACTGCTCGCACCGGCAGTGGACCGGACCTTCCGCGCCGGCATCCTGGCCGGCCGGGACGGTGGTGGCGCCGAGTTGTCCCAGCGCTACGGCGGAATCACCGCCACCGGCTTCCTGGTCGACCTGCGCACCCGACTGGCCGCACCCGGAGGCAGTGTCGACGGGCCCGGGTTCGCGGCGATCACCCGCTACCAGGACCCGGTCGCCTGCCGGCGGACGGTGGACAAGCAGGTGGCCCACGGAATGATCTACCGCGGCCCGGACGGCGCGCTGTCCGCCACCGAGCGGGGCGCCGCCTTCCTCGCCGAGCTGTACCAGGTGCACGCCGAGGTCACCGAGGAGTTGTGGGCCGGCCACGACGACCGGGTGGCGCGGCTGGTGGCCATGCTCGGCCGACTGCTGTCGTACGCCCTGGTGCTGGCCGACGAGGAGGCGAACCCGGCCGCCTCGGCCTTCGCCGCGCTGGCGCCCCCGTACGAGCCGGACGGCACCCCGTCGGGCGTACTGCTGCTCAACCGGCTCGGCACGCTGCGACACCACCGGGCCGACGCGCACGCCGCCGCCTGGACCGCCGCCGGGCACACCGCGTCGAGCATCGCCGCCCTGCCGGCCGGCCCCGAGCGACTCGCCATCGAACTGGAAACCGACCGGCGGGCCGCCGGCCCGTACGCCGTACTCAGCGCGGAGGAGCGCCTGACCATGCTCGCCGACCTGGCGGCATTGCCCGGCTGACCCGGTTGGCCGGAGCGGCGCACCCGGCCGGCGCTATCCTCCACCGGTGACGGGAGCAGGACTAGGGAGGATGTCGCGATGATCGGAATGGTGCTCGCGGCCGGAGCGGGACGACGGCTGCGCCCGTACACCGACACCCTGCCCAAGGCGTTGGTGCCGGTGGACGGCGAGACGACGATCCTGGACATCGCGCTGGGCAACCTCGCCGAGGTCGGGCTCACCGACATCGTGATCGTCGTCGGCTACGCGGCGGACGCGGTCCGCGAGCGGCAGGCCGACCTGGAGAAGCGGTACGGGGTCACGCTCACCCTGGTGCACAACGACAAGGCCGAGGAGTGGAACAACGCCTACTCGCTCTGGCTCGCCCGGCAGTACTTCGCGCGCGGGGTGCTGCTTGTCAACGGGGACACCGTGCACCCGGTGAGCGTGGAGAAGACCCTGCTCGCCGAGCGTGGCCCCGGCATCCTGCTGGCGGTGGACACCCTCAAGCCGCTGGCCGAGGAGGAGATGAAGACCACCTTCGACGCCGCCGGCCAGCTCACCCGGATCACCAAGATCATGGACCCGGGCGAGGCGTACGGGGAGTACATCGGCGCGACGCTGATCGAGCCGCAGGTCGCCGACGCCCTCGCCGACGCGCTGGAGGCGACCTGGCGACGGGACCCGAACCTCTACTACGAGGACGGCTACCAGGAGTTCTCCGACCGGGGCGGGGAGGTGCGGGCGGCGCCGATCGGTGACGTCCCCTGGGTCGAGGTCGACAACCACGCCGACCTGGCCCGCGCGCGGGAGATCGCGTGCCTCTACTAGCTCGGAGCGTCCTCACCCCACTGCACATCGACGTGCGACGCGGGGCGGTCGCCGACCTGGGCGCGATCCTGGCCGACGGGCGGATCTCCTCCGGGGGCGACGTCGCGGTGGTGGTCGGCCCGGGTCAGGGTGCCCAGATCGCGGAGCTGATCCGACCGTCGCTGCGCTCGGCGGACGTGTTCACCGTCTCCGGCGGGACGCTGGACGCCGCCGACGACCTGGGCGGCAAACTCCGCGCCCGGTCCTACGACGCGGTGGTCGGCATCGGCGGCGGCAAGACCATCGACGTGGCCAAGTACGCGGCGACCCGCCGAGGGCTGCCGATGGTGTCGGTGGCGACAAGCCTCGCCAACGACGGGATCGCCTCTCCGGTGGCCAGCCTGATCACCGACGGGATCAAGGGCTCCTACGGCGTCCACATCCCGATCGGGGTGATCGTCGACCTGGACTTCGTGGAGAGCGGCCCGGACCGGCACAACCGGGCCGGCATCGGCGACGTGATCAGCAACATCAGCGCGCTGGCCGACTGGGAGCTGTCCCGACAGGTACGCGGTGAGCCAGTCGACGGGCTGGCCGCGTCGCTCTCGCGGGCGGGCGCCGAAGCGGTGCTCAACCACCCCGGCGACATGAGCGACGACGCCTTCGTGATCGTCCTCGCCGAGGCGTTGATCTCCAGCGGTCTGGCGATGGCTGTCGACGGCACCAGCCGTCCGTGCAGCGGCGGCTGCCACGAGATCATGCACGCTGTCGACTCGCTCTTTCCGGGGACCGCCTCGCACGGCGAGCTGGCCGGGCTGGGTGCGCTGTTCTGCACCTGGCTGCGCGGAGATCTCCGCCGCTTCCGGGAGATGTCGGCCTGCCTCGCCCGGCACGGCCTGCCCCGGCTCCCCGCCGAGGTGGCGCTCACCGACGACCAGTTCATCGAGGCGGTGCAGTTCGCGCCGCGTACCCGGCCGGACCGCTACACCATCCTCGAACACCTGGCCCTGTCGCCTACCGAGACCCGGGAGCGGCTGGCAGACTACGCCGGTGCAATCCGCGACCAGCTTGGCTGACCCCCGTCCCACCGTCGCCGACTTCCACCGGGTGAACCGGGGCGGCGGCCTGTTCAGCGAGTCGATCAGCCAGTGGCTGGGGGCCGTCTTCGCGCTCGTCGCCCAGCGGCTCGGGCTGCGACCGACAGCGTTGACAATCACCAACCTGGTGCTCGGGCTGGCCACCTCGGTCACCGTGGTGGCGCTCGCCGGCCCGGTCGCCGCCGGGGACGTACCGGCCTGGGTGGTCGGCCTGCTCGCCCTGGTCGGCTGGCAGGTGGCGTACTCCCTGGACTGCGCGGACGGGCAGCTGGCCCGGGTGACCGGCCAGGGCAGCGCGGCCGGTGCGCGTGTCGACGTGCTCTGCGACGTGGCCGCGCAGATCGCCCTGGTGGCGGCCCTGGCCGCCACCGCCGTGGCCCAGGAGCCGGGCACGCCGACCTGGCTGGTGGCGACCTTCGCGGGCACCTGGATGGTCAACCTGGTGACGTCGGTGATGCAGGCCGGCCCGAACGCGGCCAGCATGGTCACCTCGACCTCGCTGCCGGTGCGCCTGGTGAAGCTGGTCCGCGACTACGGCGCTGTGGTCTTCGTGGCCGCCGTCGTGCTCGCGGTGGCCCCCGCTCTGGTCCTCTGGGTGATGGTCGCCTTCACGATCGTCAACGGCGGCTTCCTACTGGCGAGCATCGCCTTCTCCGCCCGAGCCTCGCTGCGCTGAGCCCGCCCACGCGCCGCGCCGCCCACCCCCCAGGATCGCGCCGTCGGCACGCCGCGCCACCGCAAGATCGCGCTCGATCCAGGAAATAGGGCTAACCGGTTTGCTTCGAGGCCACTACAACCAGGATCGAGCGCGATCATGCCGATCAGGGCAGGGCGCGTCGACGGAACGCCACCCGTTGGCGTCAGGACATTTCGTCGTCGGCAGCGCTGCCCTCACGGTCCCGCAGGCGGTTCAGAACCGCGGTGTTCCGCGCGTTGTTGGCGGAGTTGTTCGAGGACGGCGGTGTCGGCTTCGAGGTCGGGGTGGTCGACCTGCCGGTCGAGGTCAACGACGTGTTCAAGTTCCCGGATCGCCTGGTCGAGGTCACCGGCCGCCTGGTGGACCATCGCGATGTTGTACCGGGTGACGGCTTCGCCGGCCCGGTCACCGACCTCCCGCCGGATGGGCAGGGCCTGGTGGTAGTAACCCAGGGCCCGCCGCCGATCCCCCAATGCGTCGTAGACGTGGCCGATGTTGTTGAGGCTGGTGGCTTCGCCAGCCCGGTCACCGACCTCCCGCCGGATGGGCAGGGCCTGGTGGTAGTAACCCAGGGCCCGCCGCCGATCCCCCAACCGGTTGTACACGCCGCCGATGTTGTTGAGGGTGGTGGCTTCGCCAGCCCGGTCACCGACCTCCCTCCCGATGGAGAGGGCCTGGTGGTAATGGTCGATGGCCCGCTGCCGATCCCCCAAACCGGCGTACACGTGGCCGATGTTGTTGAGGGTGCCGGCTTCGCCAGCCCGGTCACCGACCTCCCTCAGGATGGGCAGGGCCCGGTGGAAGTGATCCAGGGCCCGCTGCCGATCCCCCAACCGGTCGTACACGTGGCCGATGTTGTTGAGGGTGGCGGCTTCGCCGGCCCGGTTGCCGGCCTGCTGGTACAAGGTCAGGGCCTGCTGGTAGTCGTCCAGCGCCGGCCAGGGCCGACCGGTCGACGACCGCGCCCAGCCACGCTGATAGAGGGCGCCAGCGTCCGGGCCGAGGGTCAGAGTCGCGGTGGCCATGGCCTCGACCGCGGCGAACCGCGAGGTATCCAGCCACACCCGACACACCCGGTCACCAACACCCCGGGCGATCAGCGGCTGCCGACCGGCGACAGCAAGCCGATGCACCTCCACGTGTCGGGTGACGGTGGTCGCCGCAGCGGTGGCGACGGGGCGTGGTCTCGACGTTTCCCGATTCACCTCGCTCCTCCCGCTACTCCCGGTTGCCCACGCGGCGGTTGCCGAGGGTCGGACCCGGCGTGCAGCGGTGGCATGGGCCGTCATTGTTCTTCCCACGATGGCCGGGATGCGGTCAGCGAGTCGGAAACCCGTCACCTGGGTCGGACTCACCAAGCGGTCCCGGGACGCGAATGAAACGTACAGTAGCCGCCAAGGTCCACCCGTTGATCGCCTGGCATGGGCCAGAGATCGGCGCTCCTGGGCCGGCTTGACCAGGCGCATCAGGGGGAGGGGTGCGGCGATGGGAAACGCCACGGTGGAGGTGTCCGGGGCGCAAGCCGCGAGTTGGGCGGCGGAGCTGCGGGCCGCGCTGATCGGGGCCGTGGGGCCGGACGACAGCGTGTCGCCGGTACAGGTGAGGCGGTCGGCCGAGATGGTGATCGCGGTGATCGGGCTGGTGTTCTCCGGGGTCGAGGTGGCCAAGACGATCACCGAGTGGTGGAGTGCCCGCCGCCGGGACGGTGCTGCGGTGACCGTGCTGCTGCCGGACGGCACCCGGATCGAGCTGGCCGAGGGCAGCCAGGCGCGGCTGGAGATCGCCATGCGGACGGACGACACCGGGCCGCACTGAACTGACCGCCACGACGGGATGGGCAGATGGGCACCTTCGAATTGGAGGTCTTCGCGCAGACCTCGAACTACTACGAGCTGCGGCTGTCCGCCGACGGCGAGCCGCCCCGGACCCGCCGCCTGGACCGGGCCGCGGTCGATGAGCTGGTCGCGCTGGTTCGGCGTGACTACAGCCCCGACGCCACCGCACAGAAGGTGTACGGCGCGGTCCGGCTGGCTGAGCTGGGGGCGCGGCTGGCGGAGTTCCTCGACGGCGACCAGCGGTGGCTGACCCCGATCCTGGCCCGTCCCGCCGGGGCGGTGTTGCGGGTCACCGCCGAGCAGCGGCTGCGGCACCTGCCCTGGGAACTGCTCGCGCGGGAGGGCGCGTTCCTGACCGTGGCCGGGCGGGCGCCGCTGCTGCCGGTCCGTGCGGTCGGCACCCACGCGGCGCTGACCGGCCCGGTCACGCCGGGCAACCGGCCGTTGCGGGTGTTGTTCATGGCAGCTTCGCCCGAAGGCGTCGAGCCGGTGCTCAACTTCGAGGCCGAGGAGGCCGCGATCCTGGCCGCGACGCGACGGACCGGCACCGATCTGGTGGTCGAGGAGAGCGGCACCCTGAAGGGGCTCCGATTCCTCAGCCGCGACTATGGGCCCCGCCACTTCGACGTGCTGCATCTGAGCGGGCACGCCACCACCGACGGCGGAAAGCCGGTCTTCGTGGTGGAGGACGAGTTCGGTGCGCCCGCGAGTGCGACGGCCGACCAGATCGTCGAGGCGATGCAGGGGCACTGGCCGAGGCTGGTGTTCGTCTCCGGTTGCCTGACCGCTGACGCCCCCGACGGTGGGGTGTTCCCGTCGATGAGTGAGAGCCTGGTCGATGCTGGTGCCCCTGTGGTGCTGGGCTGGGCGCTGCCGGTCGGGGACGTCTCCGCCACCGATTTCGCCGCCGCGCTCTACCAGGCCCTGGCCGACGGCCAATCGTTGGACGGGGCCGTCATCGAGGCCCGCCGTCACCTATTCCACGACAGGAAGAGCAGCTACTGGCATCTGCTCCGGGTCTACGCCGACCGGTCCCCACTGACGCCCCTGGTCACACCGTTGAACACCAAAGGCCGCAAACGGTCGCAGGTACGCGCCGCCGACCAGCAGTTCCTGGACCCGCAGACCCAACTGTCCCGGGTCGCCTCCCGCGCCGAGTTCGTCGGCCGACGACGGATCATCCAGCGCTGCCTGCGCGCCCTCCGGCAACCCGCCGACACCTCCGGCGCGGCGCAGGGCCTGCTGCTGGCCGGCATGGGTGGGCTCGGCAAGAGCAGCCTCGCCTCCCGGCTCCTGGAACGCATGCCCAACCATCAACATGTCGTCTGGTACGGCCGGGTCGACGCCATCAAGTTCCGCGAAGTTACCAGCAAGATTCGCTTCGACAGCGTCGACCAGACCATTGAGGCCGGCACACTCCTCGACAACGAACAGGTTCCCCTTCTGACCCGGCTGCGGCACCTGCTCGACGCCGACGGGCCACTCGGCGGGACACCCTGCCTGTTCGTGTTCGACGACTTCGAAACCGGCAACCTCGACACCCGTGACGACGGCAGCCGGGTGCTCTCCCCGGCGATGGCCGAGATCCTGCCCGCCCTGCTCACCGCTATCCGCGACACCGGCAGCCCGAGCCGCGTGATCATCACCAGCCGCTACCGCTTCCCCACCCCGGCCGGCACCAGCGTCGCCGTCGAGGCTCTGGAGACCCTCAGCCCCGTCGAGCAGACCAAGAAGATCGCCATTCTGACCAACCTGCGCCCCGAATCCACCATCGACCCGGCCATCCGGGACCGGGCGATCGAGGCCGCAGCGGGCAATCCCCGCCTGCTCGACTGGCTCAACCGGATCGTCGACGATCTTGCCCTCGACATCGATGGCCTGCTCACCGCCATCGAGAACGAGACCGACAGGTTCCGCCGCGAGACGGTGCTGGCCGACAACCTGCTCGACTCCCAGCCCCTCGAACTCCGCCGCATGCTCGCCAGGATCAACGTCGTCGAACTACCCGTACCCGCCGCCACCGTCCACGCGATGCACCAACACGCCGACGCCGATCGGCACCTCCAGCGGGCCGTCCAACTCGGCCTGCTCGAAGAGGGCATCGACCCCGAAACCCGCCAGCCCCGCTACTACGTCTCCAACGTCCTGCACCCCCTCGTTCGCCCTTTGATCACCGACGACGAGTACATCGAGGCATGCGGCGCCGCCGCCCAGTCCCTCTATCAACTCTGGGTCCTCGACCCCGCCGGTTCCGATGGCCGCTGACCCGAGGAACCTCGCCCGCTGGGTCGAGGTGCATCGGCTTGCCGTCGCCGGTCGGCAGCCGGTGATCGCCCGCGATGCCGGTGTCCGGGTGTGTTGGGTGTGGTTGCGTACCTCGCGATTCGCGGCGGTCGAGGCCGTGGCCACCGCGACCCTGACCCTCGGCCCGGATGCCCGCGCCCTCTACCAACGTGGCTGGGCGCAGTTGGCGACCGGTCGGCCCCGGCCGGCACTGGAGGACTTTCAGCAGGCCCTGACCATGTGCCAGCAGGACGGCGACCGGGGCAGCGAAGCAGCCACCCTCAACAACATCGGCCTCGTGTACGACGGGTTGGGGGATCGGCAGCGGGCCCTCGACCACTACCACCAGGCCCTGCCCATCCGGCGGCAGGTCGGTGACCTGGCCGGCGAAGCCGCGACCCTCAACAACATCGGCCACGTGTACGCCAAGTTGGGGGATCGGCAGCGGGCCCTCGACCACTACCACCAGGCCCTGCCCATCGAGCGGGAGGTCGGTGACCGAACCGGCGAGGCCGTCACCCTGAACAACATTGGCCACGCGTATCACGGGTTGGGGGATCGGCAGCGGGCTCTGGATCACTTCCACCAGGCCCTGCCCATCCGGCGGGAGGTCGGTGACCGAGCCGGCGAAGCCGTCACCCTGAACAACATCGGCGGCGCGTACAACAGGTCAGGGGATCGACAGCGGGCCCTCGACCACTACCACCAGGCCCTGCCCATCCAGCGGGAAGTCGGCGACCGAACCGGCGAAGCCACCACCCTCAACAACATCGGCCACGCGTACGACGGGTTGGGGGATCGACAGCGGGCCCTCGACCACTACCACCAAGCCCTGCCCATCCGGCGGGAGGTCGGTGACCGAACCGGCGAAGCCGTCACCCTCAACAACATCGGCGGCGCGTACAACAGGTCAGGGGATCAGCAGCGGGCCCTCGACCACTACCACCAGGCCCTGCCCATCCAGCGGGAAGTCGGCGACCGAGCCGGCGAAGCCACCACCCTCAACAACATCGGCCACGCGTACGACGGGTTGGGGGATCGACAGCGGGCCCTCGACCACTACCACCAGGCCCTGCCCATCCTGCGGAAAGTCGGCGACCGAACCGGCGAAGCCACCACCCGCTACAACATCGCGATGATCCACCAAGCAGATGGTGACCTGGACCAGGCGATCCGGGAACTCGAACACGTCGTCGACCTCGACCGGCAGGTCGAGCACCCCGACCTCGAAGCCGACACCGCCCTCCTCGAACAACTCCGCCAACAACGCTCCCTGGCCGACCCGACCAGGGGTCAGTGAGGGCGGGTCAGGCTCGCGTAGATGTCCAGGTGTCGCTTGATGACCACGTCGGGGTGGAACGTCTGCTCGTACCGCAGCCGTGCCGACGCGGAGAGCGCGGCGGCACCGGCCCGCGCGACCGGGAGCGCGGCGGACAACGCGGCCGCTTCCGGCGGGACCACCCAGCCGGCGCTGCCGGTGACCAGGCCGGCCGGCACCGCCGGCGGACCCGCCGGTGGCGGGGCATGACCGGCGACTGCGGAGGCGTTCTCGGCGGGCCCGGTGCCGGCGGGCTCGTGCGGGGCGTCGGCCCCGACCAGGTACGGAATACCGCCCAACGCCGTACCGAGCACCGGCCGGCCGTTCGCCAACGCCTCGATGATCACGGTGGGCAGCACGTCGTGCCACATCGCGGCGGCGATCACCACAGCGCTCGCCTCGACCGCCGCCTGCACGCCGGCCCGGTCGAGCTGACCGAGGTAGACCACGTCGGGTCGCTCGGCGGCGGCTGCCTCCACGAGCGGGCGCAGCTCGCCGTCACCGGCCACCCGCAGCGTGCCCAACGAACCCACCGGGTGCCGACGCCAGGCGTCCAGCAGCAGGTCGACGCCCTTCTCTGGGGAGAGCCGGGCCATGTAGAGGAACCCGTCACCCAGCGGCGCCGGCCGACCCGGGTCGGGGACGGAGTTCGGCTTCACCACGATGCGTTCGTCCGAAATGCCGTAGTCGCGGAGGTGATCGGCGATCGCCGAGGTGAGCGCGATGTACCGGTCCACCGAGCGCCAGGTGCCCCGGTGCACGGCCAGGGTGGTCGCCATCAGCGCGCTCTGCACGGCCGAGTCGCGGTAGCAGCGGTGCTTGATCGCCGGCACACCCAACGCCCGACCCTTGCAGTCCTGACAGATCACGCCGTCGCGGAAGTAGATCCCCGACGAGCAGACCTGCCGGTAGTTGTGCACCGTCTGCACCACCGGCACGCCGTGCCGGTGCGCGGTCCGCACCACCCACGGCGAGATCAGGGGGTACGGGTTGTGCAGGTGCAGAACGTCCGGTCGGTGCTCGGTGAGCAGCCGGCTCAGGTCGTGTTGGGCGCGCGGCGCCCAGATCGGCGAGATCGGCAGCAGCGCCTTCGCCGCCTTCGACATCGACGGGATCTCGTCCGAGCTGCGAATGAAGGGCAGCACCTCCACGCCGGCGGCGGTGAGCTGCGCGATCTCCGAGTCGACGATCGTGTTCTCACCGGAAGGCTGGGCTTCCCGGTACCGGTTGTGTGCCACCACGATTCTCACGGAGCTTGCCTCTCGTTCGCGATTGCGGGACTCGCAAGCTCATTCCTCACGCTCACGGGAAAGAAGGCTACCGTTGTGTCGTGCCCGAACTACCGGAGGTTGAGGCGCTCGCGGGTTACCTGCGTCAGCGCGCGGTGGGGCGGCGCGTCGATCGGCTGGAGATCGCCGCGATCAGCGCCCTGAAGACGTACGAGCCGGCACCGACCGAGGTCGCCGGCCGGGCGGTGGTCGACGCCAGTCGGCACGGAAAGTTCCTCGACGTCCTCTTCGAGGGCGGCCTGCACCTGGTGGTGCATTTGGCGCGAGCAGGCTGGCTGCACTACCGGGAGGCGTTCCCCGCCACCACCCCGCTGCGTCCGGGCAAGGGCCCGATCGCGGTGCGGGTACGCCTGGACGACGGTTCCGGCTTCGACCTCACCGAGGCCGGCACCCAGAAGAAGCTGGCCGCGTATCTGGTCACCGACCTCGCGACGGTCCCAGGGGTGGCCAAGCTGGGCCCGGACGCGCTCGCCGCGGATCTGCCTCTCTTCGCCGAGCGGCTGCGGAGCAGGCGGGGGCAGGTCAAGGGGGTGCTGACCGACCAGTCGGTGCTGTCCGGGGTGGGCAACGCGTACTCCGACGAGATCCTGCACGCCGCGAAGCTGTCCCCGTTCGCGATCACCGATCGGCTCACCGACGCCCAGATCGCCACACTGCACGCCGCCACCCGACAGGTCCTCGGCGACGCGGTAGAGCGGTCCCTCGGTCAGAGGGCCGCGGAGCTCAAGGGCGAGAAGCGCTCCGGGCTGAAGGTGCACGCCCGCACCGGGCTGCCCTGCCCGGTCTGTGGGGACACCGTGCGCGAGGTGTCGTTCGCCGACTCCAGCCTCCAGTACTGCCCCACCTGTCAGACCGGCGGCAAGCCACTCGCTGACCGTCGGTTGTCTCGCCTCGTACGGTGAGTAATTGCACTTCAGGACTACGGAGCGGAATCGCCCTCAGTGAGCGGAAGCTCCGGTCCGCCCTTCTCGCCACGCGCGCATCCATCGGTATAGTGGCCCGGTCCCCGGCTTCTGAAATGGTGCGGAGCCGGCCAGATCCCGCCAGCACCGGCGGTCGCCAATCTCCTTCGGGGCGACGACCGGTCGGAGGCCGCGTGGGAGACTGGGACGGTGGGCGACCCGGGCCTTCACGCCGAGTGAGCGGCCCGTGTCATGCGGGAGGACATGGGTGAGGTGACGGCAAGCCTCCAGCGCCCGGTAACCAACGAAGGCCGGAGCAGACTCGTGCGGCACGTCGACAGCTTCGAGATCCAGCCGCCGACGCCGCCGTCCCACAACGGCGTCCCTCGGTCGGCTTGGACGAGGGCGCGACGCCGTGTCTCCCGCTGGCACCGCCCCTACATCGCGATCCTGCTGCTTCTCGACTTCGGCGCGGCGGCGTTCGCCAGTTGGATCGCGATCCAGCTGTTCGACCAGGCCGCCTCCGGGTTCTCCGGCACCCAGCAGGACCCGACGTGGTTCCACACCGTCTCCTACCTGCTGCTCCCGCTCGGCTGGGTGGTCATCCTCTGGAGCAACCGGGCCTACGACAGGCGCTATCTGGGGCTCGGCCCGGACGAGTTCAAGCGGGTCATCCGGGCCGGGGTGACGGTCGCCGCGAGCGTCTCGTTCCTCGCGTTCGCCACCAAGACCGAGTTGTCCCGCTGGACGGTCGGCACGGCCCTGCTCGGCGCGCTGCTGTTGATCCTGTGGGGCCGTTTCGTGGCCCGCTGGGCGCTGCACTACATCCGGCGGCGGGCCGGCCAGGCTGCTCACCGGATGGTGCTTGTCGGCACCCTGCCCGAGTGCCTGGAGGTCTACGCGGCGGTCACCCGCAGCCCGGCCGCCGGGCTGATGCCCGTCGCCATCCACATCACCGACGGGTACGCGGCGGCCAGAGGCATGCCGACCCCGGTTCCGGTGTACGCCGGACGCGACGTCCTGGCCCTGGTCCGTGAGGTCGGCGGGGACACGATCGCCGTCTGCGGGTCGGCGAGCGCCGAGCCGGGCGAGTTGCGCCGGCTGGCCTGGCAGTTGGAAGGCTCCGGCGTCGACCTGGTGGTCGCCCCGCAGCTCACCGACATCGCCGGCCCTCGGGTGCACATCCGGCCGATCGAGGGTCTGCCGCTGCTGCACGTCGAGGAGCCGACCCTCTCCGGGCCGGCGCTGCTGGCCAAGAACCTGATGGACCGGGTCGCTGCCGGTCTCGGCCTGCTGCTGCTGGTCCCGCTCTTCCTGGCCATCGGCGTGGCGATCCGGATCTCCGACCCAGGGTCGGTCTTCTTCCGCCAGCCCCGGGTGGGGCACGAGGGGCGCACGTTCCGGGTGTGGAAGTTCCGGACCATGTACGTCAACGCCGAGGACCGGCTGGCCAGCCTGGTCGATCGGAACGAGACCGACGGCATGCTGTTCAAAATGAAGGAGGACCCTCGGGTCTTCCCGGTCGGTCGCTTCCTGCGGGCCACGTCGCTGGACGAGCTACCGCAGCTGATCAACGTGCTGTGGGGCGAGATGTCGCTGGTCGGGCCCCGGCCGCTACCGGCCGACGACGGTGACTTCCTCGGTGACGTGCGGCGCCGACTGCTGGTCCGCCCCGGCATGACCGGGCTGTGGCAGGTCTCTGGCCGCTCCGACCTGTCCTGGGACGAGTCGGTCCGACTGGACCTCTACTACGTCGACAACTGGTCGCTCGCGTACGACCTGAGCATCCTGTGGCGGACCGTCGGGGTGGTTCTCGCCCGCAAGGGCGCGTACTAGAGGGTTGGCGCTTCGGCTCGTAGGGGCGAGGATCGCTGCGTGGCTGCCAACCTCTCCGCCGTGGTCGGCGTCGTCTCACTCGTCACCGCGCTGACCGCAGCCCTGCTGGCGGTGCTGCGGTTGCGGGCCCGCCGTGGCATCGCGACGGCCACCCAGCGGGCCACCTACGAGGTGCTGCACACCGCCGGGCTGGCCGCCGAACCGCTGCGAGCGGGGTTGAGCGAGGCGGGCGCGGCGAAGGCCGTACGGCATCTGCGGGCGCTGGTGGGCGCGGTCGGGCTGGCGCTCACCGACGCCGACCGGCTGCTGGCCCTCGACGGGCGCGGCACGCACCACGGAGATCAACTGCTCGCGGCGGCCCAGGGGACGGTGGACAGCGGCCGCTCGACGGTGCTGGGTGAGCAGGAACTGCACTGCGACCGGGTCGACTGCCCGGTCCGCGGGGCGGTGGTCGCGCCGTTGTTGGCGGCGGACGGCCGGGTGGTGGGCGCGCTGGTGGCGGTCGCCGACAGCCCGCCGCCTCCGGGGTTGGTGCAGGCCACCCTGGAGACGGCGCACTGGGCTGGCAACCAGCTCGCCCTGGCCGAGCTGGACTCGTCGCGGGAGCGGCTGGCCCGCGCCGAGATCCGTGCGTTGCGGGCGCAGATCAGCCCGCACTTCATCTACAACGCGCTGACCGCGATCGGCTCGTTCGTCCGCACCGACCCGGAGCGGGCCCGGGAGCTGATCCTGGAGTTCGCGGAGTTCACCCGCTACTCGTTCCGGGCGCACGGGGAGTTCACCACGCTGGCCGAGGAGCTGCGGTCGATCGACCGCTACCTGACCATCGAGCGAGCCCGGTTCGGCGACCGGTTGCAGGTGCGGTTGCAGATCGCCCCGGAGGTGCTGCCGGTGACGCTGCCGTTCCTCTGCCTCCAACCGCTCGTGGAGAACGCGGTTCGCCACGGGTTGTCCCGCAAGCCGGGCACGGGCATGGTGAGCATCGAGGCCCGGGACGCGGGAGCCGAATGCCACATCACGGTGGAGGACGACGGAGTGGGAATGGATCCGACGACGCTGACCGCCGGCATCGCCGAGCTGGCCCGCGGCACCGGCGACCCGGGCGACGACACGGGCCAGCACGTCGGCCTCTCCAACGTCGACGAGCGGTTGCGCTCGGTCTTCGGGGACCGGTTCGGCCTGGTCGTGGAGACCGGGTTGGGCTCGGGCACGAAGGTGAGCATGCGGGTGCCGAAGTTCCACCCCGGCGTGCGGGCAGGCTCGTGAGCGAGCGGACCGGGACGGGTGCGGTGAACGCGTCCGGTTTCCTGCGCGTCCTCGCGGTGGACGACGAGCCGCCCGCGCTCGACGAGCTGGCGTACCACCTGCGGGCCGACCCCCGGGTGGCCCGGCTGCACACGGCCGGCGACGCCACCGAGGCCCTGCGGCTGCTGCGCGACGGCGACGTGGACGTGGTCTTCCTGGACATCCGAATGCCCGGTCTGGACGGCATGGAGCTGGCCCGGGTGTTGCGCCGCTTCGCCCGGCCACCGGCGATCGTGTTCGTCACCGCGTACGACGACGGCGCGGTGGACGCCTTCGATCTGGGCGCCACCGACTACGTACGGAAGCCGGTGCGCGCCGATCGTCTGGCCGAGTCGCTGCGCCGGGTGATCGGCTCGCGGGTGGTGCCGTCGCACCCGGCGGCGCTGGCCCGCGCGGAGGAGGACCCGACCATCCCCATCGAGTTGGCCGGCACCACCCGGATGCTGCCCCGTTCGGCGGTGCGTTGGGTGGAGGCGCAGGGCGACTACGCCCGGTTGCACACCGCGGAGGGGTCGCACCTGGTTCGGGTCTCGCTGGCCACGCTGGCGGAGCGCTGGGCCGATGCCGGTTTCGTCAGGGTGCACCGGTCGTACCTCGTGCAGTTGAAGTTGATCGCGGAGTTGCGGCTGGTCAACTCCGGCTACGTGGTGGTGATCGACTCGACCGAGCTGCCGGTGAGCCGGCGGCACACCCGGGAGCTGAAGGACAAGCTGGTCAGGGCCGCGAAGCAGGATTGGAATCGCTGAGCTGGGAATGGATGCAGCCCTACCGTACGTTGTACGCTAGTCCGTACGACTTCCGGGAGGCCCTGCCGTGACCGAGACACCGTTCGACGCCGAATCCGAGTTCGACAGCCAACTCGACCGACTGGTGCAGCTCGGCTACCCCGCCCTCGCCGGGATGACCGAGAGCACTTTCCGCGACCTGGTCGCGCCACTGCGGGCCAGGGCGGTCGAGGGCACCGCCGGGCTGCCCGCCCCCACCGACGCCCGGGTGCCGTTCCTGCTGGTCACCACCCGTGACCTGATCGGTGTGCCGGAACGGGTGGAGCTGGCCACCCTGGCCGGCAAGAGCAAGCCCGGCGTCGTCGACCGGAACTACGCCGAGGACGACCTGCCCCGCTTCGACCCGATCAAGGAACTGGAGGTGCCGGCCGGTCCGGCGTACCTGCTCTTCGACGTCGACCGCGGCGAGGAGTACCGCAATCTGGCACCCGCCACGGCCATGGAGGGGATCACCACTCAGGGCCGGTTGCCGCTGAGCATCGACGAGGGGCTCGCCTTCATCACGCTGCACCCGGCCGCGCTGGCCAGCAACCGGTGCTTCTCGCTGGTCGGCTCCCGGTGCGGCGACAAGCGGGTGCCGGCGCTGTGGATCAGCCAGGGCGCACCCAAGCTGGGCTGGTGCTGGTACGGCAACCCGCACACCTGGCTCGGCTCCGCCTCGGCCCGGCCGGAGCGCATCGGCCTGGAGTAACACAAACGGTCCACATCGGAGGTCCGACCACCCGGGCAGTTCCACAGCCATAGCCGGTGACCTATTCTCCGGGTGCCGATCCGTACGGGGCGCCGGGCCGGTGCGGGCGGAGCCTGCTCAGGCCGCCCCACCCGCCTTCACATTGGGACATCAATGCAATTATTCCGAGCCCGCCGCACTTTGCTGGCCGGTGCCGTCGTGGCAGCACTTGTGCTGCCCGGCGCCACCCCGGCCCAGGCCGCGGAGACAGGCGCGGTCAACGGACGAGTGACCCTCAGCTCCGGCACCGCCGCCGGCGACGTCTTCGTGCAGGTATATCCCGCGGGCGACTACGAGAGCGTCGGCTCCACCACCACCGACGCCGACGGCAACTACAGCATCGCGGACTTGGCTGCCGGCTCGTACACCGTAGGTTTCGTCCCGTGGCCCCGACCCGAGCAGTACCACCACCAGAAGACGCAGTTGTCGGACGCCGACCCGGTGACCGTCTCCGCCGGAGCCACCACCACCGTCGACGAGGAACTCTTCGCCACCGGCGCTATCACCGGCCGGATCGTCGACAGCGCCGGCGACCCGGTGCCCGACCTGAGCATCAATGCCAATGAGGTCGACACCTACAGCTGGGCCGGTGGTCGCACCGACGGGGACGGCCAGTTCACCATCTACGCGTTGCCAGGCCGCTACCGGGTGAGCTTCAACCCGATCGAGGGCTCCTACCAGAGCCAGTACGTCCCGGGGCAGCTCGACGAGGTGGGCGCGACCGTCTTCGAGGTGAAGGTGGACACGACGACCGAGGTGAACGAAACGGTGCTGCCGGTGGGCGGGCTCACCGGTCGGTTCACCACCGCCACCGGCGCGCCGCTCGCCAACGCTCAGGTCGACATCACCACCGCGAACATGTACGGCGGAGCGTGGACGGAGACCGACGCCGAGGGCGAGTTCAGCGTCCAGGTGCTCCAGGGCTCGTACAAGGTCGGCGTGATCGCCGGTGAGCGGCAGCAGTACTACAAGGGCAAGCTGACCGCCGAGGACGCGAACGTGGTCCAGGTCCGTGGCGGGCGGCAGACAACCATCGCGGACAGCCTCGTCGGCACCGGGTCTGTCGCCATCTCTGCCGTCGATTCGGTGACCGGCGCGCCCGTCGCCAACTTCTGCATCGACGCGAGGTGCAACAACGGCAGCGGCACGGTGACCGTCACCGGCCTGCCCCAGGGTCGCCACGACCTCTACCTGTACGCGCCGGACAAGTTGTACTTCTCCCGCGACCTGACCCGCGTGCGCGTGGAGGCGAACGGCACCACCAAGCTCACCGTGAAGATGCGACCGGGTGCGGTCATCACCTCCACAATCGTCGACAGGCAGACCGGCGCACCAGTGCGGGACGTCTGCCTGGACGCGTTCCTGCCCAAGCAGGCCGCGCTCAAGGACGGCTACGGCGAGTGCAGCGACCGCAACGGCCGGATCACGGTGGGCCCGCTGATCGGTGGTGACTACAAGCTCTTCGCGGTGCCTCAGGAGGATGTCTACGGTCGCCAGTGGGTGGGCGCCGACGGCGGGACCGGCGACGAACGGCAGGCCGTCTCCGTCGTCGCCACCGTGGGACAGGTGACAACCGGCCCCCAGGTCAGGATGGATCGGGCCGGCAAGGTCACCGGCACGGTCACCGACACGAACGGCAAGCCGCTCACCACGGTCGACATCTCGGTGCTCACCGGTCACCCCGGGGTCGGAGCCCAGGACGCCAGCACCGACGAGCGCGGCGTCTACACCATCGAGCGGCTCGGTCCGTACGCCTGGCCCCTGGTGTTCAGCAGCTACTCGTATGCCAGCCAGTGGTCCGGCAACAAGACGAGCCGCTTCAGCGCCACCCCGGTGACCGTCACCGCCGGTACGACCGCCACCCAGGACGCCCAGCTCGACCAGGGCGTCGCGCTGACGGGCACCTTCCGCACACCCGACGGCACCCCGTTCACCGGTGGGTGGGTCATTGCTCGCAGCGTCGACACCGGCGACATCGCGGGCAGCGGCTCGATCACCGACGGCCGGTTCACCATGCGACTCAAGGGGCCGCAGCGGGTCTTCTTCACCTACAACGCCTACCTCGGCGAGGACCACCAGGTCGACGGTCGCTACCTGGTGACGCAGCCGGACGGCACCCGCGTGTTGGAGAGGTTCACCGTTCCGGCCAGCGGCAGCATGTCCGTGGACCTGGTCGTACCGACCAGCTGACGGATCGACACGGCGGGGCCGGTGGCACTGTGCCACCGGCCCCGCTGAGTCGGTTGTCCACAACGAGCCTCCGGAGTTCCCCCACGCCAGCCGGCATGATCACCGAGTTATCCACAGCCGTGGCCGGTTCTCCACAGGTTATTCACAACGCAAACCACTGATCTCCACGGCCGCTCCCTACAGTCAGGACCCATGAGCGCACGCCGGGTACTGGTGGTCGAGGACGAACGGACCATCGCCGAGTCCATCGCCGCCCGACTACGGGCCGAGGGTTTCACAGTGGAGATCGCGGCGGACGGGCCCAGCGCGGTCGCCCAGTTCCACGCCGCACAGCCGGATCTCGTCGTCCTCGACGTGATGCTGCCGGGCTTCGACGGCCTGGAGGTGTGCCGCCGGATCCAGGCCGACCGGCCGGTGCCGGTGCTGATGCTCACCGCCCGCGACGACGAGACCGACCTGCTCGTGGGGCTGGCGGTCGGCGCGGACGACTACCTCACCAAGCCGTTCTCGATGCGGGAACTCACCGCCCGGGTGCACGTCCTGCTGCGTCGGATGGAGCGGGCCGCCGCCACTCCCGCGCCGCCAGCCATCCGCCTCGGCGACATCGAGATCAACGAGGCGGAGCGACGGGTCCGCCGGGCCGGGGCGGACGTGCACCTCACCCCGACCGAGTTCGACCTGCTGGTCCACCTCGCGGGTCGACCCCGCACGGTGCTCCCCCGGGAACGGCTGCTCGCCGACGTCTGGGGATGGGGCGACGGGAGCGGCACCCGCACGGTGGACAGCCACATCAAGGCTCTGCGCCGCAAGCTGGGTGCCGACCTCATCCGCACTGTGCACGGGGTCGGCTACGCCCTGGAGCTGCCGTCATGACGACGACAGTGCTCACCCGGCTGGACCGGGTGCTGGAGCTGCTGCCCCGACCGCTGGACCCGGTGCGCTCGATCAAGCTGAAGCTGGGTGTGCTGCTGGTCGCCTCCGGGGCGGCCGGGCTCGCCTACTTCTCGTACGGCATCGGCTGGCCGCCGCCGATCACCTCGGCCACCGCCATCGCCGTCGCCCTGCTCACCTCGCAGGTGCTCGCGCACGGCATGACCTCGCCGTTGCGGGACATGACGGCGGCCGCCGGCGCGATGGCCCGCGGCGACTACACGCGTCGGGTGCGCGCCACCTCCCGCGACGAGGTCGGCGAGCTGGCCCAGGCGTTCAACAAGATGGCCGAGGATCTGCACGCCGCCGACCAGCGCCGACGTGAGCTGATCGCCAACGTCTCGCACGAGCTGCGTACGCCGATCACCGCTTTGCAGGGCGTGCTGGAGAACATGGTCGACGGGGTCGCCGATCCCGAACCCGCGGCGCTGCGTTCGGCGTTGGCCCAGACCGAACGGCTCGGGCACCTCGTCGCCGACCTGCTCGACCTGTCCCGACTCGACGCCGGGGTGGTGCCGCTGCGGCGCGTACGCATCGACGTGGGGGACTTCCTCGACGAGGCCGTGGAGCATGCCACGGCCAGCGCGTCCGGCGCCGGCCTGGACGTGCGCTTTGAGCTCCGCGACCTGCCGACACCGCTGACGGTCCACGCGGACCCGTGGCGGCTGCACCAGGTCTTCGCGAACCTCCTGGACAACGCGGCCCGCCACAGCCCACCCGGCGGCGCGGTACGGGTGTGCGCCGAGGAACACGGCGACCAGCTCCGCTTCGAGGTGAGCGACGAGGGCCCGGGCATACCGCCGGACGAGCGTTCCCGGGTGTTCGAGCGGTTCACCCGCGGCGACCGGTCGGCCGGCGGTGGGACCGGGCTCGGCCTGGCCATCGCCCGGTGGGTCGTCGAACTGCACGGCGGCCGGATCGGTGTCCTCGATCCCGCCGGACCAGATCGGGGTGACCGGCCCGGCTGCCGCATCCAGGTCACCATCCCGTGCGACGGGCCATACCGAGAAGAGGCCGCATGACCAGCCCCGGCAGCACCCCCCTCCCGGCCACCGGGCCGACCGGGCCAACGCAGGTCGCCCCAACCGTCAGGCCCGGTCCGGGCGCATCGCCGGCCCCCGGTCGGCCCCAGGCCGCACCGCTCCTGCCCCGGCCACCATCGATGATCGCGCGGCGCTGGCCGGGGCCATCCGGCGACGCGGGTCCGATGGTGCTGGTGGCGTCGACGGCGGCGGCGGTCGTCGGCGCCTCGGCGCTCACGACGGTTCGTCCGGGCCTCGGCTGGCTGGTCGCCGCGTTGGCCGGCACGGCCGCCCTCACCACAGCCGCCGTCGTCAGGCCCCTGACGTCCTCCCCGTTCGCGGCCCGCACCGAGCCGACCGAGCCCGGCACCGCAACCGGCGCCGAACCCGCCCGTCCCGGTGCCACGGGGGCACCGGGACGGGTGGCGCAGGTCGCCTGGGCTGCCGCGACGGTCGCCTTGATCGCCGTCGGCACGTTCCGGGCCGCCGGTTGGCTCTTCGCGCTCTGCCTGATCGCAGCGGTGGGGGCCGGGACGCTCGCGGTGACCGGCGGGCGAAGCCCACTCGGAATGCTTGTCGCCGTGACCCTGCCACCCGCCGCGACGGTACGGGCGCTTCCGTGGGCGATACGCGGAGTGCGCACCAACCGCTCGGCGGGGTCGGGGGTCGGGTTCGGACGCATCGTGACCAGCCTGGCGGTCTCCGCCGTCCTGCTGACGCTGTTCGGGCTGCTCTTCGCCTCCGCCGACGCGGTCTTCGCCAACCTGGTCGGCGGGCTGCTGCCCGACATCGGCCCGGCCGGTGTGATCGGCTGGTTGCTGCGGCTGACCCTGATCGGCGGTGGCCTGCTCGGCGGCGCGTACCTGGTCACCCGCCCACCCGACCTGGAGGGCCTGCGACCGGCGTCGTCACGGCCGGCCCACCGGCTGGAGTGGACCCTCCCGCTGGTGTTGCTCGACGCCCTCTTCGCCGCGTTCGTGCTGGTCCAGCTGACAGTGTTGTTCGGCGGGGCGGGGCACGTGCTGCGGACGGCGGGGCTCACCTACGCCCAGTACGCCCGCGGCGGGTTCTGGCAACTGCTCGCCGTCACCGCACTCACCCTGCTGGTGATCGCGATCGCCGCCCGCCGAGCGCCGAAGGCCACCCGGAGGGACCGCCTGCTGGTCCGCGTACTGCTCGGCACACTCACCGCGCTCAGTCTGGTGATCGTCGCCTCGGCGCTCTACCGAATGCAGGTCTACGCCGACGCGTACGGAGCCACCCGGCTGCGGCTCGTCGTGTCGACTGTCGAGATCTGGCTCGGGCTGCTCTTCGTCCTGGTCGGGGTTGCCGTGGTGCGGCTGCGGGCCGAATGGCTCCCTCGGCTGGTGGTCGGCACCGCGGTACTGGCGCTGCTCGGGTTGGCCCTTCTGAACCCGGATCGCCTGATCGCCGAACGGAACGTCGCCCGGTATCTGGAGACCGGCCGGTTGGACGTCAGCTACCTGTCCGGGCTGTCGGCCGACGCCGTACCGGCTCTGGACCGGCTGCCCGAGCCGATGCGCTCCTGCGCGCTGGGGCAGATCGCCTCCGAGCTGCCCCGGGACGGGTTCTGGGCGGTGAACCTCGGCAGGGAACGCGCCAGGCGGGTTCTCGACACGACCCCGGTGAGCGCCAGCCTGACCGACTGCCTCGGGTTGCAACGCTGGTGAGCGCTTGACAATCGCGTACGGCGGGCGAGACTGCCGGGGTGGCCAAGCAACTCCCCGACGTGGGGTCGAGCGGTGCGGTACCGCCGCCCCGGCGGTCCCGGATCGTGCTGGCCGAGATCACCAGGCAGGACACCCGCGCCGAGCGGACCCGCGCCGAGCTGGCCCAGCAGACCCAGGTCGGCGAAGCGCTGGTCCGGGGCCTGGTCCGGGCCCAACTCGCGCTGGCGCTGCGGCTGTCCCTGGTGGTGGCCATCGGTTTGGGTGGGCTGCCCTGGCTGTTCGCGATCGCGCCCTCGCTCGGCCGGACCACAGTCGCCGGCGTCAACCTGCCGTGGCTGCTGCTCGGGGTGGCCTCCTTTCCGTTCCTGATCGGCGTGGGCTGGGCGTACGTGCGGCTGGCCGAGCGCAACGAGCAGGACTTCACCGACCTGGTGCAACGGCCGGAGCGCTGAGTGGGCAACGACTTCGTGGTCCCGGCCATCGTGGCGGTCACCCTGGTCACAGTCGGGATCGGCTTCTACGGG
This sequence comes from Micromonospora hortensis, assembly GCF_022230935.1. Lineage (NCBI taxonomy): Bacteria > Bacillati > Actinomycetota > Actinomycetes > Micromonosporales > Micromonosporaceae > Micromonospora > Micromonospora hortensis. The sequence continues at coordinate 94,839 of NZ_JAKKFE010000070.1, forward strand.
CTGCGGTTGGCCCGAACCACTTCCGACTTCCTGGTGGCGTCCAGGGCCATCAGTCCCACCTGGAACGCCGCCGCCATCGGCGGGGAGTACCTGTCAGCGGCGAGCTTCCTCGGCATCGCGGGGCTGGTCCTCAAGTACGGCGTGGACGTGCTCTGGTACCCGGTCGGGTTCGCCGCCGGCTACCTGGCCCTGCTGCTCTTCGTGGCCGCGCCACTGCGCCGCTCCGGGGCGTTCACCCTGCCCGACTTCTGCGAGTTGCGGTTGGGCTCGCGGCGGCTCCGCATCCTCGCCACCGCCTTCGTGATCTTCATCGGTTGGCTGTACCTGGTGCCGCAACTCCAGGGCGCCGGGCTGACCCTGGCCACTGTGGCCGGCTCCCCGTACCCCCTCGGCGCCCTGCTGGTGGCGGCAGTGGTCACCGCGAACGTGGCACTGGGCGGCATGCGCGCGATCACCTTCGTGCAGGCGTTCCAGTACTGGCTCAAGCTGACCGCCCTCGCCGTACCGGTGATCTTCCTGGCCCTGCAGTGGCAGGCCGACGGCCGGCCGGCGGTGACCCCGCCCGACGGGCCGACGTTCCGGGCCGCGACCACCGTCGTGGTCGAGCACCGCGCGACCCTCACCCTGCCCGACGGTGACATCCGGGAGGTACGCCCCGGCGACGAGTTGACCTTCGCTGCCGGTGATCCGGTGCCGGACGTCTCCGGAGTGGCCACCGATGCCAACGACTGGTTGCTGCCCAGCGCCGCCGGTGACGACGACCGCGGCCTGTTCGCCACGTACTCGCTGATCCTGGCCACCTTCCTGGGCACCATGGGCCTGCCGCACGTGCTGGTGCGCTTCTACACCAATCCGGACGGCGCGGCGGCCCGTCGGACCACGCTGGTGGTGCTGGCCTTGGTCGGCGCGTTCTACCTGCTGCCCACCCTGTACGGGGTCCTCGGCCGGATCTACACCCCGCAGTTGCTGCTCAGCGGCCAGACCGACGCGGTGGTGGTGCTGCTACCCGAAGCGGCCCTGGGTGACGGCCTGGCCGGGCGGCTACTCGCCGCGCTGGTCGCCGCGGGCGCCTTCGCGGCGTTCCTCTCCACCTCGTCCGGCCTGCTGACCAGCGTCGCCGGGGTGATCTCGACGGACGTGCTCGGTCGAGGGTCGGTACGCGGGTTCCGGCTGGCCACCGTCATCGCCGGTGGTGTGCCAGCGGTGCTGGCGCTGCACGTCTCCGGGCTGGACGTCTCGCAGGTCGTCGGGCTGGCCTTCGCGGTCGCCGCGTCGAGCTTCTGCCCGCTGCTGGTGCTCGGCATCTGGTGGCGCGGGCTGACCGACGTGGGCGCCACCGCCGGCGTGGTGGCCGGCGGCGGCGCGGCGATCGGCGCGGTGCTGGTCACAGTGCTCGGGCCACCGCTGTCCGGCTGGCCGGCCACGCTCATCGCGCAGCCGGCCGCCTGGACGGTGCCACTGGCCTTCACGGTGATGGTCGCCGTGTCGATGGCGACCCGCCGGCGGGCCCCGGCCGACGTCGCCGCCACCATGCTCCGCCTACACACCCCGGAAGCCCTCCGCATGCAGTGATCACCGCTGCGACATGCCCTCAGCAGGTGTCAGTGCCGGCGCAGAGCCGCTGCGCCACCGGGCGGGCGTACCGCAGCGCCTCCTTCGGGGTGGTGTCCATGTCCAACGCCACCTGTGCCACCAGGTCACCCTGCCGTACGACGAGCCAGCGGCTCCGCACGCCCTCGATGTCCGAGCCCACCAGCAGAGACTCGTCACCGGCCCCCAGCCCATCGGCCAGGACCGACATCGAACTGGTCGCCCCCCTGGGTTTGCAGTCGGTGAAAAGTGCCCGGACCGCGTCCATCTCACGGGCGGCATCGCGAATCGAGAAACGGACGACGCGTTGGATCATCCTGTCGGTCGGCGAGTCGAACGACACGGTTCGCTGGGCGAGCCTGCCGTTGGACGTTCCCGTCGGCGCTTCTCGACAGTAGATCGACACTGACTCCAGGCTCCAATCGCCGTCGATGTCGTCCTCTGCCATCGTGAAGCCGGCGGGCAGATCCGAGAGCCGCAGCATGGCTGCGGCCGGAATCGCCGGGTTGGTGGAACCGGCCGACGGCGTACGTGACGGGCTCGATGGCGGTGCGGCGGGAGTGGTGCTGGTCGTCGACGACCGAGGTGCGGCCGAGGTGGCCGACGGCGTGGGTGTCGGGGTGGGTGTCGGTGTGGGTGATCCGGTCGCCGGCAGCACCGGCGTCGGCGCGCCCTCCCGGCCACCGGCCAGCGCCACCGCGCCGGTGGCCACCAGGGCCACCGCCACCACTGCGGCGAGCGCCGCCGCGATCCTCGTCTGACGGGTCCGCCGCCGGCCGCGCTCCCGCACCTGTGCGGTCGGGGGCCAGCTCAGGTGCTCGGTGTCCCGGAACAGGTCAACGAAGGGCTGATCAGGCATTGCTGACCTCCTCGGGGAGGGTGGTGCCGAGCAGAGGTGCGAGGGCCTTACGCCCTCGGGCGAGTCGGGCCTTGACCGTGCCGACCGGAACAGCAGTCCGGGTCGCGATGTCCGCGACCGAGAGATCCGCGAGGTGGTGCAGGACGATCGCCTCGCGTTGGTCAGTCGGCAACTGGCGTAACGCGGAGACCAGCGCGACGGTGTTCTCCGACGGTGGTCCGACAGCGTTCACCGGACCATTCCGCCGATGGGCGGTGATCCCGTTCCGGATCTTCCGCCAACGGTTCTGAAGCAGGCGGTGTCCCACGTGGTGCACCCACGCCTCCGGATCGTCGTACTCGCTGATGCGCCGCCAGCGCTGCCAGGCCCGCACGTACGCCTCCTGTGCGGCGTCCTGCGCCTCGTGGAGGTCGCCACCGAGCGCGTACAGCACTGTGACGACCCGGTGCCTGCTGGCTCGATAGAACTCCTCGAAGCCGTCATCTCTGTCCAATGTCTCTCCCCGTTTCGCTCCTGCCCCTGTCACCCGCGAGCGCGGTGTCCGGTTGCACAGCTGGCCGCGCTGGATCGACCTGCTCCGCGATCTTGCACTTTCTGTCGCGACAGAGGACGCATATCCCCCCATGTCGACAACAGAGACCGCAAGATCGGCGGGTCTGTTGCCCGGAACCTTCGTCCGCCTCGGGGATGATCGCGGGTCCGCCCGTCGCCGGACGGCGGAACTGGCGATCGACGGATAACGTCGGCGCATGACTGTTGAGCACCCCGCGCTCGCACTGCGTGGCCTGGCCAAGCGGTTCGACGGCACGATCGCGGTGGCCGGCGTCGACCTGGACGTCCCCGCCGGCTCCTTCTACGGCCTGCTCGGCCCGAACGGCGCCGGCAAGACGACCACCCTGTCGATGGCGGTCGGGCTGTTGCGACCGGACGCCGGCTCGGCCTGGGTGCTCGGGCACGACGTCTGGCAGGACCCGGTCACCGCCAAGCGGCTGCTCGGTGTGATGCCCGACGGGGTCCGGTTGTTCGACCGGCTGACCGGCGCGGAGCTGCTGGCGTACAACGGGTTGTTGCGGGGGATGGACCCGACGGTGGTCGACCAACGGGCTGCCGAGCTGCTGGACGTGCTGGCGCTCGGTGACGCCGGTCGGACGCTGGTGGTGGACTACTCGGCGGGCATGAAGAAGAAGATCGGCCTGGCCTGCGCGCTGCTGCACGGCCCCCGGGTGTTGGTGTTGGACGAGCCGTTCGAGGCGGTCGACCCGGTCTCCGCGGCGCTGATCCGGGACATCCTCACCCGGTACGCGGCCGGCGGCGGCACCGTGGTCTTCTCCAGCCACGTCATGGAGGTCGTCGAGCGGCTCTGCTCGCACGTGGCGATCCTGGCCGGCGGCACCATCAAGCGGGTCGGGACCATCGACGAGGTCCGCGGCGGTCGCTCGTTGGAGCAGGTCTTCGTCGAGGTGGTCGGCGGGCGCACCGCGACCGGCGAGGAGCTGTCGTGGCTCTCCCAGTGAGCGCGGACGCCACCCCCGCCGCACCCGTACGCGCTGTCTCCGCTCGCCACTTCGTGCGGCTCAAGCTGCGGGTGATGGGCAACAACTTTCGGGGCCAGGGTTGGCGGATCGCCCTGTTCGTCGGCGGCGCGTTGCTCGGGCTCTGGTTCGCCGCCGCCGGGTTCTTCCTCTTCGCCGCGCCGGGCCTGACCGACGACGGCCGGTACGCGGTGCTGATCGCGGCGGCCGGTGGCGGGCTGCTGGTGCTGGGTTGGCTCCTTCTCCCGCTCGTCTTCTTCGGCGTGGACGAGACACTGGACCCGGCCCGGTTCGCGCTGCTGCCGCTTCCCCGGCGCACGTTGGTGACCGGCCTGTTCGTGGCGGCCCTCATCAGCGTGCCGGTGCTGGCGGTGCTCATTGCGTCGTCCGGGCTGGTGCTGACCTCCTGGTCGTTGGGCGGCTGGTCAGCGGGGTTGGTCGCCGTCGTGGGTGTGCTCGCCGGGTTGCTGCTGTGTGTGGCGGCCAGCCGGGCGGTGACCAGCGCCTTCGCCACGATGTTGCGGTCCCGACGGGTCCGCGACCTGGCGGCCGTGCTGCTGGCGGTGACGGCCGCGCTGCTCGGCCCGTTGCAGGTCTTCGGCCTCGCCGCGCTGCGCGAGGCGGACTGGACCCGGTTGACCGGCGTGGCGACCGTGATCGGTTGGACGCCCTTGGGAGCTCCGTGGACCGTCGGCATCGACGTGGCCCAGGGGCGGGTGTGGGCGGCACCGGTCAAGTTGCTGATCACCGTGGTGGCGCTCGGTGCCCTGCTGGCCTGGTGGTCCCGGTCGATCGAGTCGGCGATGGTGGGTGCGGCGAGCGCCGGTAAGGCCCCGGTGCGGCGTGGGGTCACCGGCGGCGCGGTCGCCCAACTGTTTCCCCGGGTCGCCACCTGGGCCGGCCGGGACCGGTTCGGTGCCCTGGTCGCTCGGGAGGCCCGCTACTGGTGGCGGGACGCGCGCCGCCGGGCCAACCTGATCACGATCGCTGTGGTCGGCATCTTCGTACCGGTGTTGATCAACGTTACGGGCGGGGACTTCGCGTTCGAGGACGGCGCCGGGCTCACGGCGGCTGCCAGCGACAGCTCACCGGTGGTGGTCACCATCTCCATGCTCCTCGTGGGCGTGCTCGCCGCCGTCACCCTGGCCAACCAGTTCGGCTTCGACGGCAGCGCGTACGCGGCGAACGTGGTGGCCGGGGTGCCCGGCCGGGTCGAGTTGCGGGCCCGGATGACGGCTTTCTCGCTGTACGTGCTGCCCATGTTGGGCGTCGTCGCTGTGGTGTTGTCGTTTCTGCTCAGTCGACCGGAGTGGATCGGGCTCACCATCGGCGGCCTGGTCGCCACCTACGGCGCCGGGCTGGCGGTGAACAGCCTGATCTCGGTGCTCGGGGCGTACTCACTGCCGGAGACGAGCAACCCGTTCGCCATGAACAGCGGTGCGGGCCTGGCGAAGGGCCTGCTCACCCTGCTGGCCATGCTCGCCTCGGTGGTCGCCGCGGTGCCGATGGTGGTGGCCGCCGCGCTGCTCGGTGACGCGTGGCTCTGGCTGGCCCTGCCGGTCGGCGCCGCGTACGGGCTGGGCGCGGCGCTGCTGGGCGCGTACCTGGCCGGCGACGTCCTGGACCGGCGCCAGCCGGAGCTGCTGGCCACTGTCACCCCGCGCCGCTAGTCAGCGCGTCGGCTGGGGTCCTGGGCGGCGCCGGCGATGAAGCCACGCCAAGCGGCCGGCGCGAAGCTGAGGGTCGGGCCGGAGCGATCCTTGCTGTCCCGGACCAGAACGACGCCGGGCAGATTGTCCGCCACCTCGACACAGGCACCACCCGTGTCGCCGGACCTGGTCGACGTCCGCCAGTGGGGTTGAGGAACGGTCATGGCCGTCAGCGTGGCCAGAGCCTCCTGGGACACCTCGGCACCGGCTCGGGCGGCCTTCAACGCCCGCACTCACATCTCGACGTTCATCCTTACCTCTCCGGTAAGTACGTGACTGCGCTGTGTAGTAAGTTGCGGCACCAGCGGCCGTGCCGGGCGCGACCGGATCGGAGCGGTCGGTAGGCCCGCCGAATCAACCACCCGCGTGGGCGAACGGGCCGACGGTGGCCCTGCCGCGACCAGGCCGGGCCGGTTGGCTGACCCCGGCGCAAACCTGGCGCGCGAACGGTGGCCGCTGGTGAGCTGCGCCGGCCGGGAGCGCCACGCCACCACAAGCGATATACCTCTGAGTCATATTTATGCCTCAGAGGTATATCGCTCAAACCGGAGAGACCCTTCGACCACCGTACGGGGTCGGCCGATCGCGAAGGCCGGGCCCGGCTGGTGAGCCGGGCTGCTGGTCTACCTGGCCACGATGATGGCGGAGGCCGGTGATCAGCTCGCCCGGCTCGGCGGACGACCCGCCGATCTGCACGAGCGCTTCCTTGGTTGGGCGAGGGGTCGGGGCGGCACAATGTTTCACGTGAATCATGAGCCGGGTGCCGAGATCCACCACACCGATCCGTTCGCGGTGCCGACCGGGCAACGGTCGCCGGTACGCCGGCTGCGTGGTCGCCTCGCCGCACCGGTGACCCTCTGGACGGCGCCCGGCCCGGCCGGGCTGACCGTCTCGTCCACCCTGGTGGCCGAGGGGGAACCGGACCGGCTGCTCGGGCTGATCGACCCGGAGTCCGACCTCTGGGCGGCCGTCGAGGAGTCGGGGCGGTTCGCTGTCACGCCGCTCGGCCCGCCGCACCGGCAACTCGCCGACCGGTTCGCCGGCCTCTTCCCCGCCCCGGGCGGGCTCTTCGCCACCGGCGGATGGAACGAGACGCCGTACGGACCGGTTCCGACGGATGCCGGCGGCTGGGCCGGGTGCCGGCTGGACACCGCCCGGGAGTACGGCTGGGGCCTGCTGGTCGAGGCCACGATCGAGGCGGTCGACCTGGCCGACGAGGCCACTCCGCTCCTGCACTACCGAGGTCGCTACCACGAGCTGCCGAGCTGAACGGACGCCCCGCCAGGGGCGACCGATCACCGCAGTGACCTGAGTCACTTGGCGCAGCCAGTCAACCGCTCGGCGCACTCGCCGACCGGCGTCGATCTCAGCCTTCCCTGGCGGGGAGTGCGCTCTTTACGGTGCGCGAAACTCCTCTGACGCCTGTGAAGGTGGTGATCCACAGATGTCCACGGACACACCCGCTCCGGCCGCTTCCCAGTCGGACAAGTACCTGGCCGTACAACGGTCGGACGAGTTCGCCGGGCTGCGGCGTGCGCTGCGCGGCTTCGTCTTCCCGATGACCGTCGCGTTCTTCCTGTGGTATGCGCTCTACGTCATTCTCTCCGCGTACGCCCGGGACTTCATGGGCACGAAGCTGTTCGGCAGCAACATCAACGTCGCACTGGTCTTCGGCCTGCTCCAGTTCGTCTCCACGTTCCTGATCGCCTGGCTCTACTCCCGGTACGCGGACCGGAAGATCGACCCCATCGCGGACCGGATCCGCGCCGAGATCGGGGAGGTGACCCGTGAAGACGGTTCACGCGGTTGAGACGTTCCTCGCGGCTGAGGCGGGCGATCACACCGCCCGCAACCTGACCATCACGCTCTTCCTGGTCTTCGTGGCGGTGACCCTGGGCATCACCATCTGGGCCAGCCGGCAGACCAAGACGGCGACGGACTTCTACGCGGGCGGCCGATCCTTCTCCGGCTTCCAGAACGGCATGGCGATCGGCGGCGACTACATGTCGGCCGCCTCGTTCCTCGGCATCGCCGGCATCATCGCGCTGTACGGCTACGACGGCTTCCTCTACTCGATCGGCTTCCTGGTCGCCTGGCTGGTGGCCCTGCTGCTGGTCGCGGAGCTGCTGCGGAACTCGGGCCGGTACACGATGGCGGACGTGCTGGCCTTCCGGATGCGTCAGCGTCCGGTGCGTACGGCGGCGGCGGTCTCCACCATCACGGTGTCGATCTTCTACCTGCTCGCCCAGATGGTTGGCGCGGGCGCGCTGGTCGCGCTGCTGCTCGGCATCCGGCCGGGGACGACCTTCCTCGGCATGGACGCGGACACCGCCAAGGTGGCCACCATCATCATGGTCGGCACGCTGATGATCATCTACGTGACCGTGGGTGGCATGAAGGGCACCACCTACGTGCAGATCGTCAAGGCGTTCCTGCTCATGGGCGGCGCGCTGTTGATGACCATCCTGGTGCTGGCGAAGTTCAACTTCAACCTGTCGGAGCTGCTCGGCCAGGCGGCCGCCGCGTCCGGCAAGGGCAGCGCGTTCCTCGAACCCGGGCTGAGGTACGGCGTCGAGGTCGCCGGCAACTCGACGCAGACGTTCTACAACAAGGTCGACCTGCTGTCCCTGGGCATCGCCCTGGTGCTCGGCACCGCCGGTCTGCCGCACATCCTGATCCGCTTCTACACGGTGCCGACCGCGAAGGCGGCCCGTAAGAGCGTGCTCTGGGCGATCGGCATCATCGGCACCTTCTACCTGCTCACCCTGGCCCTCGGCTTCGGTGCGGCGGCGCTGGTCGGCAGCCAGGCGATCACGGCGCAGGACAAGGCCGGCAACACCGCCGCGCCGCAGTTGGCCGAGGCGCTCGGCATCGACTTCTTCGGCGGTGAACTGGGCGGGGCAGCTCTGCTGGCGATCATCGCGGCGGTCGCCTTCGCCACCATCCTCGCGGTGGTCGCCGGGTTGACGTTGGCCTCGTCGTCCAGCCTGGCGCACGACTTCTACGCGAACGTGCTGAAGAAGGGTGAGGCGTCGGAGCGGCAGGAAGTGCGGGTCGCCCGGATCTCCGCCCTGGGGATCGGCGCGGTGTCGATCGCCCTGTCGATCTACGCGCAGAACCTCAACGTGGCGTTCCTGGTGGCGCTGGCCTTCGCGGTCGCCGCCTCGGGCAACCTGCCCGCGATCCTCTACAGCCTCTTCTGGCGGCGGTTCAACACCTCCGGCGCGGTGTGGGCGATCTACGGCGGGCTGATCTCGGCCGTGCTGCTGGTGTTCTTCTCGCCGGTGGTCTCCGGTGCGGCGACCTCGATGTTCCCGGACCACGACTGGCAGTGGTTCCCGCTGTCCAACCCGGGCATCCTCTCCATCCCGTTCGGTTTCCTCTGCGGATGGATCGGCACCGTCATCTCCAAGGAGCACGACGAGGAGAAGTACGCGGAGCTGGAGGTGCGCGCCCTCACCGGCTCTGGCGCCCACTGATCGCGGCACCTGTCGAGGGGTCCCCGGTTGACGGACGACGTCAACAGGGGACCCCTTCCGCTAATTGGGCGGTCGGTAGGCTGAGCCGCATGAAGGTTGCTGAGCGCTTTGGGTCCGGTCACCGCGTCCTCGTCACCGGCGGAGCTGGCTTCGTCCCGTCGCACCTGGTGGACTCGCTGATCGCCCGAGGCTGCACTGTGGTGGCGCTGGACAACTTCGTGACCGGCTCCAAGGAGAACGTCGCCCACCTGCTGGACCGACCGACCTTCACCCTCGTCGAAGCGGACATCTCCGACGGTCTGCCGACCCACCACCCGGCGCTGGCCGAGCGGTTCGACGCGATCCTGCACATGGCCTCGCCGGCCAGCCCCACCGACTTCGCCCAGTTGCCTGTGGAGATCCTCCGGGTCGGCTCGGTCGGCACCCTGCACCTGCTGGAGCGCGCGGCCGCCGACGGCGCCCGGTTCCTGATGGCGTCCACCTCCGAGGCGTACGGAGACCCGAAGGAGCACCCGCAGCGGGAAACGTACTGGGGCAACGTCAACCCGATCGGGGTCCGCAGCGTCTACGACGAGGCCAAGCGCTTCTCCGAGGCCGCCACGATGGCGTACCACCGCTACCGCGGGCTCGACGCGGCGATCGTCCGGATCTTCAACACGTACGGCCCGCGGATGCGCCCGGACGACGGCCGCGCCATCCCCACCTTCATCTCCCAGGCGCTGCGCGGCGAGCCGATCACCGTGCACGGCACTGGCAACCAGACCCGGTCCATCTGCTTCGTCGAGGATCTGGTGCGCGGCATCCTGCTGCTGCTCGACTCGACCGAGACCGGCCCGGTCAACTGTGGCACCGAGCACGAGCTGACCATGCGGCAACTCGCCGAGTTGATCGTGTCGCTCTCCGACAGCACCTCGAAGGTGACCTATGTCACCCGCAGCTCGGATGACCCGGAGATGCGCCGACCGGATCTCACGCTCGCTCGTGAACTGCTCGGATACGAGCCGTCGGTAGCGCCCGAAGATGGCCTGCGACGCACGATCGAGTACTTCCGGTCGCGGCTAGGGTAACCAGATCTTCGCGTACCGCCTGCCGCTGAGTGTCGCCTGAAGGCGGCAGTGGCTCCCGCTACGTACCCTGAGTTACATGTCCGCGACCTCGTCAGCCGGCGTCCCGCATCCGTACCTGCACCGCAGCGCCGGGCGCGCGTCGGTGCCCGGCCCCGATCGGGGCGCCTCCGGGCGTGCCCGTCCGACCGAGGCGCGCTTCTACCCGTCGTACGACGAGGAGCAGCCTCGCTCCGGCGGCCCGGCGGGGCCCACCGGGCCCGGCGGCCCGGGTGGCACCGGCGGATCGGGGCGGCGCGGCCCGCGACCGCGCTGGGGTCGGATCGCCCTGGTGGCCGGGGCCGCGGTGCTGGTGTTGGCGCTGCTCGGCAGCGTCGGCGCCTGGTTGTACGCGCGCAACCTCAACAGTGACCTGGCTCGCACCGACCCGTTCGCGGAGATCACCGGTGGCCGGCCCGCCAAGACCGTCGATGGCGCGCTGAACATCCTGCTGGTGGGCAGCGACTCACGGGACCCGGACGCGCCTGTCGACAGCAAGAGTCAGTGGCGCGCCGACACGATCATCGTCATGCACATCCCGGCCGACCACCAGGAGGCCTACCTGGTCTCCATCCCCCGGGACCTGTACGTGCCGATCCCGCAGAGCGCCGGCGCGGACTGCGGCTCCGGTTCGCGCGCGAAGATCAACGCAGCGTTCGCGTTCGGTGGGCTTCCGCTGGCGGTACGCACCGTGGAGTGCTTCACCGACGTGCGGATCGACCACGTGATGGCGATCGACTTCGGCGGTTTCAAGGAGGTCACCGACGCTCTCGGCGGGGTGGATCTGAAGGTGGAGCGCACCATCACCTCGATCCACAAGCCGTACCGGACCTTCACCAAGGGCACCAACCACATGGACGGCGCGGAGGCGCTGGACTGGATCCGGCAGCGCAAGCAGTTCCCGGACGGGGACTTCGCCCGGATGCGGCACCAGCAGGAGTTCCTTCGGGCACTGATGGACAAGGCGGCCAGCACCGGCACGCTGGCGAACCCGAAGAAGCTCAATGATTTCCTCAAGTCGGTGACCGCGGCCGTAACCGTCGACCAGACTTTCTCGGTTACAGACATGGCGCTGCAGTTCCGTAACCTGCGCGGCCAGAACCTCACCTTTGTGACCAGCCCGAACTCGGGCAGCGACACCATCAACGGCGAGTCGGTGGTGGTGTCGGACCGGGAGAAGGCACTCGCGATGTACAAGGCCATGTCCGCGGACACGATGGCCGACTGGGTCAAGGCGAACCCGCCGAAGAGCAACGACGGCGGCTGACCGCGGCCCGGCTGGCACCAGCCGTTCGGGTCATCGAGCAACGACGATCGACCGAGTCTGCGAAATTCGACGTCCAGATTGACCCGGGATGAACTCGCCAAGTCGATTTGATGTACGTACAGTGGTGCCGCCCCCTCCTGATCACGAGCTGGAGCACGCATGCCGGTTCAGGCCAGTCGTCGCCCTTCTTCCTCCGGGTCCGCCGCCCCCAGCGGTCGAGTCGCTGCGGCCATACCCGCGCAGGCACGCCCCTCGGGGGGCGGGCCGGGCTCGCGTCCGCCCGGCAGCGGCGGTGGCGGCGGTGGCGGCGACCGCCCGGGTGGCGGTGGGTCGAAGAAGCGGACCAAGCGCAAGGACCCACTCTGGGCCAGGCTGACAGTTGTCTTCGGTGCCGTGCTGATGCTGAGCAGCGGGGTGGCCATCGTCGGCAGCAAGGCGTTGATCGGGCAGGCGACCGGCGGCATCGCGAAGGGCAACCTGCTGGGTGATGCCGGCAAGTCCGACGCCGAGGGCGGTGCGAGCCTGGACGGCCCGATCGACATGCTGCTGCTCGGCGTGGACGCGCGGGAGCGCTGGGCCGCCGACGACGTCCGCTCGGACAGCATCATCATCCTGCACATTCCGGCCACGCACGACCAGGCGTACCTGATCTCGATCCCCCGGGACACCGAGGCGCAGATCCCCGCGTTCAAGAAGAACGGCTACGGCGGCGGCTCCGGAAAGATCAACGCCGCGTTCCAGGCCGGTGCCGCAAATGGTGGCGGCTGGGAGGGTGGCGCCCAGCTGATGGCCCAGACGATCAAGCGGCTCACCGGGATCAGCTTCGACGGCGCGGCGATCATCAACTTCGGCGGCTTCAAGAACGTCATCGACACCCTGGGCACTGTGCGGATCTGTGTCAGCCAGGAGGTCAAGTCGCTGCACATGTCGTACGTCGACGGCAAGCCGATGTGGAACGCGGACGCCAAGAAGACCGGCAAGCAGCGGACCCCTGTGGTGCACAAGAAGGGCTGCCAGGAGATGGAGGGTTGGGCTGCGCTCGACTACTCCCGGCAGCGCAAGTCCCTCAAGAACGGCGACTACGACCGGCAGGCCAACCAGCAGCAGCTGATCAAGGCGATGGCGAAGAAGGCCACCGAGGGCGGGATGTTGTCCAACCCGGCCAAGATGAACAACCTGATCAAGGCGGCGGGCAAGGCGTTCGTGCTGGACACCGGCGGCGTGCCGATCGAGGACTTCATCTTCACCATGCGCGGGGTCACCGGCAACGAGCTGACCATGCTCAAGACCAACAACGGCACCTTCCACGCCAACAACAACAACACCGAGGGCTTGAGCGAAGAGACGATGGCGATGTTCCAGGCCGTCAAGCAGGACAAACTCGCCGAGTTCGTCTTCACCCACCCCGAGGTGATCTCCAGCCGCAAGTGAGGCCGGGAGTCGCGGAAAGTCAGCGACGGCCCCCTCACCGCCCGTAGTCTGACGTGAACAGGTTTCACGTATCGGCTGCGGGGAGGCGGTCACGTCCAGGTGGGGACGGAACGCAGCGGACCGGGCCGGGGCGGCCCCGTCCGACCGGTCGCCTCGCGCCCGTTGGCCGCGGATCCTGCTCGGCATCGGCCTGGCTCTCGTCCTGCTGGCGGGGCTCGCCGTGGCCGGGCTCAAGACGCTCAGCCACCGCTACGACCGCACGGTGACCAAGGAGCAACTGCTCGACGCCGACGCCCGCACCGAGCGCACCGACCTGGACGGGCCGCTCAACTACCTCCTGGTCGGCTCCGACCGGCGTCCGGGCGGCAGCGGCCCCGACCAACGCTCGGACTCCATCCTCATCGTGCACGTCCCCGCCGGGCAGCGGGAGGCGTACCTGGTCTCCATCCCCCGGGACCTGCTGGTCGCCATCCCGCCCGCAAACGGCTTCGGCGGCGGTCAAGACAAGATCAATGCCGCGTACGAACACGGCGGCGGCGGGCAGGCCGGCGCCCAACTGCTCTCCGCCACCCTGCACCGGCTCACCGGCATCCGGTTCGACGGCGCCGCGCTGATCGACTTCTCCGGCTTCCGGAAGGTCATCGACCTGCTCGGCGGGGTGGAGATGTGCGTGGACACCGAGGTCCGCTCGATCCACACCAACCGGGTCTTCCCCACCGGCTGCCACCAGATGGACGGCGCGCAGGCGCTTGACTACGTCCGACAGCGCTACGACCTGCCCGGCGGCGACTACGACCGGCAGCACCACCAGCAGCAGCTGCTCCGGGCGATGTTGGACAGCGCCGGCAGGGCGGACCTGCGGAGCAACCCCGTCAAACTCGACCAGGTGCTCCGGGCGGTCGGCGGCTCGTTGACCGTCGACACCAACGGCGTACCCCTGGAGGACCTACTCCTCGCGCTGCGCGCGCTGCCGCCCGACGGGATGCGTGGCGTCCAGGTGCCTTCCTCGCCGCAGACCATCGACGAGGTCTCGTACGTGGTGCTGGACAACGGCGGCAACGGGCTCTTCGAGGCGCTCCGCGGTACCCGGGTGCCGGCCTGGGCGCAGGCCAACCCTCGCTGGGTGACCCGGTTGTGACGGTGCCGACGGCCCGGTCGGTGCCGAACCGGGCCATGAGGATCTAGTGTTGCTTCCTGTGTTCGGACCCCAGGTTCCCACCGTGCCCGTGACCGAGATCGCCGACGAGACCTACCTGCTGGACGTGCGGGAGGACGACGAGTGGGCGGCCGGCCACGCGCCCACCGCCCACCACCTGCCAATGATGGAGTTGCCGGCCCGGCTGGCCGAGGTGCCCACCGACCGGGAGGTGGCTGTCGTCTGCCGTTCCGGCGGGCGTTCCGCCCAGGTCGTCGCCTACCTGATCAACAACGGTTGGGAGCAGGTGCGCAACGCCGACGGCGGGATGCGTCAGTGGGCTGCGGTCGGCCGACCGGTGGTCGACGCGAACGGGCAGCCCGGCCAGGTCATCTGAGGCCGGCGCAATGGGCGGGCCACTGGTCTTCGCGCACCGCGGCGCCTCGTTCGACCTACCCGAGCACACCCTCGCCGCGTACCTGCGCGCCCTCGACGAGGGTGCCGACGGCCTGGAGTGCGACGTCCGGCTGACCCGGGACGGGCACCTGGTCTGCGTGCACGACCGACGACTCGACCGCACCAGCAACGGTCGCGGTCTGGTCAGCGCGCGTACCCTCGCCGAACTGGACGCCCTGGACTTCGGCTCGTGGCACCCGGGCAGCGCCCCGGACGGCGACCTGCCACCGGACGAGTCACACACCCGGCTGCTGACCCTGGCCCGGCTCCTGGACGCGGTGCTCGCCGCCGGGCGACCGGTCCGACTGCTGGTGGAGACGAAGCACCCGTCCCGCTACGGCTCGAACGTGGAACGGCGACTGGTCAACCTGCTGCGCCGGTACGGGCTGGCCGACCCCGCGCCGGACGACAGGGTGCAGGTCACCGTCATGTCGTTCTCCCCGCTGGCGGTCCGTCGGGTGCGCGAGCTGGCACCGACGCTGCCCACCGTGCTGTTGCTGGAGGTGCTGCCGCGCTGGCTGCGGTTGGGTCGGCTGCCGTTCGGCACCCGGATCGCCGGGCCGGGCGTCGGCCTGGTCCGGGCCCGCCCGCAGTTGCTGCCCGCACTGCGCGCTGCCGGCAACCAGGTGTACGTCTGGACGGTCAACGAGCCGACCGACCTGGAGCTGGTGCTGGCCGCCGGGGTGGACGGGATCATCACCGACCGGCCCGCGTACGCCCTCGCCCGGCTGGACCGCTGACCCATCGACCGGGCGGGGGTGCCCAAAACCGGGTCGGCGGGGCAGACTCGGCACATGCCGGAGCGTATCGATTTCCCCGCTCTCCTCGCCGGCCACACCGTCGTGATCGAGATGATCAACTCTGGGGACGCGGGCCTGCCCGTCCTCACCCAACTGCTTCGGGTGGCCCAGCCGGCGCTCGGCGCGACCGGGATGGCATTCGTCGAGTTCGGTCCTACCGGCGGTCGCGTCATCGCCGCGACCGGCGCGGCGGAGTGGGCCCTCGGACGACCACTGGCGGCCGACGACCCGGACACCGTCTGCCTGCTCTCCGGGCCACGGGTACGCGAGGCGCGGGTGAGTGACCTCAACGGCAAGTTGGCCGGCGAACTGGCCGGCAGCGGCCTGCGCTGGATGGTCGTCTCCCGGGCCGAGATCGGCGGTCACACCGTCGGCAGCCTGCACGCGCTCTACCCGGGTGACGACGAGCCGGGCGCCGAGCAGCAGGGGGTGATCGCCTACCTCGCCTCCTGCGTCGGGCACATGTACGGCGACCAGAGTGGCCTGCCGGTGCACGGCGACGGCCCGGTGGTGGCGGCACTCGCCGACGGGCTGGCCGTCGTCGACCGCGACGGGCACGTCCGGCTCTGGAACCCGGCCGCCGCCCAGGTCACCGGCCGGACGGTCGAGCAGGCGCTGAGCCGTCCGCTGCCGTTCCCGCTGCCGCCCTCCGGGCAGGTTCGGGACCACCGGATGCCGGACGGCCGCTGGCTGCGGATCACCTCCGGCGACCTGCCCGGCCCGGGAACGTTACGGGTGGTCACCTTCCGCGACATCACCGACCAGCAGCGCCGCGACCACGACCGCGAGCTTTTCGTCGCGGTGACCAGCCACGAGCTGCGCACCCCGGTCACCGTCATCAAGGGGTACGCGGACACCCTCACCGACCACTGGGAGTCGCTGACCGACGTCGACCGACGGCAGGCGGCCCGGGTGATCGGGCAACGTGCCAACGAGCTGGCCCGGCTGGTCGACCGTCTGCTCAGCTCGGCGGCCGAGGTGGGGCCGGGCGACGACCCTCCCACCCCGTTCGACCTCGGCGAGGCGCTGCGCTCCGCCGTCGTCGACCTGCCGGCGGAACTGCGCCGCCGGCTGGTGCTCCGCCTCCCGAGCGATCTGCCCAAGGCGCTCGGTCACCGGCCCAGCCTGGCCACCGTGCTGACCGAGTTGACGACCAACGCCGGTAAATACTCGGCGCCTGGTTCTCCCATCGAGATCACCGCCTCGGGCGACGGCCATCTGGTGGCGTTCCGGGTCAGCGACCAGGGCATCGGCATCCGACCCGAGCACGTGGAACGGGCGTTCGACCGGTTCTGGCAGGGCGAGTCCGGCGACCGTCGCGGCTACCCGGGGGCCGGGCTCGGCCTCTATCTCGTCCGCCGGATCGTTGAACAGCAGAATGGATGGGTATCCCTACGTCCGAGGACCGGCGGCGGTACGGTCGCAGAGGTGCGGCTACCACGCGGTTGACCAGGGGTGGCGCGACGTGGAGGCGACGGTGGCAGCGGCAACGAGGGATCGAGCGTGGTGCGTGGTGGTTCCCCACCACCCGGGCGGGGCACGGCTGGCCCGACACCGGCTCGCCGCCGAACTGACCGACGTCGTACCCCCGACGCTCCTCGCGGACCTGATCGCGGTGCTCGCTGAACTGGTGGGCAACGCGGTGCGGCACGCCAGACCGCTGCCCGGCGGCGTGATCCGGGTTGCCTGGCAGCTGCGGCCCTCGGCCGAGGGCGCCCTGATCCAGCTGCGGGTCACCGACGGCGGCAGCGCGAGCACCGGGCCACGGCTGCGGACGGCCAACCCGGACGCGGCGGACGGGCGCGGGCTGCACATCGTTGCCGGCCTGGCCACCCGTTGGGGCGTCGAGCAGGACGGCATGGGCCAGCGCGTCTGGGCGGAGTTCGACCCGACGCCGACATCTCGACCCGACCTGGTGTCGGCGAGCTGAGGACGGCTCGGGCGGGTCCCGGTCACGGCGAGCCGCCCGGGGCTCTAGGCTGTGACGCCGTGAGTAAGCGTCGAAAGAGCCAGCGCGCCGCCGCCGACACCACCCCCCGTCGCGACAAGGTGCGAGACGTCTTCGTGCCGCGTCCGTTCGACGGGCTGGTCGACGAGTCCGAGTGGATCGCGCTGCGCGAGTTGGTGCCCGCCGCCTCCGCCCCGCTGCGCCTCGCGCCCGCCCTGGTCGAGGAATTCGGCGACCGGACGGCGACGCTCGCCACGGTGCTGCCCATGGCCGCCCCGGCGATCACCAAGCCGGACGGCCGCGTGCTCATCGGTCTCCAGCGCCACCAACAGTCCGGTGACGTGTCGCGGGACCTGGCCGACGCGCTGCTCAGCGCGCTGCGTGCCGAGCCGGGTGGCCAGGTGAGCGTGCCGCCACTGCCCGGCCCCGGGCCCCGGCTGCAGGACATCCTCGTGGACGGTCCGCTGGACATCACCATGCACGACGGTTTCGACTTCTGGCTCGACCCCGGAGCCGCCGACGATCCGACCGTCCAGGCGTCGCTGGAGCGGGCCAACGCGGCCATCTACCCGACGGTCCGGCTGACCGCGGCCAAGGCCGCCTACTGGTGTCAGGTCCCGGAGAAGGCCCACGTGCGCTGGGTGCTGCCGGACGACGAGGACGCCGCCCTGGACGCGCTGGCCCGACTCGGCGCGGCCGGCACGTTGACGCTCGGCGAGCAGACCAAGTTCGCCGGCATGTTCCGCGCGCACGGTCGACTCGTACCGGTCTGGGACCTGCCGGAGGAGACCCCGGCCGCCGAGTGGGAGGAGCCGGTGGCGCAGTTCGCCAAGCGGTACGCCGAGGCGCTCACCGTCACCGACCCACTCGACGCCGCCGGCCGCCGGGCCCGTCAGGGGCTGCTCGGCCGCCAGCTCACCCTGCGCTGAGCCGGGGCGGTCGTCTCGCTCAGCCCTGGGCGGGCTCAGGCGGCGTCTCGCTCAGCCGGGGTCGTCCCGCTCAGCAGGGTGACGGGCCGGTCGCGTGCTCAGCCGGCGACGGGTAGCGGGTCGCGGGTGATGGGGCAGGACATGCAGCGCGGTCCGCCCCGACCGGAGCCCAACTCGGAGCCGGCGATCGGGATCACCTCGATGCCGGCCCGCTCCAGTTGGGCGTTGGTCTCCGTGTTGCGCTCGTAGCCGACGCAGAGCCGGGGGGCCAGCGCGAGGGTGTTGTTGCCGTCGTCCCACTGCTCGCGTTCCGCGGTGACCGGATCCAGCCCGGTGTCGATGACCCGGAGCAGGTCGAGGTCCATCGCGTCGGCGGCGGCCCGCAGGAACGGCGCCGGCCCGTCCACCCGCGGGTCCTCGCCGTCCCCGCCGGCGATCACCGTGTACGCCGACAACGTGCTCGCGATGTTGGGGTACATCAGGACGGCGTCCACGTCGACCATCGTGCACACCGTGTCCAGGTGCATGGTGGCGCGCTTCTGGGCGATCGGCACCACAAGGATGGTGTGGGCCAGGCCGGCGGCGAAGACCTGCCGACCGAGGCGTTCCGCGCCGGCCGGGGTCGTCCGCTCGCCCACCCCGACCGCCAGCACCCCGGGCGCGAGCAGCAGCACGTCCCCACCCTCCAGGTGCTCGAGGCTGGGACGGTAGACGAATTCGGTGCCGACGAACCGGGGGTGGTGGCGGTAGATGGCGTCGGTCAGGGTGGTCTCGCGGCGGCGGGCCGGCATGGCCAGGCTGGTGACACCGACCCGGTCGCCGATCCACAGCGACGAGTCGCGGGTGAAGAGCAGGTTGGGCAACGGGTCGATGACGAAGTCGTGTCGGTCCATCAGCGTGTAGACCAGCCCACCCGGTCGCTCGGAGCTGATCCGCAACTCCTCGTGGGCCAGCCCGGCGGTGAGCACGTCGGCCAGCGCGGCCGGGTCCAGGTAGGAGAGGTGGTCGGCGACGCGGGCGCGCAGCGTGTCACCGAGCCGCCGGGAGCGCAGCACCTGCTCGGTGAGTTCGGCCCGGGCGTCAGCGACGGCTAGCGTCTCGGCCAGCAGGGTGGCCAGGTAGAGCACCTCGACGCCGCGCTCGCGCAGGGCGGCGGCGAACGCGTCGTGCTCCTCCTGGGCGCGCCCCACCCAGGGGATCGCGTCGAACAGGAGCGAGTCGTTGTTGCGCGGGGTGAGCCGGGCCAGTTCGGGGCCGGGCCGGTGCAGCAGTACGGTGCCGAGCCGCCCGACTTCACTGTCGACGTAGTGGGTCACTCCCGCAGCGTAGGGCAGGGTTTAGCGGCATCCGAGAAAAGAACTGTGGATGAATATGGCATTCATCCACAGTCACTCCGGCGCTCCGGCTTGCAGAACACCGGTAGTGGCGACGTAGGGTAGTGAGGACATAACTTCGAGGGACCTTTTGCCGGAGGTCGCGATGACTGTCTTTCCCGCACGACGAGCCGTACCGTCCGCTCGGGCACTGCCGCCCGTCGCGGTGCCACACCCCCGCGTCGAGGCGCCGGGGGTTCTCGAACCGGTCCGTCCGACACCGCTCGAATGGGCCCGCCGCCGTCGGGCCGAGCGGGGTGCACGCCGCCTGGAGGCGGCCGGGGCACGGGCGTTGGGCCAGCTCGACCACCTCGGGCCTGCCTGGCACGTGATCGAGTGGCCGCGCACCGACGTGACAGACGTCCTCGACCGCGGTCAGGACGAACGAGCCGGGTTCCTCGCCATCGGGCCGAGTGGCCTGTTTGCCGTGACCATCGCCGACCACGGCCGAGCAAGGGTGCTCGTCGCCGGAGACGTGGTGCAGATCAACGGCAAGCGGCCTCCGTACGTGGCCGAGTCCCGCCGTGACGCCAAGCGGGCCAGCAAGGCGCTCTCCGAGGCTGTGGGGCTGCCCGTTCCGGTGACGCCGGTGCTGACCTTCGTCGGTTCGGGCGTGATCAGCGTCTACGGCCTTCCGAAGGACTGTCTGATGGCCACCCACCGGGAACTGGACCGGCTGCTCGTGGCCGGCGGCAGCCGGATCAGCCCCGCCACCGCCGAGAAGCTTTCCCGGGTCGCACAGCACCCGGGCACCTGGCTGAACGGCACATACCGTCCAACCGCCGACTACCGGTGGTACGACGAGGGCCGAACGGCCGCTGACAAGCCGGCCCACCGCCGGTAACGTCACCGGCGACGCCACGCGGCTCCGGTCCCCCCGTTCACCTCACCGGTCTCCGCGCCGTCACCGGTCGCCTCGGTTCACGCTGCGCGCCCGGTGACCCGGTGCGCTCGGTGATTCCGTCGGCGACCCGCTAGCGTGGACAGTCGATCGGTGCACATAGGAGGCGCGGTGGCCCACGTCGAACTTTCGCTCTCGGAAGCGTTCGTGCCGGCGGCGCGGGCCTCGACAGAGCCGGAGTCCGACAACGTCGGCCAATGGTCGTCGACAGTCTCCCGGGCCGACGAGCCGTGCCTGCTGATCGACGCCGACACCCGGGTGGTGGCGATCTCCACGGCCGGTTGCGAGCTGCTCTGTCTCGGTGAGCCGGCCGGGCTGATCGGGCGACCGTTGCTCGATGGCGGGCTGCGCCTGCTCGACTTCACCGCCAACCGGGGCGAGCTGACCGAAGCCGAGATCGACAAGATTCCGCCCCTGCTTGCGCTCTCCTCCGGCCGACTCGCCCGTGGGCTACTCAGGGTGCAGGCCGCCTCGGCGAACAGCTCCGACGCGACAGTTGACGCGATCTCCACCCCGGTGCTCACCGACGGCACCGTCGCCGGCTCACTCACCTTCTTCTCCGAGGTCTGACCAGCGGCGCAGTGTGTCCTTCGCCGCACGCGGCGTTGCCCGGGTGGGTCCACACGAAGGCCGTAGGGTGCCCTCATGCTCGATATCGCTCTACTGCCGGGGGAATACGCTGTGTGCCGGCTGGCCGCCGGCACCACAGTGCCGTACGCGCTGTCGAGCGGGTTGCGCGGCGCGGACGTGGTGACGGTGAGCTGGACCTCCGACGGGATCTCCGTGATCTGCCCGACCGAGCGTGCGCCGGCGCAGGCCGTGGTGGAGACGACCTGGCGCTGCCTACGGGTCACCGCCCCGGCGGCGCTGGCCGGCACCGGCAGCCTGGCCGCGCTGGTCGACCCGCTCGCCGAGGCACGGGTCAGTGCCGTCACGTTCTCCACGTTCGACACCGACTATCTGCTGGTGCCGACCGTCCGGCTGACCGAGGGCACGGCCGCGCTCCAACGCGCCGGGCATCGCGTCACCGGCTGACCTTCACCCGACCGGCCGCTCACCCTACGATGGGCTCGGCCACCCCGGCCGCGACGAATTCTCCGATGTCCCGAGGATCGGCCCGTGCCGTTCACCCCACCCCCGCCCGCGTCCCCCTCACCGCGGTCGACGATCCACCCTCCACTGGCGGCGCCTGGCCGGGCAGCCGATCGCGCTCCAGCGCGGGGCCTCGCCCGAGTCCTGCCGATGGCGCTCGCCGTCGCGGCGCTGGCCGGCTGTGGCGCCCCACCCGGGCTGGGGGAGCCGACCAGCGTTCCCACCCACACCGCGGCCCCGACACCGTCCGGCCCGAGCACCGCACCGGCCACCCCGCCCACCACCGCGCCGTCTCCCGGTACGGTCACGCCCACCCCGGACGCCGGGTTGGTCGCGACGGCCTGCCGCAACGGGCCGACCGGCCAGCGGGTGCTGCAACTGTTGCGCGGCAGGGCCGGAGTGCTGCCGGCGAATGTTCGGGTCCAGGTCCGCACCGGGCCGCTCTGCGCCGGTGACTGGCAGTTCACAGTGCTGACGGTGACCGGGCACGAGGAACTCCAGGTGGTCACCCGGGGCGAGCCCGGTGCCCCGGCGCTGGTCACCGCCGGCACGGACGTCTGCACCATCGAGGTACGCGCCACCAGCCCGGCCGGGATTCGCGCCCTCGCCTGCGACGCCGGCCCGGCCAACGGGCCGGGTGCGTAGGCTGATCGGCATGCCGGGAACACCGCCGACGCGTTTCGTCTTCCTCGGGCCGGAGGGCACCTTCGCCGAGCAGGCCCTGCGCTCCATACCCGCTGCCGAGCGCGGCACCCGAACGCCCGCCCGCAGCGTCGGAGAAGCGCTGGACGGCGTCCGCGCCGGCGACGCCGACGCCGCGCTGGTGCCACTGGAGAACTCGATCGGCGGCGCGGTGGGCGTCACGCTGGACGAGATGGCCGAGGGCGAGCCGCTGGTGATCACCCGGGAGGTGATCCTGTCGGTGCAGTTCGTGCTCGCCGCACGGCCCGACACCCCGCTGACCTCGATCCGCACCGTGGCGGCCCATCCACAGGCGTCCACCCAGTGCCGGGGCTGGTTGCGCAACCACCTACCCGACGCCGTGGTGGTCGACGTGCTCTCCAACGGCGCGGCCGCCGCCGGTGCCGGCACGGGCGAGTACGACGCGGCGATCTGCGCACCGATCGGAGCCTCCCGGCACCGACTCACCATCCTCGCCGACAAGATCGCCGACCATCCCGACGCGGTGACCCGGTTCGCGCTGGTGTCTCGCCCCGGGCCGCCACCGCCGCCGACCGGTGACGACCTCACCTCGCTCGCGGTCTACATCGCCCACGACCGGGTCGGCGCGCTGTTGTCCGTGCTGATGGAGTTGGCCGTCCGTGGGGTCAACCTGACCCGGATCGAATCCCGGCCGACCGGCGAGGCGTTGGGCCGCTACGTCTTCTTCCTGGACTGCACGGGCCACGTGGCCGACGTACGCCTGGGTGAGGCGTTGCAGGGGCTCCGCAGGGTCTGTGCCGACGTCCGCTTCCTGGGCTCCTACCCCCGGCACCGGTGGGCCGAGGCGGGCGAACGCCCGGTGTCCGCGCCAGCGGGCCTCTCCGACGTCGACTACGCGGACGCGGCGGCCTGGCTGACCCGCCTGCGTACCGGTGAGTTGACCTGACCGGCGCGGAGCGCCCCCACGTGAGAGAGGGCGCCCGCGCGGCCGGCTCGACAGATCAGGTGCGCCCAGCGCCGCTTCCGGTCAGCTCAGCAGGCCGCCGAGCAGACCGCCCTCCTGCTGCTGCTGGCCACTGCCCATGATCGGCGGCTCCTCGGACGGCTGCACCACCACGAAGCCCTGACCGGCGAAGCTCATGGTGAACGACTCACCGGTGCGGCGGCCGAGCAGAGTGCCGAGGCCCATCTGCTCGGCCCGGTGGTAGCCGGTCTGGAGGTTGGCCGACCAGCAGACCGCGGCCTGGGGGTCGACGTACGTCGGGGCGTCCACGTTCAGCACTACCGGGGTGCCCTTGGTGGTGATGGCGATCCGCCCGTGGCCGCTGAACACACAGTTGAAGAGGCCGGACGAGGACGCCATCCCGGCGCCGCCGACCATCCTGATGTCGTACTGGAGGGTGGAGTCGAAGGCGAGCACGCTGCTGCCGTTGATGGAGAGGGCGTCGCCCGGCTCCAGGTCGATGATGTGCACGTCCTTGGCCAGCTCGGCGAGGAAGACGTCACCCTGCCCGGTGACCTTCATCAGCGGGACGCCCTCGCCGGTGAGCTTCTGCTTGAGGAACTTGCCGAGCCCGCCTGAACCCAACGCCTGGAACTGCACATTCCCCTGGTAGGCGACCATCGACCCGACCCGGGCCATCGCCTCGCCGTTGAGCTCGATCTTCAACATCTTGGAGTTCTGCAACCGCATGCCGGGCTGCGCGGACTCCTTCTCCAGATTCTCCGCGGAGAACAGCTCGCTGCGCATGAAAGGGCCTCCTGAATAGGGTCGCGTTCGCTGTACCGACCGTAGGCGACCTCGGCAAGCACCGACCATCGGACGGGCGGCGCGGCGCGGGTGGGTGAGCGCGGGGCTCAGCCCCAGCCCAGCGCGTGCAGGCGCGCGTCGTCGATGCCGAAGTGGTGGGCGATCTCGTGCACCACTGTCACCGCCACCTCGTCGATGACGTCCTCGTCGTTGTCGCAGATCCGCAGGATCGGATGGCGGTAGATGAAGATCCGGTCGGGCAGCACGCCGGCATAGTCCCAACCGCGCTCGGTGAGCGCATACCCCTCGTAGAGGCCGAGCAGGTCGACCTCGCCCGGTGGCGGGTCGTCCTCGACCAGGATCACCACGTTGTTCATCAGGCCGAGTAGTTCTTCGGGCACCTCGTCGAGGGCTTCGCCGACCAACTCCTCGAAGCGCTCACGGCTCATCTCCACCGGCACCTCGCCCATTGTGCCCGACGCGGGGGCACGCGGCCCGGTCCTGCTGGACGCCGGTGACCGTCATCCGCACATGCACGGAAGAAGCGACCACCCGGGACCGGGCGGAGGCTCCTTCCGTGGACGTACGGTGTGGGCCGGCTGGCTCAGGCAGCCAGGCGAGCGTTGAGGGTGATCTCGGCGCCCGGCGAGAGCAGGCGGGAGATCGGGCAGTTGGCCTTGGCGGCCTCGGCGAGCTTCTGGAACTCCGCGTCGTCGATCCCCGGGACCTGGCCGACCGTCTCGAGGTCGATCCGGGTCACGGTCATGCCGGCGTCGGTCTTGTCCAGGTGCACCTTGGCGGTGGTCTCGACCGAGGTGGCCGTCGAGCCCGCGTCGGCAAGCGCCTTGGAGAACGCCATCGAGAAGCAGCCGGCGTGCGCGGCGGCGATCAGCTCCTCGGGGTTGGTGCCCTCACCCTCCTCGAAGCGCGACTTGAAGGAGTAGTTGCCGGACAGGCCGCCCTTACCGGTGCGGATGGTGCCCGCGCCCTCGGTGAGATTGCCCTGCCATTGTGCTGAAGCGGTACGGATAGGCATGGGGCAAACGCTAGCGGAAAGGCGACCGCGGAGCGACAGACCGGCGCGCTCGCCAGCCCTGCGATCCCTGTCACCACCAGCTTGCTGTGCCATGATGCGACCCAGGTCCGTGACCGGCGGAAGGGTGGCCGATGTCCGAGGAGCTTCCAATCCCGCGGCAGGGCGACCGATCCGAGGCCCCGGCGGTGATCGAGTGGGGTGGCGACGAGCCGGCCCCGCGACGCCGCTTCGCGTGGTCCCTGGCCGACTTCGCGCAGGATCCTCGGCTGCCCGTCCTGCTCGCCGGTCTGGGCGCGGTGGCCGCGATCGCCTCGCTGGTCGGTGAGTGGCTGGTGATGAACCTGCCGAACGGCGGGCCCGACGGAAACGCGACGATCAAGGTGCCCGCCGGGCTGTCCGAGGTCGGTGGGTTCGGGGTCGGCTACCTGGTCGGGCTCCTCGCCCTCGTCTGCACCGTGGCGCTGACGTTGCGCGGCACGGCGGCCGTGCGGCCGAACGCCCGGCTGGCCGGTCTCACACTGGCCGGTGCCCTGCTGGCGCTGCTGGCTGCTGCCACGGCCAGCCTCGACAACCCCGGCCAGCGAAACTTCTTCTACTCGCCCCAGGACGGCTTCGAGGTCGAGTACGGCCGTGGGCTGGTGATGGCGTTCGTGGCCTGTGTGCTGTTCGCGGCCGCCCTGCGGCTGACCCCCGCCGCACCTCCCGGCGCGTTCGCCGGGCCGCCGGACGACGACCAACCCGCCGACGCGCCAGCACCACGACCCCGGCGCCGCCGCCGAGACCCCGACCCGATCGAGGACGGCCTCCCCGCCCCAGCCGACCTGACCGTTACCCCCGCCGCCCCCTTCGCCCGCCCCGACCCCCAGCCCTAACCCCACCCCACCCCACCCCACCCCACCCCACCCCCGCGCCGATCTTGCATTTTCTGTCCCGGCATAGGGCCCATAAGTACGCGAAACGGCAACCGAAAGTGCAAGATCGCGCGGTGAGGTGTGGGCGGCGCGCGCGGGACACCTCACCGGCGCTGAGGGTTGGCGTCCGATTCGCCTGGAAGCCATGGATGCGACCCGTTCCGCGAGGTACGGTTGCTGCCCGCCGTCACTCCGGGACTCGGTTTCCCTGACCCTGGCGGTGCGACGGCGGTGGGCGAAGGAGGAACGATGACCCGCCCAGGACTGCCCAAGTTGATCGCGACCGACCTCGACGGAACGCTGGTACGCAGCGACAACACCGTCTCCGCGTACACCCACGGGGTGCTCGACCGGGTGCGCGCCGCCGGAATTCCGGTGGTCGGCGCGACCGGACGCGGCCCTCGGTTGACCGAGTTGACCCGCAACGACATCCGGGCCGCCGACTTCCTGGTGATGGCCGGCGGCGGACGGGTGGTCGACCAGAGCGACCCGAGCGGCCCGGTGGTGCTCCGCGACGAGCGGCTGCCCGCCGAGGTGCTGGCCCGGCTCCTCGCCGACCTGGAGGCGGAGGTCGGCCCGCTGACCGTGATGGTCGAGGCGTCCGACGAGCACGACGCCCCGCTGTGGGGCGACTACCACGAGAGCTGGCCCTTCCAGGACCGCTTCGAGGCGCGCACCCGCGACGAGTGCCTCGCCTGCGACGTGATCAAGGCGTTCGCCCGGACCGCCGACCATCACGTGGACGAACTGCTGGCGGTGGCCCGCCGGATCGTCTCGCCGCAGGTCGCCACGCTCACCCAGGCCGGGCTCGGCTTCATCGAGATCTGCCCGCCGGGCGTGGACAAGGCGACCGGGTTGACCGTCGTGGCGCAGACCCTCGGGGTCGACCCGGCGGACGTGCTGGTCTTCGGTGACATGCCCAACGACCTGCCGATGTTCGAATGGGCCGGTTGGTCGCGGGTGGCAGTGGCCAACGCGCACCCCGCGCTGCGCGCCGCCGCCGACGAGGTGACATTGCGCAACGACGACGACGGGGTGGCGGTGTATCTGGACCGGCTACTGTCCCGGTAATGGGAGACACACCCCGCCTCATCGCCACCGACATCGACGGCACGCTGATCCGCGACGACCACACCGTCAGCCCACGCACCGCCGACCTGCTCGCGCGGATCGCCGCGCGTGGCACGCCGGTCGTCCTGGTCACCGGCCGTCCGGTCCGCTGGCTCAAGATGGTGTACGACCAGCTCGCCCGACCGCTGCCGGCGGTCTGCGCCAACGGCGCCGTCGTCTACGACCCGTTCGAGGACGCTGTGGTGCGGGCTGACCCGCTCGCCCCGCACCACCTGGCCGAGGTGGCCCGGAGGCTACGGGCCGAGGTGCCCGGGATCAGCTTCGCCGTGGAGATCCTGGACAGCCGGGAGATGCGGCACGAGGCGCACTACCCGCTGCGCTGGGACGCCGACGCCAACGGCATCCGGCCGATCGAGACGCCGGAGGAGTTGCTCTCGGTCCCGGCGGTGAAGCTCCTCGCCCGAGCCGGCGAGCAGGACCCGGACGCCTTCGCCGAGCTGATCGGCACGGCGGTGGCGGGGTTGGCCGAGGCCACGCACTCGTCGTCCTCAGGGCTGGTGGAGATCTCGGCGGCCGGGGTGACCAAGGCGGCGGGACTGGCCTGGTACTGCGACCAGCTCGGAGTGGCCGCGGCGGACGTGCTGGCCTTCGGCGACATGCCCAACGACGTGCCGATGTTGACCTGGGCCGGGCGTGGTGTGGCGGTGGCCAACGCGCACCGCGCCGTCCTGGCGGTCGCCGACGACGTGACGACGGCGAACACCGAGGACGGCGTGGCGGCGTACCTGGAGAAGATCTTCGGGGTGGACTGAGGTCAGAGGTACTGACCGGTGTTGTGGCCCTCGCCGCCGCCCGGCTGGCCGATGCCCGGCATCCCGGGGACCACCCCACCGGGGCCGCTGGGCAGCGCCTGCCGGCCGCCGCGCATCTGCTCCAGCTGCACCCGGGCGGCCATCTGCTGGGCCACCAGGGCCGCCTGGATGCCGTGGAACAGGCCCTCCAGCCAGCCGACGAGCTGGGCGTGCGCGATCCGCAGCTCGCCCTCGCTGGGGGCCTTGTCCTCGGCGAAGGGCAGCGAGATGCGCTCGAGCTCGTCGCGCAGCTCGGGGGCGAGGCCCTCCTTGAGCTCTACGATCGACCGCTCGTGGATCTCCCGCATCCGGTTGCGGCTGGCGTCGTCGAGAGGTGCGGCCTTCACCTCCTCCAGCAACTGCTTGATCATGCTGCCGATCCGCATCACCTTGGCCGGCTGTTCGACCAGGCGGGTCGGGTCCTCGCCCTGGCCCTCGTCGGTCTGCATCGTGCCGATCGGCCGGCCGTCCGGGCCAACCACCACCACGGTGCCGGAGTGGCCGGAGTCGTCGGGGCCGGGCTCGTCGTTCTGTCCAGCGGAGCGCGCTTCGGTCATGGGGTCCATCTTTACCCAGCGGGCGCGAACCATGCCGGCCGGGACCGACTACCGGGGCCGAACCACCCGGGCGGGGCGCGCTACCGTCGCGCCATGCCTGTCGACCCGCGCGCCGTGTTGACCCGGCCCGCACCGGAGCCCGACCGGACAGTGGCGTACGGAGACCACCCGGATCAGGTGGCCGATCTGCGCCTCCCGGCGGGAACCGGGCCGGCCCGGCCGCTGGTCGTCGTCCTGCACGGCGGCTTCTGGCGGGCCGAGTACGACCGACGGCACACCGGCCCGCTGGCCGCGGCCCTCGCCGCTGACGGCTACCCGGTGGCGCAGCTGGAATACCGCCGTTCCGGGCAGCCCGGAGGTGGCTGGCCGGGCACCCTGACCGACGTACTGACCGGGGTGGCCGAGCTGCCGGTGCTGGCGGCCGAGGCGCTGCCCGGCCGGGTGAGCCTGGCCCCGCCGGTCCTGGTCGGGCATTCCGCCGGCGGCCACCTGGCGCTGTACGTGGCGGCCACCGCCCCGGCAACGGTCGGCGGGGTGCTCGCCCTGGCCCCGGTGGCCGATCTGGGCGAGGCGTACCGGCGGGATCTGGACTCGGGCGCTGTCGCCGCGCTGCTCGGCGGCGGCCCGGCGCAGTTCCCGGACCGGTACGCGAGAGCGGATCCACGGATGTTGGTACCGATACGAACACGCACGGTAGTTGTTCATGGCTCTGACGATCGCCAGGTTCCGGTGGAGATGAGCCGGGATTTCGTGGCGGAGGCGCGTGTCACAGGTTCCGATATTTCCCTTGTTGAACTGCCCGGATGCGAGCATTTCGGGCTGATCGACCCGGAGGCTGTCGTCTGGCCTCAGGTCCTCGCCGTGTTGCGGTCCCTGCACGATGATCACTAGCCATTGACGCAGCGTCGCGGAGCAGGTAGAACGCCGGTGGGGCGGTGTTCGGCCCTGTACGCATCCTTGGAAGGAACTCGGTGTCGCAGATGAATCGCAGGCGGGCGCTCCAACTGTTGGCCGCGCTCGGTACCACCGGGTTCGTCGCCGCGTGTGGCTCAGACGGTGATGCCGATCCGACCGCCGACCGGGGCCCGATCAAGATCGGTTTGATCACGCCGCAGGCCGGTGGTTTCAAGAGCATCGGCGACGACATCACCAATGGCTTCCAGCTCTTCCTCGACCTGCACGACCAGCGGCTGGGCGGCCACCCGGTGGAGCTGCTGACCGCCGACGAGGGCGACACCGCGAAGACCGGCAAGGCTGCCGTCGAGGGCCTGCTCAAGCAGGGCGTGCTGGCACTCACCGGCGTGGTCAACTCGGCGGTGATGGTCGGCATCCGGGACACCGTGGAGCAGGCCCGGGTCCCGCTGATCGGCTCCAACGCCTCACCGAGCAGCCTGCAGAGCGTCTTCTACATCTGGCGGACCTCGTACGTCCTCGACGAGGCCGGCCGGGCGCTGGGCCGCTACCTGCGCGACCAGCTGCCGGCGAACGGCCGCGTCGCGATCATCATGCCGGAGAACGTCGGCAGCCCGGACGTGGTCCGCGGCTTCCGGCAGGAGTTCGGCGCGAACGACCGGCGGATCGGCGACCCGGTGACCTACACCAACGCCACCTCCAACCCCAGCAAGACGACGTACGCCTCGGACATCACCAGGGCGCTGGCCAAGAAGCCCACGGCGGTCTTCTGCTTCTTCGCCGGGGCGGCAGCCGTGGAGTTCATCAAGCAGCTGCGCGAGAAGTTCGCCGGGCCGATCTACGCACCGGGCTTCCTCACCGAGGGCACAGTGCTGGAGAACCTGAAGGACAACGCGCTGGGCATCCAGACCGCGTTGAACTACTCGGCCGACCTGAACAACACGTCGAACCGGGTCTTCGCCTCGGCGTACCGCAAGAAGTACCAGGTCACCCCCACCACGTACGCGATGGCGTCGTACGACGCGGCGCAGGTGCTCGACCAGGCCATCCAGCTGACCGGTGGGAAGCCCACGCCGCAGCAGGTCAACCTGGCCCTGGGCAAGATCGGCCAGATCGACAGCCCGCGCGGCATCTGGCAGTTCAACCAGCCGCGTACCCCGCAGCAGAAGTGGTACCTGCGCGAGGTGCAGCGCGACGGTCAGGTCATGTCGAACGTGCTGATCAACGAGCTGGCCACGCTGGGCTGAACGCCCACCCGGAACACGATTCGGGGCCGGTCTCCCAGTGGGAGGCCGGCCCCGAGACGTTCGCGGGTCAGTGCCGCAGCTCGGCGATGCAGCACTTCACGCTGCCGCCGCCCTTCTTCAGCTCGGCCAGCTCGACCGGGACCGGGGTGTACCCGGCCGCCTTGAGCTTGCCGGCCAGGCGGGTGGCCTCGCTGTTGAGCACCACGTTCGCGCCGTCGCTGACCAGGTTGAGCCCGAAGGCCATCGCGTCCTCGTCGTCGGCGATGACCGCGTCCGGGAAGAGCTGGGTGAGCACCCGCTGGCTGGCCGCGGAGAACGCGCCCGGGAAGTAGACGATGTTCGCGTCGTCGATGGCCGCGAGCGCCACGTCCAGGTGGTAGAAGCGGGGGTCGATCAGGCGCAGCGACACCACCGGACGACCCAGCGCCTCCTGCGCCTCCGCGTGCGCGGGGATCTCGGTACGGAAGCCGTGCCCGGCCAGGATGAGCCCGCCATGCGCCTCCGGCACGTACGCGAAGTCGCCCTCACCCTCGTTGGTCTCGCCGGGTGCGATGAACCGCCAGCCCTGCGCCTCGTAGAAGGCGTGGTGGGCGGCGGCCTCGGCGGCCCGCTGTTCGTGCTTGAACCGTGCGCCGTAGACGCTGCCGTCCACCACGAAGCCGCCGTTGGCGGCGTAGACCATGTCGGGCAGGCCCTGCTCGGCGGTGAGCAGGTGCACGTCGTGGCCGAGGCCGACAAGCGTCTCGCGCAGCCGGTCCCACTGCTTGACGGCCAGGTCCCGGTCGACCGGGGTGGTCACGTCCATCCACGGGTTGATCGCGTACTCGACCGCGAAGTACTCCGGCGAGCACATGAGATATGTCCGCTTTCGCGGGAAACGCTGCTGGTTCACGGTCACCAAGAGTAGGTACCGTGGAACTTTGAAAACAGCCACAAGCGTTGCTTCTCAGAGGCGGAACGTTGCAGATAGACGCGGTAGACCAGCGGATCATTGCGTTACTCGTCGCGGACGCCCGTGCGTCGTACGCCGACATCGGCGCCCGGGTGTCACTCTCCGCCCCAGCGGTCAAACGTCGCGTCGACCGACTGCGCGCCACCGGTGTGATCAGGGGATTCACGGCCGTCGTTGATCCGGCGGCCGTCGGCTGGACCACGGAGGCCTTCGTCGAGTTGTTCTGCGCCGGCCGGACCACCCCCGCGCAGATCGGCGTGGCCGCCCGCCGACACCCCGAGGTGGTCGGCGCGTACACCGTCTCCGGGGAGGCGGACGCGCTCGTGCACCTGCGCGCCGCCGACATCGGCCACCTGGAGGCGGCACTGGAGCGGCTGCGTGCCGAGTCCTTCGTGACCTCCACCCGCAGCACCATCGTGCTCTCCCGGCTGGTCGAATCGCCCGGCGTCGGCCCGTCCGCCGGTACCTCTTGACCTCAACCCAGGTTGAGGAGATGGACTGGCTCCGAGTGGGCGAGGCAGCCCATCGAGGCCGAGGGGGCTGTCATGCGGGCGATCTGGTTACGTGAGTTCGGTGGGCCCGAGGTGCTGGTGCCCGGTCCCGCGCCCGACCCGGTCCCCGGTCCCGACCAGGTGCTGATCGACGTCGCCCACGCGAACATCACCTTCATCGAGACGCAGCTGCGCGCCGGTCACCCCGGCCCGTTCCGCCTCACCCCACCGCTGATCCCCGGCAACGGCGTCGGCGGGGTGATCACGGCGGTCGGGCCGGACGTCGACCCGGCGCTGACCGGGCAGTGGGTGGTCAGCGCCACCGGAGGTTCCGGCGGTTACGCCGAACGCGCGGCAGTTGACGCGTCGGCGACGATCGCGGTGCCGGCCGGGTTGGCTTTGGACGAGGCGGTGGCACTGCTGGCCGACGGGCGGACCGCCACCATGCTGATCGAGGCGGTCGGCGTCCGCCCGGGTGACCGGGTGCTGGTGGAGGCCGCGGCCGGCGGCGTCGGCAGCCTGCTGGTGCAGCTCGCGGTCCGGGCCGGTGCCCGGGTGATCGGCGCGGCCGGTGGGCGACGCAAGGTGGACCTGCTACCCGGCCTGGGCGCCGAGCTGGCCGTCGACTACCTGCTGCCCGAGTGGCCCGAGCAGGTCCGCGCTGCGGTGGGCGCTGTCGACGTGGTGCTCGACGGGGTCGGTGGTTCGGTGGCCCGGGCCGCCTTCGACCTGCTCGCTCCCGGCGGCCGGATGGTCAGCTTCGGGCTGGCGAGCGGGGAGTGGTCACCGGTGTCGGCGGAGGCCGCCACGGCACGGCAGGTCACACTGGTCCGCCCGGACGTACCACCGGCCCGGCTGCGGGCGTACACCGAACAGGCCCTGGCGGACGCGGCGGCCGGCCGCCTGCGACCGCTCATCGGCCAGCGTTTCCCACTGGAACGTGCCGCCGACGCGCACGCCGCCATCGAGGCGCGCGCGACGGTCGGCAAGACCCTGCTGGACGTGGCCTGATCGGGCTCAGAGATACATGCCGGTGCGGTGCTCCGACTCGTCGCGCCGGACCGGCTTGTCACCCTCACCGAAGAACCGCTTGCCGCCGAACTCGCCGTGCAGACGGTCGTCCAACTCGTCGGCGAGACCGGTCATCACCTGCACGGCCAGCATCAGATGGGTCGCCTGGAAGTTGCGGCCGAACACCGGGATGGACGCCCACACCGTGTCGTCGGCGCAGTAGAGGCGACCGATCGGCATCCGGTTGGTCAGTTCGGAGAGCTTGACGTAGAGCCGCTCGGTC
This sequence comes from Micromonospora hortensis, assembly GCF_022230935.1. Lineage (NCBI taxonomy): Bacteria > Bacillati > Actinomycetota > Actinomycetes > Micromonosporales > Micromonosporaceae > Micromonospora > Micromonospora hortensis. The sequence goes on from NZ_JAKKFE010000070.1 coordinate 128,178, forward strand.
GGCTCCACCTCGGTGAGCACCGGGGAGAAGACATCCACCAGGGGCGGATTGTCCCGCACCCGCACGAAGACCATCGCCGAGCCGGCGCGGATGGTGATGTCGCCGTCCGAATCGATCTGCAACCGGTCGGTGTCCGACTTCAACATGGTGGAGACCACTGTGCGGACCCGATCGGCCAGGTCGAGCACGTCGTCTCGCTCGACCTGCGAGGCGGCCGCCTCGGCCAACGCCTCCTCCAGGTCCGCCTCGACGTCGGCGTCCGGACCGAACTCACTGCGGGCGGTGCCCAGCGGGTCCACTGCCAACGGCTCGCCCTCGGCATCGTGCACCAAATAGACCAGGAAGGCCGGGTGCGGAGCACCGTAGACGTCCCGCAGCGTGCGGGAGAGCAGCGTGGCGACCTGCGTCGACTCGGCCGTCGTGGCATTCAGCCCGAAGGAACCGCCGGAGCCGGCGACCACCCCGGGCGGGGACCAACCGAGCGCGACCATGTCCGCCACCGCGCCGCGGTCCAGTCGGTAGCCCGCCGGCAGAGCGGCGTTGCCGACCGCGCGGGCGGACAACACCAGGTCCGCGTCCACGTCGACGCTTATCGAATAGACGGCGTCCCCGGTGCCGGAGGCGGTGGGATCCAGTGTCACGTCGAGGTGCGCGCCGACGGGAAGTTCCCGCAGCCGTACGGCGAGCGCACGGGCGAACTCCCGCCACGCCTCGGTCACCTTCGCCCGCAGGTCGGTGGTGCTGGGCTCGTCGAGCAGGATCGATTCCGCCGGCTCACTCGAAGCGCCGGGCAGCTCACCGTGCGGCGCCGAGGGGTGGTCAGCCGTCATGATCGCCTCCGTCCGTCACGATCACCCTACCCACGCCGCCTGTTGGTCCAATCAGCCCGGACCGGGATCGGACAGCGGCGGTCAGGGGGCCGTCGGGTGCGTGGGGTCGGCGCCCAGCTCGACCGGCCAGGCGCCCGCCAGCGCGCTGAGCCGGGCCGCGGCGTCCGCCGGGTCCGCGCCCCGGCCAACCGCCAACCCGAAGAGGTACGCGGTGACCGGCGCACCCGGACGCAGCACCTGGTGGGCGACGTCCCGGGCCAGATCCAGCACCGCCGGCACCGGCACCGCAGCCGGAGGCAGATCCAACTCGGCGCAGACCGCCGTGACCCAGTCGTCCATCACCGTCATCGCGCCCACTCCTCCGCCCGGCGTACGTCCTCGTCAGTGTCGCAGTCGAACCACGGTGGCGGGCCCTCGCCGGACCAGGCCACCTCCCGCACGACGAGACCGGCCAGCAACGCCCGGACCGGAGCTCCGGACAGACTGCCGCCCCGCTCGACCGTCAGCCGGTCCACGGCCGCCCGCAGCGCGCCGACCCGCCAGACACCACAGAGCGACTGCCGCCGCCCGTCCCCGTCCACGAAGCACGCCCCGTCCGGCCCTCGCTCGCCGTCGAGGCCACCGCGGGCCGGCGTCGGAGCGAGGCCACTGCCGGCCGGCGTCGGAGCGAGGGCAGTGCCGGCCGGTGGCGTCGGAGCGAGGCCGCCGCGGACCGGCGGCGGCGGCGGAGCGAAGCCGCTGTGGGCCGTCGGTGCGGAAGCAGAGCCACTGCGGGCCGGCGTCACCGGAGCTGAGCCCCTGTGGGCAGGCAGCGGCGGAGCAGAGGGGCCGCCCGCCGGTTCTGGGTCGGGGGTCTCCCGGTCGAGGTGCTTCAGCAGTTCACCGATCGCGGCCCGGGTGAGCAGCGGCAGGTCGGCGGCGAGCAGCGCGACCACTGTGACGTCGGGATCCAGCAGCGCCAGGCCGGCCGCCGCCGCCGCGACCGGACCCCCGCCGGGCGGGTCCTCCCGAACGACCAGCACACCCGCCGGTACGGCGTCGGCCGCACCGACCAGCACCTGCGGCGTCGCGTCGCTGACGGCGGCCAGCACCCGGTCGCGCATCGGCCGGCCACCGACCGGAAGCGCGGGCTTGTCGAGCCCGCCCATCCGTCGGGCGGCCCCACCCGCGAGCACCACTGCGGCGTACGTCCCCACCCGGCCACCGTAGCCGTGCCGACGCCCGCTCAGGCCGACGCCCGCTCAGGCCCGATCGCAAGGCCCCCACCCGACTCCTCCGACGTGCTGGCCCGACCCCTCGCCCCGGTGATCATGAAGTTATCGCTCGACACGCCGACGACACGCGCGGACAACTTCATGATCAACGCGCCGGGCTCGGTGGGGCCTGCGGTCGGTGACGGGCGGTGGTCGTGCGGGTGGGCCGGCGGGGGGTGGAGGATGGCGGGATGGGACGGGCAACTGATCGACGCGGCATACTCCGGATCGACCTGGACGCGGCCACCGCCGGGCGCGGATCGGTTCGCCGGCCGGACACGCTCGCCGTGGAGGAGCCGCTGGAGATCCGGGTTGGCGCGGCCGGTCCCGGCAAACGTCGGCCGCTCGCCGTCACCATGCGTACTCCCGGCGACGATCTGGACCTGGCCATCGGATTCCTGCTGACGGAGGGGCTGATCCGGTCGACCGATGACGTGTTGACAGCGCAACTCTGCGCCGGCGCGGAGACGCCGAACACGTACAACGTGGTGGACGTGGTGCTCGCCCCCGGCGTACCGGAGCCGACCACCGACCCGTCCCGGAACTTCTACACGACCAGCTCCTGCGGTGTCTGCGGCAAGGCCAGCATCGACGCGGTACGCACCCGGTCGCTCTTCCCGGTCGCGGCGGACCCGCTGAGCGTGCCGGCCACGCTGCTCGCCGAGCTGCCCGACCGGTTGCGCGCCGCCCAGCGCGGCTTCGATCGGACCGGCGGGCTGCACGCGGCGGGCCTGTTCACCCCCGACGGTGAGCTGGTGGTGCTCCGGGAGGACGTGGGCCGACACAACGCCGTGGACAAGGTGATCGGCTGGGCCGTGCGGGAACGCCGGCTGCCGCTCACCGGGCACCTGCTGCTCGTCTCCGGACGGGCCAGCTTCGAGCTGACCCAGAAGGCGTGGATGGCGGGGTTGCCGCTGCTGGCCGCGGTGTCCGCCCCGAGCACCCTCGCCGCGGACCTGGCCGACGAGGCGGGGATGACACTCGTCGGCTTCCTCCGCGGACGGACCATGAACGTCTACACCGGGCCACACCGGATCAGTGTGGAGCAACCAGCCTGACCCGAGCGGCCCGTCATTTGCCGATCCGGTCGATCAGGTCGAACAGGGCCAGCCGGGCGGCGGCGTCACGGGCGATCAGGAAACCGGCGATGCCGAGGATCCAGCCCAGCGCGCTGCCCGCCTTGGTGACGATCCAGGTGTTCAGGCGGGCCAGCACCGGCTCGACCAGTCGCGGGCGGGCCACCCTGGCACCCAGCAACAACACCGCCGGCAGCACCATGACCAGGCAGTACCCGGTGAGCAGCGCCACCACGCTCGCCGCTCCCACCCCCGAGGTGGCCAACAGACCCACCGCACCGAGGTACGGAAGCATTGTCGCCACCTCGGCAAGCGCCGCGAGCAGCGCGAGCCCGACCAACCAGCGGGCCGAGGAGTCTCCGGCGGTGGCCCGGTCCCGCCAGCGCAGGACACCCCCGGTACGGGGACGCCGCTTGCCGTCGTAGCGGAAGCTGAGTGCCAGCATTCCCACGCCCAGGACGAGTTGTGCCCAGAGGACACCCCGGTTGTCCAGGGCGCCGCCCAGCGCGTCGCCCAGCCTGCTGCCTCCCCAGACCAGCAGCAGCCCAACCGCGAGGTAGAACACCGCGATGGTGGCGAGGTAGCCCAGGATCCGCCGGACGTTGACCGGTCCGGGGGCGAGCAGCAACCAGACCGGGATGAAGAGGGTGCCGATGCTGGTGCTGTCGATCAACGCCAGCCCGGCCAGCGACAGCAGCAACTCGGGGGTCATGTCGTACCAACGCGGAGAAGGGCCACGAGATCATTCTCCGGCGGCGGTGAGCCTGCCGCGTCGGCCGTGGACAGGAGCAACGCGTACATCCTTCGACGGAGGGCGTCGCCGGAGGACCAGTCACGCCAGGTCGAGGATGCTCCAGTTGGTGGGGAGCACCTTCGCCGCCACAGTGGGTCGCACTGTCGCGTAGTGCGCCTCGTGGGTGAGTGCCGCACGGGCGGCCTGACCGAACGAGATGTCTCCGGCCGTGGCGCGGGCCAGCGTGCCGGTGTGGCGCACGTCCTCGGCGTCGAGTGGCAGCAGTCGGATCATCGGGGCAGTCATCATCAGGGCCAGTAGGGCGGCATCGATCTCGTCGGCCACGCTCGTGAAGGCGACAGCCAGGCAGGTCGCGGGGATGGCCACCTGCCGACCCTCGTCGGCGACCTCCAGCATCAACTCCCCCACCGAGACGTTGCCCTCGATGTAGGCCGTCAACGCCGACGCGTCGAACACGACAGCGATCTGATCGCTCATCCGGCGCCTCCCAACATCCGGCGCCCCTCGGCCAGAGCGTCCGCCGGGATGGGCGTCGCCAGGCGCTCCCGCCATCGCGCCCTGCCCGCCTCGGTCACCTCGATGCCGGCGCGCCGGAGCACCTCGTCGAGGTGCGTGCCCTCCATCTGGGCCCGCACCGCCGCGGTGATGGCGGCCGAGACGTTGGGCTGCTGGTCGAGCCACTCGGCGACGTCGTCGGGGAGGCTCACGGAGCGCTTCACTGTCACGTCCGTCAGCCTACAATTCCGGTAGCACCCACGGTATTACCACGCAGGCGCGGGGCCGGTCAGTGGCGGCCACGTCGGCTCCGCTTGCGGGGCCGGATGACGCCGGGCATCCCGACCGACGGCCAGCCGTCCAACTCGGCCGGGGGCACGCCCCGCCGGAGCAGGTCGTCCAGCACCAGGGCGAGCGAGTAGTCGGGGTGCAGGCTCAGCGTGCGTTCGAGCGCGACCGCCGCCAACGCGCCCTGTCCGGCGCGCCACGCGGCGAACGCCAGCAGCGCACCCGGCGCGGCGGCCACCTCCGGCTCGGCGCGGCGCAGCACGTCGGTCCAGAGGGCGATGTCCCGGTCCCGGCCGTCGGTGCGTTCCCACGCGTGATCGCGGACCGGCAGGTGGGTCATCAGCAGGCTCAACCAGGCCGCCTCGTCGTCGTCGAGCCGCTCACCACGCCGCTGCCGGCGCTGGGCCTCGCGAACCGCCGCCACCCCGGCGGCGCGCAGCGCCCGCGCCCCGAGCAGGTCGCTCTCGGGTGCCTGCTCGATCAGCTCGGCCAGTCTCAGCTCGGCGCGGGCGGTGGCCGCTCGGGCCGCCTCCCGGGCCGGGCCGTCCACCGGTGCCACCTGCGCCACCAGGGCGGCCCGGTCGGGGAGTGCGACCTGACCGGCGAAGACCGCCGAGGCGGTCAGACGGTTGACGGTCGGGTCGTAGCGGCGACCCTCGGGCGGGCAGCAGTCGGGCTCGGTGCAGAGGTAGGACCACCAACGGCCATCGGTCACCCGCAGCGCGTCGAGCACGTGCAGCCCGAAGTCGTTCAGCGCGTCGCGCACCGCGTCCACGGCCGGGGTGACCAGCTCCGGTCGCCCGTAACCCACGACGGTGGCGGCTTCGGCGCCCTGCCGGCGGATCACACCAGCCAGGTGCACGGCCAGCCCGCCGGGCTCGGTCGGGTCGGGCAGATCCGCGCGGGCGGCGAAGACGATCTGCCGACCGACCAGCGCCACGGCGACCACGCTGTCGGTGGGATGAAAGCCGAGCAGGTACGGCACAGCGGCGATCAGGTCCGCAGGTGAGCGGACGGCGAGCTGAGGGCGTTCGGTCGAGGTCATGTCGGAAGCCTGCGGCGGGCGTGCCGGGCCCGGCCACCCCTGTGGACGACACGCGACTTATCCACAGTTACTGACTGTGTTTTCCCTGCTCACGCCACACCTACAGGTGCGGAAAGAGCGCCGATGTCGTCGGGCGACACCTGGCTGTCGTAAGGAGCGGTTACCGTGCGCTGATGGACCTGGCGTACCTGCGCGCGCATCCGGCACACCTCCCGACCTTCCGGACCCATCAGCGGCTCCGGGAGACGCCGGTCGCCGGTGGAAACATCTGCGCGGCCGCCCGGCTCACTCTCGACGACGGCCACTCCGTCTTCGCCAAGTCCTGGCCCGACGACGCCGACCGACCGCCGCCGGAGGGCTTCTTCGCCGCCGAAGCCGCCGGTCTGCGCTGGCTGCGGGAGGCGGGCGCGGTCGGCGTACCCGAGGTGATCGTGGTGTTGCCGGAGCTGCTGGCGCTCGACTGGGTGGAGCCCGGCGAACCGACGCCGGAGGCCGCGGAGCGCTTCGGCCGGGAGTTGGCCGGGCTGCACCGGGCTGGCGCAACCACCTTCGGTGCCACCTGGCCCGGGTTCATCGGCTCGCTCCCACAGGACAACACCCCCACGGCCGGGCGCTGGTCGACCTGGTTCGCCGAGCGACGCCTCGCCCCCTACCTGCGACGCTCGGTCGACGGTGGCGCGCTGACCAGCGCCGATGCCGCTCTGGTCGAGCAGGTGATCAGTCGCCTCGACGGGCTCGGCGGCGACGAGCCGCCCGCGCGCATCCACGGCGACCTGTGGCCGGGCAACGTGCTGTGGGGGGCCGACGACCGGGCCTGGCTCGTCGACCCGGCAGCCCACGGTGGGCACCGGGAGACGGATCTCGCCCAGCTCGCCCTCTTCGGCGGCATCCCCCACCTGGATCGGGTGCTGACCGCCTACCAGGAGAGTTGGCCACTACCGGATGGTTGGCGTGACCGCGTACCAGTGCATCAACTGCATCTCCTGCTGGTGCACACAGCACTCTTCGGCGTCAGCTTCCGAGATGTGGTCGTCCAGACCGCCCGTGGCGTCCTGAGCCGCGCCGAGCGCGCTACGGTCGACAGGTGAGCGCCGCCCCGGGGACCGACGGCGTCCTCGTCGACCGGTACGGCCGTGTCGCCCGGGACCTGCGCGTGTCCCTCACCGACAAGTGCAACCTGCGCTGCACCTACTGCATGCCGGCGGAAGGTCTCCCCTGGCTGGCCGGCCCCGAGTTGCTGAGCGACGAGGAGATCGTCCGGTTGGTCCGGGTGGCTGTCGAGCTGCTCGGTGTGACCGAGGTGCGGTTCACCGGCGGTGAGCCGCTGATCCGACCCGGGCTGGTCGACATCGTGACGGCGGTCGCCGCTCTCGAGCCCCGCCCCCGGGTCTCGCTGACCACCAACGGCATCGGCCTGGACCGACTGGCCCCGGCGTTGCGGGCCGCCGGCCTGGACCGGGTGAACGTCTCACTGGACACCCTGGACCCGGACCGGTTCACCACGCTCACCCGCCGCCCCCGTCTCGACGCGGTGCTGGCCGGGCTCGCGGGAGCGGCGGCTGCCGGCCTCAGCCCGGTGAAGATCAACTCGGTGTTGATGCGTGGTGTCAACGAGGACGAGGCACCGGCGCTGCTCCGCTTCGCCCTCGACCACGACTACCAGCTACGGATCATCGAGCAGATGCCGTTGGACGCCCAGCACGGTTGGGCCCGCGACACCATGGTGACCGCCGAGGAGATCCTGGCGTCGCTGCGTACCGTCTTCGATCTGAGCCCCGACCCGGCCGAGCGCGGCGCGGCACCGGCGGAGACCTGGCTGGTCGACGGAGGCCCCGCCCGGGTCGGTGTGATCGCCAGCGTCACCCGCCCCTTCTGCGGGGACTGCGACCGCACCCGGTTGACCGCCGACGGCCAGGTCCGCGCCTGCCTCTTCGCCACCGAGGAGTCGGATCTGCGCGCCGCGCTGCGCACCGGCGCGGACGACGACGAGTTGGCCCGACGCTGGCGTACCGCGATGTGGGGCAAGCGCGCCGGGCACGGCATCGACGACCCCACCTTCCTCCAGCCGACCCGCCCGATGTCCGCGATCGGAGGCTGAGCGTGGAGGGGACCCCGCTGACCATCCGCTACTTCGCGGGCGCCCGCGCCGCCGCCGGCCGCGCCGAGGAGGCCATCCCCGCCGGGCGGTCACTCGACGACCTCACGGCCGAGCTGACCCAGCGCCACGGCGACCGGCTCGCCGGGGTGCTGCGGGTGGCGAGTTTCCTCGTGAACGGCGTCACCTGTCATGATCGTCGGGCACCCCTGCCGGCCGGGGCCACGATCGATGTCCTGCCCCCGTTCGCGGGCGGCTGAGGGAGGCGCTCGCAATGATTGCGGTTCTGGGGTTCGTGGCTGTCCTGGCGCTGGTCACCGGTCTCATCCACCTCTACCTGTGGAAGCGGCTCGTTCGGGACACCACCACGCCGGGCCGTTGGCGACGGGTCGGCGGGATCGCCGCCCTGGTGCTGGCCCTGCTCGTGCCGGTCACCCTCGCCGGAACGCAGGCCGGGCTCTACTGGCTCGCCTGGCCGGGCTACCTGTGGCTTGCGCTGATGTTCTATTTGCTGGTCGTCCTGGTCGTGCTGGAAGTCCCGATGCTGGTCGCCCGGCTGGTGCTGCGTCGCCGGGTGGTCGCCGCGGAGCCCACCACCGCCGCGCCCGAGCCGGTGCTGGTCGGTGCCGCCGGCCCGACCGAGCCGCCGGCCGCCGGTGCCGTAGCGGCACCGGACCACGACCCCTCCCGTCGGTTGCTGCTGGCCCGTGGGGCGGCCATCTTCGCCGGCCTCACCGCCACCGGCGTCACCGGGTACGGCATCCGCACGGCGCTGGGCCCGCCCCACCTCGACCGGGTGCGGATCCCGCTGGCCAAACTCCCCCGCAGCATGGACGGCCTGCGCATCGCCACCGTCTCCGACATCCACCTCGGCCCGCTGCGCGGGCGGGCTCACACCGAGCGGATCGTCGCCGCGATCAACCGGCTCGACGCGGACATCGTCGCGGTCGTCGGTGACCTGGTCGACGGCTCCGTGGCCGAACTCGGCTCGGCCGCCGCGCCACTGCGTGACCTGCGCTCCCGCTACGGCAGCTTCTTCGTCACCGGCAACCACGAGTACTACTCCGGCGTGGAGGAGTGGGTTCAGGAGGTCGACCGGCTCGGTCTGCGGGTGCTGCAGAACCGGCGGCAGGAGATCCAGGCCCGGGGCGGTGTGCTCGACCTGGCTGGCGTGAACGACCTCACCGGGGCAGGCACCGGTCTCGCCGCCGGGCCGGACTTCGCCGCCGCCCTCGGTGACCGCGACCCGAGCCGTCCCGTGGTCCTGCTCGCGCACCAGCCGTTGGCTGCCAAGGAGGCGGCCCGCTACGGCGTCGACCTGCAACTGTCCGGGCACACCCACGGTGGGCAGATGGTGCCGTTCAACCTGGCCGTCAAGCTGGAGCAGCCGGTGGTCAGCGGGCTCGGCGAGGTCGACGGCACCAAGGTCTACGTGACAAATGGCGCCGGTTTCTGGGGGCCGCCGGTCCGGGTCGGCGCGGAGCCGCAGATCAGCCTGGTGGAGCTGCGCTCGGCATAGCGGAGGTCACGTACGCGCGTGGCGGCGGGTGGCCGGCGCGGCGGGCGTGACAGGATGCGGCGTGCCCCCGTTCAGCGCCGTACCCCCCGGTGGCCTACCGCCATTCGTCGCGGACCTGCACATCCACTCGAAGTACTCGCGCGCGTGCAGCCGTGACCTCACCCTGCCGAACCTCGCGTGGTGGGCCCGGCGTAAGGGCATCGGCTTGCTCGGCACCGGCGACTTCACCCACCCCGCCTGGTACGACCACCTGCGGGAGACGCTGCGCCCGGCCGAACCGGGGCTCTACCGGCTCGACCCGGAGGCGGAACGCGACATCGCCCGTCGGCTGCCACCCCGGCTCGCGCACACGACGGAGGCGGACCCGGTCCGTTTCATGCTGAGCGTGGAGATCTCCACCATCTACAAGCGGGACGACCGGACCCGCAAGGTGCACCACCTGGTCTACCTGCCGGATCTGGACGCGGTGGCCCGGTTCAACACCGCGCTGGGCCGGATCGGCAACCTCGGCTCCGACGGCCGACCGATCCTCGGACTGGACTCCCGCGACCTGCTGGAGATCACGCTGGAGGCCAGCCCGGACGGCTACCTGGTGCCGGCACACATCTGGACTCCCTGGTTCTCCGCGCTGGGCTCGAAGTCCGGCTTCGACGCGATAGCGGACTGCTACGCCGACCTGGCCGAGCACATCTTCGCCGTGGAGACCGGGCTCTCCTCCGACCCCGCCATGAACTGGCGGGTCGGCAGCCTGGACGGCTACCAACTGGTGTCCAACTCGGACGCGCACTCGCCACCGGCGCTCGGCCGGGAGGCGACAGTGCTGACCGCCGAACGGGACTACTTCGCCGTTCGGGAAGCGCTGCGTACCGGTGACGGCCTGGCCGGCACCATCGAGTTCTTCCCGGAGGAGGGCAAGTACCACGCGGACGGGCACCGGCTGTGTGGGGTCAACTGGTCTCCGGAGCGCACCCGGGCGGCCGGCGGGCGCTGCCCCGAGTGCGGCAAACCCCTCACCGTGGGTGTCCTCAGCCGGATCGAGGAGTTGGCCGACCGCCCGGACGGTCACCGGCCGGCGCACGCCCGGGACGTCACCCACCTGGTACCGCTGGCCGAGATCCTCGGCGAGATCAACAAGGTGGGTGCCCGGTCGAAGAAGGTCGAGGGGCGGCTCAACGAGCTGCTGGCCGCACTCGGCCCCGAGCTGGAGATCCTGACCACGACCCCGCTGACCGACATCGCGCAGGCCGGTGGTGAGCTGCTCGCCGAGGGCATCGGACGGCTTCGGCGCGGCGACGTCCGCCGGGTGCCCGGTTACGACGGCGAGTACGGCGTGATCACGCTCTTCGACAGGGCCGAGCTGGGCGCGCAGGAGACGCTGTTCGACGTACCGGTGCCGGCGCAGCGACGACCCGCGGAGCCGGCTCCCCGGGTCCCGGCCAAGCGCCCGGCGGCGGCCAAGGCGGAGCCGAAGCGGAAGCCGGTCCCGGCGCCCGCGCCGCCGATCGCGTCGCCGCCGTCTCCGCACGAGCCGTTCGAGCCGATGCTCTCCGGCATGGAGGAGGTCGGCACCGGCCTGCTGGACCGACTGGACGCCATGCAGCGGGTGGCGGCCTCCGCGCCAGGCGGTCCGTTGCTCATCGTGGCCGGTCCGGGCACCGGCAAGACCAGGACGCTCACCCACCGGATCGCGTACCTCTGCGCGGAGCTGAACGTCTTTCCCGAGCACTGCCTCGCGATCACGTTCACCCGTCGGGCAGCCGAGGAGCTGCGGCACCGCCTCGACGGCCTGCTCGGTCCGGTCGCCGAGGACGTCACGGTGGGCACGTTTCACGCCTTGGGGTTGACCATCCTGCGGGAGAACGCCGGCGCGGCGGGTCTGCCGGCCGACTTCCGGATCGCCGACGACGCCGAACGGGCGGCGGCACGCACCGAGGCCGGCGACGACAGCGCCGCGTACGTGTCGCTGCTGCGCAAGCAGGACCTGGTCGACCTGGACGAACTGGTGACCCTGCCGGTGGAGCTACTGCGGGCCGACCGGAAGCTTGCCGATCGGTACCGGGACCGCTGGCGGTGGATCTTCGTCGACGAGTACCAGGACGTCGACGAAGTGCAGTACGAGCTGCTGCGGCTGCTCAGCCCCGCCGACGGCAACCTCTGCGCTATCGGCGACCCGGACCAGGCCATCTACTCGTTCCGGGGTGCCGACGTCGGCTACTTCCTGCGCTTCTCCGAGGACTTCACCGACGCCCGACTGGTCCGGCTCAACCGCAACTACCGCTCGTCGGCCCCGATCCTGGCCGCCGCCGTGCAGGCCATCGCCCCGTCCTCGCTGGTCCGGGGCCGGCGACTGGACCCGGCCCGGCTCGACCCGGAGGCTCCGCTGGTCGGGCGCTACCCGGCGGCGTCCGTGGCGGAGGAGGCCGACTTCGTGGTGCGTACCGTCGACGATCTGGTCGGTGGCTTGTCGCACCGTTCGTTGGACTCGGGCCGCATCGACGGCCGGTCCACGTCGCTGTCGTTCTCCGACATCGCCGTGCTGTACCGCACCGACGCGCAGGCCGCCCCGATCGTGGACGCCCTGACCCGGGCGAACATCCCCGTGCAGAAGCGTTCCCACGATCGGCTGCGGGATCGGCCCGGGGTGGCCGCCATCGCCCGCGAGCTACGGCACGCCGACGGTCTGGCCGGCTCACTTGCCGCCCGGGTGCGGCTGGCCGGTCAGGTGGTGGCCGAGCGGTTCGCCGTGCCCACCCTGGACGGCGCCAGCAACGCGGTCCGTCCCGAGGACGTCCGCTCGGCCGTGGACCTGCTGACCCCGCTGGCCCGACGCTGCGGTGACGACCTGGAGGCCTTCCTGTCGCAGTTGGCCACCGGAGCTGAAGTGGACGCGCTCGACCCGCGCGCCGAGGCGGTCACGCTGCTCACCCTGCACGCCGCGAAGGGCCTGGAGTTCCCGGTGGTCTTCCTGGTCGGTGTCGAGGACGGGCTGTTGCCGTTGCGCTGGCCGGGCTCGACGCCGGACGAGGACGCCGTGGCCGAGGAGCGCCGACTCTTCTTCGTCGGCCTGACCCGGGCTCAGGACCGGCTGTACGTCAGTCACGCCGCCCGCCGCACCCGGCACGGCACCGAGCGCGACTGCACACCTTCGCCGTTCCTCAACACCATCGACCCCGGCCTCTTCGAACGCTTCGGCGAAGCCGAGCCTCGCCGCCCCAAGGACCGCCAGCTCCGCCTGATCTAACCCGGTCCCCACGCCCCACGCCCCGCGCCCCGCGCCCCTCCACCCCGTCGATCTTGCACTTTCGGTCGTCGTTGTGCGTGGAATGCACCTTATGTCGGCGCAGAAACTGCAAGATCGACGAAGCCGGGGGCGGGGGCCGGGGGGCGGGGCCGGGGGCGGGGCAGGGCGGGGCGGGGCGCTTTAGGTGAGGAGGGGGGCTAGCCAGGTGCCTACCAGCAGGGCCGGGCCGAGGGGTAGCAGGGTGTTCCGGTGCACCTTTCGGGCGGCGAGCAGGCCGAGCACCAGACCGCCGTGCAGCACGTGCGGCAGGAGCAGCCCGGTCAGGAGGACCTCCCACCCCAACCAGCCGAGCGGCAGGCCGAGGACGGCGGCGAGTTTCACGTCCCCGAAACCCAGTCGTGAGCCGGGCAGCAAGGCCAGCAGCACGTGCGCCGCGCCACCGATTGTCGCACCTCCCATCGCGCCGAGCAGCCGGCCGGGAGTGCCGGACAGCAGCGCCACTGTGGTCAGCCCTCCGAGGGCCAGCAACCCGGCGACGAGCACCAACGGGTCGGGCAGCCGCAGACAGGCCAGGTCGACCCGCGCGAGCACCAGACCGACCGCCGCGACCGCGAGGAAGACTGGCAGCGCCGGGTCGTCACCCACGGCGACGGCAAGGCCGACGAAGACGATGGTCGCCACCATCGGGTCGGCCCACGGCCGTCGGACCGGCTGCGGCAGTGGAAACGTCAGTGGCCGGGCGTCCGCTGTGGCGAAGCGCCGCGACACCACTGGTACGACGAGGCCGACGAGCGCGCCGAGCAGCGCGATCGACACCAGCACGGCGGCCGACATGGGCCGGACGTTACTGGCGGTCGCGCACCGGCGCGTCCCCCGATCGTGATCCTGTGCCCGCCCGACGCGGCCGTTCGGTGGTCACCACCAGGGCGACCCCGGCGACGATGACAGCGCCGCCGAGCAGCACCTGCGGGGTGATCGGCTCGGCCACCAGCAGCGCGCCGAGCGCCACCGCGACCGCCGGATTCACGTAGGCGTACGTCGACACCAGCGAGATCGGCGCGTTGTGCAGCAGCCAGACGTACGCGGTGAAGGCCACCAGCGAGCCGGCCACCATGAGGTAGCCCAGCGCCAACCAGGACCGGGTGCTCACCTCCGCCGGGTGGAAGTCGGCCAGTTCGCCCCGGCCGGCGGCGACGGCCACCAGCACCAGCGCGCCGGCCATCATCTCGTACACCGTGGCCACGAACGGGTCCGCGGGCATCCGGATCCGTCCGGACAGGAACGACCCGACCGACCAGGAGGTGGCTGCCGCCACCACTGTCAACGCCCCGAGCAGCGGCACCGCTGCCGAACTTCCGCCCGGCAGCACCAGCAGGATGAGGCCGACGAAGCCCAGTGTGACCCCGGCGAACGTCCAGATCGGCGGCCGGTCCCCGGTGGCCGAGCGCAACAGCACCACCAGCAGCGGCACCGTGGCCACCAGCAGCGCGGCGATCCCGGACGGCACCGCCACTCCCGGCGGCCCCGATTCGGCGAGCACCACCAGGCCGTTGCCGGCGGTGAGCAGGAGCACTCCGACCAACGCGGCCGAGCCGAGTTGCCGTCGGTCCACCCGCAGCGCGCCAGGGCCTCTACGCAGTCGCAGCACCACCGCCAGGACCAGGCCGGCCACGGCGAACCGGAGGGCGGCCGACAGCAGCGGAGGCATCGTCTCCACGGTGATCCGGATGGCCAGATAGGTCGACCCCCAGAGCACGTAGACCACGATCAACGCGGTCCAGATCACTGTCGGCGTGCTGCTGGCACGACGGTCGGCGAGGGCCGTGGTGCTCGGTGGAGGTGAGCTCATCAGTGGACCACGCTACGGTGACCCCGGAGCCCGCGTCGCGCTTTGGTGGCCGGCCTCTCACCACTCGTGCAGGAGGGCGGCATGACGAACTACGGACAACCGGGGGGCGGCCACCCAGGGCCGTGGCGTGGGCAGAGACCCGACGAGACGCCCGGTCGACCGGCGCAGCAGCCCTACCCGCCCGCGTCGGAGCCCTACCCGCCGGCGGTCCCGTCGTACCCGCCCGCACCGCAGGGACGTCCCGGGCCGTACGGCGGCCCACCCACCCCGCCCTACGGAGCGGCGCCCGGCGAGCCCTACGGGGCAACGCCCGGCGCTCCCTACGGTGGCGGGACCGACACGCCCTACGGCCACGAGCCCCGCACGCCCTACGGCGGCTCGTACCAGCCGACCCCGCCGTACGACGGGCAGCCGTACCGGCCCGACGACCCGTACGGCGAGGATCCGGCACCGAGCCGGCGCGGTCGGGGGCCGTTGATCGCGGTACTGGCCGTCGTCCTGCTGGTGGTGGCCGTCGCTGGCGCGTTCTGGTTGCGCCGTGGGCAGAGCGACCCGGCGCCGGCAGCCGCGCCGAGCAACTCGGCCGTTGCCGGTGAGCCCAGCGCGGACGTGGTCGAGCCCGTGCCGAGCGCGGCCGCGCCGGAGTCGTCGGCCGATCCCCGGTTCGCGAAGGTCGGCCAGTGCGTCCGCAACGACGGCACCGCCGGCGGCAAGCCGAAGCTGCTGATCAGCGGCTGTACCGCGAAGTCGTACGAGGTGCTGAGCCGGATCGACGGCCCGACCAGCGGCGAGCGGGACGCCGAGGCCAAGTGCGGCAAGGTCGAGGGTTACACCAACTGGTATTTCTTCGACAGTGAGCTGGACACTCTCGACTTCGTCCTCTGCCTCAAGCAACGCTGAGACCACCCACCCCGGGGATGACATGACGACCTACGGACCTGCGGGTTCCGATCAGCCGGACGATCCGTACCAGCGCCCGCCCAACGAGCCGGACAGCTCACCACCGGTCGACCCGACGGTGCCCCAGTTGAGCACCCCGCCGGCCGGGGACGACCCGACCCGGCAGCAGTGGGGTCCTCCCCCGACCGACGCGGAGCCACCGACGGCACCCATGTGGGCGCCGCCGCCCTCCAACCCGGAGCCGCCGACCACGCCGATGTGGGCACCGCCGCCCACCTCGGGCCCGGGTTACCCACCGCCCGGGCCGTTCCCGCCGGCCGGGCCGTATCCACCGGCGGGCCCGATGCCCGGTCAGCCAGCCGGGCCGTATCTACCGGCGGGCCCGATGCCCGGTCAGCCGGCCGGGCCGATGCCGGGCCAGCCATCCGCGCCGTGGGATCAGCAGCCTCCCGGCGGCTACGGGATGCCGCCCGTCGCGCCGGCGAAGAAGACCGGACGTAACGTCGCTCTCATCATCACTGTGGTGGTGCTGCTCGTGCTCTGTCCGTGCCTCGGCCTGGCCGGGTGGGCGGTGTGGAAGGTGGCCGACGCTGGCAGCGACGCGGCGCGTGCCCCATCGACGAGTGCCCCGGTCGTTCCACCCGCGCTGCCCAGCGACGCCCCGACGTCGGCCGCCCCTACTCCGGGTGAGGAGTTCGCCAGGGGTGACTGCGTGGTGAACGACGGCAGTGAGAACGACGCGGACCTCCGCAAGGTGCCCTGCGGCCCGAACACCTACCAGGTCCTGCTGCGAATTCCGGCGACCACCGACGGCGACCGGTGCGAGACGCTCGCGCCACAGGCCACCGCCAACTACGTGCACGACAACTCGGTCGACCTGTTCGACTACGTGCTCTGTCTGAAGAAGCGCTAGCCCGATCTGGCCGATCGCCGGTCCGATTGCCAAAACTAGGGCTGTCTAGCGTGGACGCTAGACAGCCCTAGTTTATGGTCGACGGTCTCGACACGCCGGTAGCCCCATCTATCCATGTCTAGCCTCGCAGCTAGATGGCCCGATAATCTGCGATGCGTGGATCCGGTCCGCAACCCGTACGCGCCGGGCGCCGGTCAGCGTCCGCCCGAACTTGCCGGGCGGGGGCGGGAACTGGACGTCTTCGACATCGTGCTCGAACGCATCGCCCGGGGTCGACCCGAACGCAGCCTGATGCTCACCGGGCTGCGCGGCGTCGGCAAGACGGTTCTCCTCAACACGCTCCGGTCGCAGGCGATCAACCGGCTCTGGGGCAGCGGCAAGATCGAGGCTCGACCCGACCAGTCGTTGCGCAGACCGGTAGCCGCCGCGCTGCACATGGCGGTCCGGGAGCTCGCCCCCCGCCACCGCGCACCGGACCGGATCGACGCGTTCCTCGGCGTCCTCAAGGCGTTCGCCCAGCGATCCAACCCGACCGGCCGGGCCGGTGCCGCCACCAAGCTGCGCGACCGGTGGCAGCCCGGCATCGACGTGCCGGCCGCCAGCGGCCGGGCCGACTCCGGCGACATCGAGATCGACCTGGTCGAGCTGTTCAGTGACGCCGCCGCCGTGGCCAGTGACGTCGGCACCGGCATCGCCATCTTCATCGACGAGATGCAGGATCTCGGCCCGGAGGACGTGTCGGCGCTCTGCGCCGCCTGCCACGAGCTGTCCCAGCTCGGCGCGCCGCTGATCGTCGTCGGCGCCGGCCTTCCGCACCTGCCGGCCGTGCTCAGCGCCGCCAAGTCGTACTCCGAACGGTTGTTCCGCTATCAACGCATCGACCGGCTCGACCGGATCGCCGCCGACCGAGCGCTCTGCGCGCCCGCCGAGCGCGAGGAGGTCGAGTACGAGCAGAAGGCACTCGACCTGCTCTACGAGAAGTCCGGCGGCTATCCCTACTTCGTCCAGGCGTACGGCAAGGCCACCTGGGACCACGCCCCACGCTCGCCGATCACCGCCGCCGATGTGCGGGTCGCCGCACCGGAGGCGGAGGCGGAGCTGGCGGTCGGGTTCTTCGGTTCCCGCTTCGAACGGGCCACTCCCGCCGAACGCGAGTACATGCGGGCGATGGCCATGATGTCCGCGGTCGAGGGTGAGCCCGGCGCTGTGGTCCGCGACGACATGGACGCCGCGGTGCCCACCGCGGAGATCGCCCGTGCCCTCGGCCGCAAGCCGGCCAGTCTGTCCCCGGCCCGGGACGCGCTGATCAAGAAGGGGCTGATCTACTCCGGTGAGCGGGGCACTGTCGCCTTCACCGTCCCGCACTTCGGCCGGTACCTGCGGACGCAGCCGGCCTGACCCCGGCAATCGCGTGGACTCGGTCAGACCTTCGACCAGGGCGCCGGAAAGAGCACCTCACCGCGCGGCGGGGGGCCCTCCTCGCTCGTGGACGGCGGCAGCACCAGCGCCTGCCAGGGTTCACCGAGGCCGGCCCACGGGCCGGTCAGGCCCAGTTCACTCGCCGGGCCGAACCCGAACCGGCGGTAGAAGACCGGAGCGCCGAGGACGACGACGAGCCGCTCGCCCAACTCGGTGGAGGCGTCCAGGGCGGCCTGCACCACCGCCGTGCCGTGCCCGACACGCTGTCGGTGCGGCGCGACCGCCACCGGGCCGAGGGCCAGGACCGGCACGTCCGAGCCTCGCTCCGGCCGCAGCCGTACCCGGGTGAGCAGCGCGTAGCCGACCACCTCACCGCCGTACTCGGCGACCATGGCCAACTCCGGCAACCAGGCGGTGGTGTCGCGTAGCTCGTCGACCAGGCTGACCTCCGGCGGCGTCGCCACGTCCGGGCGGGCGAAGGCGGCGGCCAGTACGCGGCGGACCGGGCCGGCGTCGGCCGGGTCCTCGGGGCGTAGCCGCAGCGTGGTCACCCGCGCGACGTTACCCGTCGGCGCCCGTCCATCTGTGACTGTCGCTCGATTCGGCGTGGCGTACGTGTACGAACACCAATCCGATCCTGCGGTTGACGGGGTAGCAAACGTCGCGACGGGGTATGACTGATCCATGACGCCCGTACGCTCCCTCGCCCGCGCCATGCTGAGCGGCATCTTCGTGGTCAGCGGGTATCGCAACTTACGCGACCCCGGCCGGCTCACGGTGGCCGCCAAACCGGTGACCGACAAGGTCGCACCGGTGCTGAAGAAGGCACACCCGAGCTTCCCCACCGACACCGAGACGTTGATCCGGCTCAACGCGGCCGTGCAGGTCAGCGCCGGTCTGATGCTGGCCACCGGCCGGCTCAGTCGACCCGCGGCGCTGGTTCTGGCCGGCACACTGGTGCCGGTGACCATCGCCGGGCATCCCTTCTGGAACAACGACGACCCGATCGCCAAGAACAACAACCAGATTCACGTCCTGAAGAACCTCGGGCTCCTCGGCGGTCTGCTGCTCGCCGCGGCGGACACCGAAGGCAAGCCGGGTCTGCGGTGGCGGACGGGCCATCGCATCGGCCACTCTCGACGTTCCATGCAACGCGCCGTCCGGACCGCCCGCCGCGAGGCCCGAATCGCCGTCCGCTCCGCGGCCACCGCACGTCGACTCCCCGGCTGACCTGCGTCGATCCGTCTGCGTCCCACCCCCACCCCTCGCTAAGGCCACGAATCACCTGAACCACCCGGTAGGCGTTAACGCGGTGGAAATGTAAAAAACATGTGTGGGATCGGACACGGTCGCATAACGCGGGAGGCACTGACGTGAGGCGCCGTTCTAGGCTCCGTGCAGGACCTGGACGGGTAGGACGACCTTGGTACGGGGGTGGCCACGCCATGCCGACGGATGTCGGTAGACGGGCGGACCGCCTCGCCCCAATCCAACGTGTGTCACGCGGGATCGACCGTGTGACGCGCGGGATCGATCGCAGGAACGTCGTACGGGGCGCCATCGTGGCCGCCGTCGCCTATGCCGCATGGCTTGCCATCGGCACCTTCGGGCGGCCGTACAACTTCTTCGACATGAAGATCTACCACGGTGCCGTGGTGTGGTGGGCGAGCGGTCACGAGCTCTACGAGTTCATCGCGCCCGAAACCACACTCGGGTTCACCTACCCGCCCTTCGCCGGGCTGGTCATGCTGCCGATGGCGCAGCTGCCGATCGGCGCGGCCGGCCTGGTCAACGCCGCCGCCAGCATCGCCGCCTTGGCGTTGGTGCTGGCCGGGCTGCTCCGACCCATCGTGGATCGACTGGGGTGGCCACTGTGGTTCACGGTCGCCCTGGCGGTGCCGCTCGCGGTCGCCATCGAGCCAGCTCGGGAGACCCTCGGCTACGGCCAGGTCAACATCCTGCTGTTCGCCCTGATCATGGCTGACCTGATCGGCCTTCGCTGGCGGTCCCGCCGGGGCACCCACTACGCCGCCACCGACGGGCCGCTGCTGCGCTTCATCTACGGCGGAGCCTGGGCCGGGGCCGGTATCGGCCTCGCCACAGCGGTCAAGCTCACCCCGGCACTGTTCATCGCCTACCTGCTGATCACCCGTCAGTGGCGGGTGGCGGCCACCGCCATCGGCACCACGATCGGCGTGACGGTGGGGACCTTCGCGATCGTCGGTGACGAGTCGCGGACCTACTTCGGCAGCGTGCTGTGGCAGACCGAACGGGTCGGCGCGGCGGACATGACGCCCAACCAGTCCCTCGCCGGCCTGCTCGCCCGGCTGTACGACTCGATCGAGACCCCCGGGCTGCTGTGGCTCGCCTTCTCGGTGCTGGTCCTGGCGCTGGGCCTGTCCCGGGCTGCCAGTTCCCGCGCCGACGGTGACGAGCTGACCGCCTTCACGTTGGTCGGTCTCACCGCGAACGTGATCAGCCCGATCTCCTGGACGCACCACCTGGTCTGGGTGATCCCGGCGATCATCGTGCTGGCCGACGCCGCCGTGCGTCGCCGCGAGGCGAGCCGGGGGATGCCGCAGCGCACCGGCCAGGGGCCGGCCTTCGGCGGTCTACCCGGGGTCAACGGGCTCCGCCCGCCGATCTGGTACCCGGCGCTGACCGGGCTCCGCCACGGCTTCGCCGCGATCGGGCTCTACCTGCTCTTCCTGATCTCTCCGATCTGGCCGTACGAACACCAACTGCCGGAGATGTCGCACTACCAGGACGGCCTGTTCGGGGCACTGATGGAGAACTCACTCGCGCTCGCGCTGATCATCCTGGTCGCCGCGCTGCCCTGGCGCCCAGGCGCGGAGCCGGCGTTCTACGGCGACCGGCTCGCCCGAGCCGTGGTGGTCAACGGCCGCCGCTGAGCGGTCAGGGGCAGTTGACCCATTCCTCGGTGCCGTCGGTGAAGACCTGCCGCTTCCAGATCGGCAGTCGCGCCTTGACCTCGTCGACCAGCCGGGCGCAGGCCGCGAAGGCCGCCGCCCGGTGTGCGGTGCTGACCGCGGCGACCAGCGCCACGTCACCGATGACCAGGGGGCCGACCCGGTGCGAGACCGCCACCGCGTAGACGTCGGGCTCCGCGGCGATCTCGGCGGCCACCTCGCGCAGCACCTGCTCGGCGCTCGGGTGCCCCTCGTACTCCAGGCTGCTGACCTGGCGACCGTGGTCGTGGTCGCGGACCACGCCCTGGAAGGACACCACGGCGCCGGCCCGACGGTCGGCGACCGCCGCCTCGTGCGTGGCGAGGTCGAGCGGCTGGTCGGTGACCTCGCCGAAGGTGATCGCTGGTGCCGTCACGACGCACGCTCCCCGGGAAACAACGGCAGTGGCACAATCGGCACCCGGTCGCCCGGCTCACCGCTGGTGCCGGGTCGGATGACAGCGAACCCGTCGGCGCCGGCCAGACCCCGCAGCATCGCCGAGCCGACGTGACGGACCGGGAACGCGACGCCGGCGGACCGGTCCAGTCGGACCAACGCCAGGTGGGTGTGGTCACCGCGACCGGGCACCGCCTCGGCCAACGTGACCTGCGGCAACACCGGCATCGACCGACCCTGGAGGCCGGCGAGCAGCGGGGCGACGAGCGACACCAGCGCGACGATGGCGGACTGCGGGTTGCCCGGCAGCCCGGCCACGAACCGGGCCCGCCCGTCGGAGCCGGTCAGCCGGGCCAGCAGCATCGGGAAGCCCGGGCGGACCGCCACCGTGTTGACCACGTAGTCGGCGCCGAGCGCCTCCAGGGTCGGGTGCAGGTGGTCGACCGGGCCGTTCATCGTGCCGCCGGTGGTGCAGACCAGATCGGCGTGGCCCAGCGCCGAGCGTAGGGCCGCCACGTGCGCGGGCAGCGTGTCGGCCACCGGGCCGACCACGTCGGATGGGCGGACCTGGCAGCCGTATCGCCGCAGCCAGGCCGGCACCGCCGGGCCCAGCGCGTCGCGGATGCGACCGGCCGCGGGCGGGCCCGCCGTCAGCAGCTCGTCGCCGAAGACCAGCAACGCGGCGCGCGGCACCCGCCGGACCCGCAGCGTGTCGTGCCCGCAGGCGGCTGCCAGGCCGATCACCGCCGGGTCGACCGGCGTGCCGGCCGGCAACAACTCCTCATCGGCGTACGCCTCCTCGCCGGGGTTCCGCCACTCGGGCGACTCCCGGGGAACGCCGGTGACCAGGCCGTCAGCGCTCGTCGACTCTTCCACCCGCAGCACGGCGGTGGCGCCCTCGGGCACCATCGCACCGGTCGCGATCTCGACGGTGGTGTCGTCCTCGGTGAGCGGCGCGGGGGTGCTGCCGGCCAGGACCCGGCCGACGACGCGCCACGGCCCACTGCCGCGCACCGCCCAGCCATCCACGCTGGAGGTCGGGAACGCCGGCAGGTCGGTGCGGGTGGTCAACGGCTCGGCCAGGGTCGACCCGTCGGTGTCGACAAGCGGTCGGGCGGTGGCGGGCAGAGCGGCGGCCAGACCGACCGCGTAGACCCGCGAACGGGCTTCCTCCCACCCGGCTGGCGGGGGTGCGGTGACCCGATCCGCTGTGGGTGCGGTTTCCGTGCTCACCGACCGAGCCTATCGGCACGGACCGACACCCGCCCGGGCCTGGCGCGCACCGGTCAGTGGCCGCCACCGCGGAGCGGTCAGTGGCCGCCGCCGCGAAGCGGTCAGTGGTCCCCGCCGCGGAGCTGGTCGACGGTGTGGCCGAGGATCGGCCCGAGAACGGCCAGGCCATCGCGGGCGCCGCCGGTCGAGCCGGGCAGATTGACCACCAACATCCGACCGGCGACCCCGGCCAGGCCCCGGGACAGCACCGACGTCGGCACGCGGTCACGACTGTGCGCGCGGATGGCCTCGGCGATGCCGGGGATCTCGTAATCCAGCAGGCCCCGTGTCACGTCCGGGGTCCGATCCGTCGGGGTCACTCCGGTGCCACCGCTGGTCAGCACCACCTCGACACCGTCGGCGCGGGCGGCCCGCAAAGCGTCGCCGACCGGCTCACCGTCGGGCACCACCACCGGGTCGTCGACCTGGCAACCCAGCTCACGCAGGCCGGCGACGAGCAACGGCCCGCTGGTGTCGGCGTAGACACCGGCCGCGGCCCGATTGGACGCGACGATCACCCGAGCCCGGATCACTGCCGGTCCTCCGGCCGAACCCACTCGCCGGTCTTGCCGCCCTCCTTGCGCAGCACCCGGACCGCCTCCACCGAAGCCGCCGGGTCGACCGCCTTGACCATGTCGACCAGGGCGAGACCCGCGACAGCGACCGCCGTCAGCGCCTCCATCTCCACCCCCGTCCGGTCCGCCGTGCGGGCAGTGGCCGTGATCTCCACGGTGTCGGCGGTCAACCGCAGGTCGACCGTGACGCCGTGCAGGGCGATCGGGTGACAGAGCGGGATCAGATCAGGGGTGCGCTTGGCCCCCATGATCCCGGCGAGCCGCCCGACGGCCAACGCGTCGCCCTTGGGCAGCCCGTCGCGGTGGAGCAGGTCGATGACCTCGGGCGTGGTCCGCAAACGGCCGGCCGCGACGGCCAACCGACCCGTCACCGCCTTGGCGGAGACGTCGACCATGCGGGCCGCGCCGGCGCGATCGACGTGGCTGAGCTGCGCGGGTTCGGTCACGGTCGTGAGCCTATCGGTGCGGTACGACGGCGGTCGGAAGGAGCGGCGTCACGCTGGCTACCGCACCGGGTGCTGACGGCGCAACGGCCCCGACGCCGCTCCTCCCTCACCAGCCCGCCGCCGAGGTCGCTGGGGGGACCCGGCAGCGGGGCGTGTCGACGACCCGGTTCTGCCCACTGGCAGAACCTCCCCCGTTCGCCGATACGGCCGGTAAGTTACCGGGCCTGCCGATAAGAAATCGATAAGCGCCGTTCAGGCTGGTCAGCGCCCTGCGACCACTGTCGCGCCGGTCAACTCGGCGAGGCGACGTTCGGCCTCGAAGCGCTCCGGCACACCCATCCGTCGGAAGATCGCCAACGCCCGCTCCCAGTGCCGTCGGGCCTCCGCCGGGTCGACATGGGTGAAGTGTTCGGCGAGACCAGCCAAGGCACGTCCCTGCTCGTACGGGTGTGAGATCCGAGTGGCCAACCGCAGAGCGACCTGGTGCATCTCGGCCGCCTCGCCGCACCGCCCTTGCGCCAGCAGAGTGCGACCAAGCTCGTTCAGCGCGGCCGCCTCGACGTGTCGTTCCCCCGAGCTGATCGACAACTGCCTGGCCACCTCGTGTTGCTGTTGGGCCTCGACCAGGCGGCCAAGACCGCGATAGGCGATCCCGAGGTCGTTGCGGACCTCAGCCTCGGCAAACCGGTGGCCGGTGCGATCGCGCAAGGCCAACGAGGCCTTGAGGATCCGGATTGCCTGCGGAAAATGGCCCATTCTCACGCGCACCGCCCCAACATGACCGAAGGCGTTGAGCACATGGAAGTCCTCGGACTTCGTCCGGGCCCATGCCAGGTGCCGGCGGTGCAGTCGCAACGCCTCCTCGTAGCGCCCGAGCATCATCAGTGCCGTGCCAAGATTCGGCAGCACGACTGGCACCCCGACATTTCCGTATCCCTTGTAGTCGCGCAGGCTCTCCATACCGACCGTCACCGCCTCGGCAAGGTGCCCGCTCCACGCGTAGACAGCCGCAAGGTTGGCCCGGTACCGCGCGGTGTTCCGGACGTCCCGGGAGTTGCGAGAGAGGTCCACCGCCCGGGTCAGGTGGTCAAGTGCCCACTGGTTGTCACCGGTGCGTACGTAGGCGGAAGCCAGGTAGTTGTTCACCACCGCCATCGCGTCGACATCTCCCGTTGCCTCCGCCGCCGTCAGTGCGTGGCGGAAGGTCAGAATGATGTCCTCGTAGTATCCGCGGATGTAGAAAAATCGCCAGAGGGCGCGGGCCAGTTGCCAGGAGTGCTGGTAGAGCTTCGACTCGAGTGCTGACAACACTATTGCCACCAGTTCCGTGCGCTCCGCCTCCAACCAGTCGGTGCATGGTTCACCGATAGCCTCGAACAGCTCAGGACGTCCGGACGAGCGGTGAGTGACCTGGGATCTGATGACGCCGGGCTCCAGCAGATCGGCGACCCTCAGCGCCGCCTCCAGCGTGAAGTCGAACAGCTGAGCCAACCCGAGCTTTCGGTCGCTCGCGGATTCAGTACGCGTGCACAACTCCACGGCGTACTGGCGCATGAGGTCGTGTAGTCGATATCGCGTCGAGTCCAGGTCTTCCACCAGGTTCCGGTCGACGAGGTCGTCGAGCGCCTCGTGAGCTTCCGCCACTGTCAGGCCGGTCAGTGCGGCGACTGCCGCCGGGCTGAAGCGGTTACCGGGATACAGACCCAGGAACCGGAACACACGCTTGGTCGAACCCGGGAGCGGCTCGTAGGAGGCGGCGAAGGCGCCTGTAACGGTGCTCTGTTCTTGACCCAGGTGATGCAGCACCAGAGGATCGTCAGCCATCTGTCCGGCCAGGTCCGCCAACCGCCAGCCGCGCCGATGGGCGAGTCTGGCGCCGACCAGCCGAATTGCCAGGGGGAGATGCCCGCACAGCCGGACCACCTCGGCCGCGGCGTCCGGCTCCGCTTCGACCCGGGCCTTACCGACACTGAATGCGAGGAGGTCGAGACTCTCTTCAGGAGTCATCACCGGCAACGTCTGTGAAGGCGCCACGTCCGGATGAGAGAGCCTCCGCCTTGATGTCACCAGCACGACGGCGGTCGGCTCAGTCGGCAGGAGAGGCAGGATCTGTTCGCTGCTCGCGGCGTTGTCGAGGACGAGCACCGACCTTCGACGGCCCAGTTCCCGTCGCCACAACTCCGCTCTGGCGTCGAACTCGACCGGAACACGGTCGGCCGGCACCTCAAGCTGACGCAGCAGTGTGACCAGGGCGCCCCCTGGCTCGACCTGGTTCTTGTCGCCATGGCCACACAGGTCGATGAACAGGGTGGCGTCCGAATAACGATCGGACAGTCGGCGGGCCAGGTGCACGGCGAGGGTCGTCTTGCCGCTGCCCGCCATGCCGTCGATCATGTGCACTGCCGGAACTCGTTCCTCGACTCGCTGAGTCTCCGCCAGCAGCCGTGACAGGACGTCTTCCCGCCCGACGAAATCCGCGACGGCCCGCGGAAGATGATCCACCGGTTTGACCTGACCCGTTTGTTCAGCTGCCGCCTCTCCCGCCGCGTCGTGCACGAGCGCCACGGAAGATCCTGGTCGGGAGAGCACAGCGGGTACTGGGCTCGAAGTGGCAATCTTGCGGTGCGACTCTTCGATGGCTGCCCCGGGGACCACCCCCAGCTCGGTGATCAGTCGCGTCCGGATCTCGTCGTACGCGATGAGCGCGCCCGCGTGATCGCCGCCCTCGTACAGAGCCCGCATCAGCAGGACATACGTCGGCTCCCGGAGTGGATGACGGGCGATGACTTCCCGCAACAACGGGATCGCCAGATCACCCCGCCCGGATCTCAGCTGTACGTCGGCAAGAAGTTCCACGGCGAGCAGACGCTCTTCCTCGGCGGCGAGCACGCGAGCGCTGAGCACGGGTCCCAGCGGGATGCCGGCGAGCATCGGGCCCTGCCACCGAGCGACGGCTCGGCTCAGCAACTCCCGAGCTTGCTCCAGGTGGCCGACCTCCAAGGCTTCCCGGCCCGCGCTCCGCTCCATCTGAAAGCATGAGACATCGATCAGCTCGGGTGGCACGTCGAGACGAAAGCCCTTCCGCTGCCGCACGACGACCCCTCGACCGGACGGGAAAGCCTCGAAAGTTCGGCGCAGATTGGCGGCATAGCTCAGCACATTCGCTACGGCCGATCGCGGTGGGCGATCGACCCATAACTCATCGATGCAGTCGGCCACGGTAACCAGTCGACCTGGCTGAACTGCGAGCATCGCGAAGATAGCCTGCTGTTTGGGTGTTCCGAGGCGCAACGTACGAGAAAGTAGTTGCACCGAAAGGCCGCCTAGAACCTGAATCTCCACTCGCCCTGCTCCAGCCGTCGCGGGCATTCAGCCGATCACACAACGAAGCCTACGGTTCACCCCCGGCACTCACCGCCCGTGCGGCGATGCGAAGGTCGCGCATCGGCCTGAGAACGTTGCGGGGAGCTGTCCCGACCGCTCTTACGACCTAGTCATACCAATCTGCGCAATACGCCACTACACCGAGCCAAAATCTGGGAGAGGCCGCAGACCGAGGACTGCCGAACAGGGGAGTAACACGTTCATAACCCGAGCAGACACGGTCCGCAGTTTCGAGCCGTCTGCGAAACCAACACCGCTGCGACCTGACCGCACTCCGTTTAGCCGTGATGGACAGAACGTAATAAATCCACTCCAGCTTGGCTAATGTTGCGCATACCGACATATAATTCTTCTAAGCTGCCCTTCCATCTCTTAAGCTGCCTTTCGTTAGGAAGACCTCCCCTGGGGGCAGGTCATCGAATGACACGGCAGCCGAGAGGAGCATTGCGATGCGCGGCAGCGAATGGGACTAAAAATTTCGCACGGTACGTGTGCGACTCCCGCACGTTAGGCTACGAACAAGGCGGAGGCAGTCCTTTCGGGGGTGATGTGACCCATCCTCAGCGACGAGAGACTGAGACCGATCAGCGGCTACGGCTGCTCGTCGGTCTCGTCGTCGTTGTAGCGGCTGTCATCACGGCCACCTCACTGCCGGTCGCAGTGCGGTTCGCGATGACCGCCACGCCGAACGATGCCGCGGTCGTCGTCGTGCTCACCGTGACCATCGCCCTGGGAACGCTGGTCAAAGCGAGGGTGCGGATCCGATCCACCACCCACTCGATCAGCTGGACCGAAACGGCGATCATCATCGGTCTCGCCGTCGTTCCGGCCCCGATAGTGGTGCTCTCCACGGCGGTGGGCATCGCGTTCACCTGGCACCGCCAGCCGGCGATCAAGCTGGCCTTCAGCGTGGGAAAGAACGTCATCGTGGCCTGGGGTGCCGGCATCACGCTGGCAATGACGACCTGGACCTGGCCGCCCGAGGGCACCGTGGCCCTGCTCGTGCCGTTGGCGCTGGCTTACCTGGCTGCGGCCCTCCTGGACGACATCCTGGCCATACCGGTCATCGCGCTGGCGTCCAGGACCAAGATCTCAAAGCAGTTCCGAAGTAATCTCGACCTCCGGCTCGCCGGTTTCGCCCTCCGGTTCGTCGTGGCGGCCTGCACGCTGCTGATCCTTGAGGCCAACCTCAAACTCCTGTTGGCCATACCGCCGCTCGTGCTCAGCCTGCACCTGGCCTACTCCACCAGAATCCGTTCCCGCACCGAGCAGCAGGCGTGGCAGCGGCTCGCCCGCACCACCGACGCGCTCAACGTGGTCGACCTGGACAACGTCCTCACCACAGCCGTCACCCAGGCCGCCGAGTTGTTCTCCGCCGACGAGGTCGAGATCGAGCTACGCGACGGCGACCGCACCGTACGCGGCGGCACCGGCGGCATCACCTTCGACGGTCCGACCGGCACGCCCACCGACGTGGACGGCACCATCGTCCCCGCGCCGCTGGAAGGCCACGACCGGACTGTCGATATCGGCATGCTTCGACTGCGCTTCCGCGGCCCGGTCCAGCTCTCCGAGCGGGAGCAGTACACCCTGCGGACCTTCGCCTCCGCGCTGTGCACCGCAGTCCGCAACGCCCAGGCGTACGCCGAACTGGCCCGGGTCGCCGACGAGCACGCGTACGCGGCTTCGCACGACGCGCTGACCGGCCTGGCCAACCGCCGGCACCTCCTCGACGAGGGCACCGAACAGTTGAGCACCCGCCATGCCGACGGGGTGACCGCGCTGGTGCTGATCGACCTCAACCACTTCAAGGAGGTCAACGACACGCTCGGGCACGCCGCCGGCGACCAGGTGCTGGTGCAGGTGGCCGACCGGTTACGGGGCGCCGCCCAGCCGAGCGACCTGGTGGCCCGCCTCGGCGGCGACGAGTTCGCCGTACTCATGCGCGGTCTGCCGGCCCCGGCGGTCGCCGCGCACCGCGCCGAGACGCTGCTCGCCGCCCTGCACGAGCCGTTCGAGTTGGATGGCATGCGCATCAGCGTCGAGGCCAGCGGCGGGATCTCCGGCGCCCCGTCCAACGGCGGCATGGCCGAGTTGCTGCGCCGCGCCGACGTGGCCATGTACCAGGCGAAGCGGGCCGGGCAGCGGATCGCCACGTACGCCCCGACCCGCGACACCGCCGACCTCGGTCGCCTCACCCTCGGCGGCGACCTACCGCGCGCGGTCGCCGACCACGAGTTCGTCGTCAACTTCCAACCGATCGTCGACCTGGGCTCTGGTGAGGTGACCAGCGCTGAGGCCCTGGCCCGCTGGCACCACCCCACCCACGGTCTGATCGACCCGCTGCGGTTCCTGGAGGCGGTGGAACGGTCCGGACTGCTACCGGCCTTCGCCGAAGCGATCCTCGACCAGGCGCTGATCGCGGCGGTGAGTTGGCGCGACGCCGGCTTCGACGTACCGGTCGCGGTCAACGTGTCCCCGCGCAGCCTGCTCGACGCGCGGTTCCCGGGCTCGGTGCTGGCCCGCCTCCGCGCCCACGACCTACCACCGGACCGGCTGGTCCTGGAATTGACCGAGACGCTGACCCTCAGCCAACTCGACGTGGTCGACCGGGTGCTCAGCCGACTCCGCGACGAGGGAGTCCGGTTGGCGTTGGACGACTTCGGCACGGGCTACTCGTCCCTCTCGCTGCTCTCCCGAATCCCGGTTCACGAGCTGAAGATCGACCGGAGCTTCGTGACGACGATGGAGAGTTCGGCGGAGGCCGCCGCCGTCATCCGCTCCACCCTCGACCTGGGTCGCAGCCTCGACCTGGACGTGGTGGCCGAGGGGGTGGAGAGTGAGCCGCAGCGGCGTGCCCTCTGGGAGTTGGGCTGCGCCGCCGGCCAGGGGCATCTGTTCGCCCGACCGATGCCGTCCGGCACCCTCCTCGCGGCGATGCAGCGCGGCTCGGGCGGCCGGCCGGGCACCCTCGCCGCGCCGCTGCACGACACCGGGGCGGTGATCCGGTTGAGCCAGAACCGCCGCCAGGGCGGCCGCTCCAGGCCCGACCGCCTGCCACACCTGCCCGCCTGAACAGACATCGCCCCGCTGCCCGGCCAGCCCGGTCTGCCAGACTGTCGCGCGTGATCGTCGACGACCCGACCGCCCACCGCAGTCGCTGGCATTGGCGCACACTCGACGACGCCGCCGGCGGACTCGCCCTCGACCTGGGCCTCTACGCCGTATCGGCCACCTTCGCCGCGATCACCGCAGTGACGTCGACCCTGCTGCCGCACCGCGCCTGGGGCGCTGTCGCCGCCGTCGGCTATCTGCTCGCGACGCTGACGGTGATCGCCCAACTTCTGCTGCGTCGACGTTCTCCGTCCTCCCGGCTGACCGGTCTGCCGGCCCGCTGGGCGGTCACCGGTTTCGCCTGGGCCACCACCGCACTGCTGCCCCTGGCCTGGCAGAGCATCGACCGCGCCGGTGGACGCACCGACCGGGCCCAGGAGGAGGTGCTGGTCGTCGAGCAGGCCGGCAGTCGCCTCCTGGAACACGGGACGCCGTACCTCGGACCCGACGCCATCGCCGCCCTGCCACCTGGCGAGCAACTGATGGGCTACACCCCGTACCAGCCCGGCATGGCGGTTTTCGGCCTACCCAGAGCACTGCTCGACAGTTGGTGGACCGACTCCCGGGTCTGGTTCGCGGTGGGCACCGCGCTGGCCCTCGCCCTGGCCGTGGTCGCCCTGCGCAGAACACCCGCCACCACCGGCCAGGCCACCAGCTCCGCGACCCACCGGCGGGACGCCGCCCTGCTGCGCGGCATGCAGGCCGCCACCGTACTGCCGATCTGTGCCCTCACCCTCGCCACCGGCGGCGACGACCTACCCGTACTCGCGCTCTGCCTGCTGGCCCTCGCGTTCGCCGCCGCCGACCGACCCGGCCGGGCCGGCCTCGCGGTCGGACTCGCTGGCGCGCTGAAGCTGTTCGCCTGGCCGGTCGCCCTGGTCCTGATCGTCTGGGGCCTGACCCGACGCGCCGGCACCCGAGTCGCCATCGGCGCGATCGGACTGCCCATCGCCGCACTACTACCGGCGCTGCTGGTGGACCGCGATGCCCTCACCGAGAACGTGCTGCGCTTCCCCCTCGGCCACGGGCTGGTCACCAGCCCAGCGCAGTCCCCGTTCCCCGGCTACCTGATCGCCAACGCGCTACCCGCCGGCCGGCTGATCGCCGCCGGGCTGCTGGTCGCTGCCGGAGTGGCCATCGCCGTCCGGCTCGCCCGCCGCCCGCCCCGCACCGCCGTCGCCACCGCGCTCATCTGCGGGTACGGGCTGCTCGCCGCCATCGCCCTGATGCCCTCGACCCGCTTCGGCTACCTGCTGTACCCACTGGCCCTGCTGACCTGGGCTCCCGCCCTGCACCGCGCTGGCGACACACCGACCGCCGCGGTTGCCGATGAGCGGTCCGGTCGGACCACTTCGGCGTAACTTCCGAGCGGAACGGCGCGTCAGGGCGTAGACCTGAAGGCATGACCACGTACCGCGACCGGGCCGACGCCGGCCGGGTGCTCTCCGAACGGCTCACCGCGCTCATCGGCGAACCGGACATCGTCGTCCTGGGCCTCGTCCGTGGTGGCGTGCCGGTCGCCCGGGTCGTCGCCGAACGCCTCGGCGCACCACTGGACGTGCTCGTCGTCCGCAAGCTCGGCATGCCGTGGGCTCGGGAGGTCGCCTTCGGCGCACTCGGGCCCGGCGGTGTCCAGGTGCTCAACGACGCGGTGGCCAGCCGACTCAGCAGCGACGACATCGCTGAGGTCCGCCATCGGGAGCAGGCCGAACTGGAGCGCCGGGAACGGCTCTACCGGGGCGACCGCCCACAGGTGGACCTCACCGGCCGGACGGCCGTGATCGTCGACGACGGCCTCGCCACCGGCGCAACCGCCCGCGTCGCCGTCGAGGTCGTCCGCCAACTCGGGGCACACCGCGTCGTAGTCGCGGTCCCGGTCGGCGCGCAGGAGGCGTACGAACTGCTCGCCGCCGAGGCCGACCAGGTCATCTGCGCGCAACGCCCGGCGGACTTCGGCGCGGTCAGCGTCTACTACGACGATTTCCACGAGGTGTCCGACGAAGAAGTCACCGAGGCGCTCACAGCAACTGCATAGGAACAACGGGTACCGTCGGGCGATGAGTAGCCTCACCTGTCCCAAGTGTCACGGAGAAATGCGCCAGTACGAGCGCAGCGGCGTCGTCATCGACCAGTGCGGGGAGTGCCGAGGCATCTTCCTGGACCGCGGCGAGCTGGAGAAGCTGTTCGAGGCGGAGGCCAACTGGAGCCGCCAACAGGCTGGCGGCGCGCCAGGGCAGCCCGCGCAGCAGCCGGCCGGCTACCCGCCCCCGCCGCCCCCGGCGCACCAGCCCGGTTACGGCGCCGTCCCGCCGCCGCCCCCGCCCGCCCACGGCTACCCGCCGCAGCCGGCGTACGGCCACCAGCAGCAACAGCACCACGGCTACCACGGCCACTACCGGCAGAAGAAGCGCAAGGGCTTCCTCGACGACATGTTCGGCTGAGCCGGAGCCGACGTTCCGCCCGGGTCGATCCACGCGTCGGCCCGGGCACACCACCCGGGCCATTGATCGTTGGCGGGGGCGATCCTTCATGCGAGGCTGATTCGCATGACCGCGATCCGACCGGACGAGGCGCTGGCCCAGGCTTACGACGGGATCACCGCGGTGGTCGGCCGCCTGGACGACGCCGGCCTGCAACGAGCAACCCGCTGCCGTGGCTGGCTCATCGCCGATCTGCTCCTGCACGTGCTCGGCGACGCCCAGCGGGCACTCGTCACCCTGGCCAGCCCCGTCGACGGTCCCGCCGACGTCGACGACGTGAGCTACTGGCGTGACTTTCCCGCCAGCGACGACGAGGCCGCCCGGCACGCCTGGTGGGTCCGCCGATCGGCTGCCGCCTTCGACCGTCCGACCGGGATCGTCGAACTCTGGCGGGACACCGCGCCGGCGGCGGTCCGCGCCGCCACGTCAGCCGACCCCGAGGGGTACGTGACCACCCAGGGACACGTGCTGCGCGTACCGGATTTCCTCGCCACCCTGACCACCGAGGCCGCCGTCCACCACCTGGACCTGACGCTGGAACTGCCCGACGCGCCGCCGCCCGGCCCAGTGGCGGTACGCGTCGCGGTAGCGACCATGGACGGCCTGCTCAGCGACGACACCGTTCGACCCAGCGCATGGGACGACCACGACTTCCTGCTGAAGGCCACCGGGCGCGTACCGCTGACCGACCGGGACCGGCTGGAACTGGGTGAGTCGGCGGGCTGGTTCCCGCTGCTCGGCTGACCGACGACGGGTTGCCGCGTCGGTCAGCCGATGGCCATGTCGACGAAGCGGGACAGGTGCAGCTGCGCCGCGACGGTCACGGTGTCGGTGGGTCCATTTCGATGCTTGGCAACAATAAAATCCGCCTCCCCGGCCCGCGGCGACTCCTTGTCGTAGTAGTCGTCGCGGTGCAGAAGGATAACAACATCGGCATCTTGCTCGATCGAGTTGTGGGTAGCGATGCCATTGGCGATGAAGTTGTGCTTCCCGAGCACAGTCGCGTCGAACACTTCTTGTTCACCGAGCGACTCGATGGACACTATCGAGTCCCAGAAGATGTCGTTGGTCGCGTGCAAGTCGAGGTCGGCCGCATTGAGGACGGTGGCGATCGCCGCCAGCCGGGAACGACTGGGCGCGCGCTTCCAGAGGGCGCTGCCACAGAACTGGGTGCCGATGGCAGCCGCGAACTCACGGTGGGTCATCCCTTGCTCGACCAAGATTTCCTTTACCCTGGTCCACACCTCGCGCGGCACGGTGTCAACGTTGGTGTTGCTCTCCGTCGACTCCAGAGCAGCAAGCAGAGCAGCGCAGCCCTCCGAGCGCTGCCCGTAGACGCCAATCTCGCGCAGGAACCTCAACTGGTCGTCCCGACCGGAGATGTCGAGCGTGTACTGAGGGCGATGTCCCACGACTGGTACGGCCCGCAGCCGGGCTGTAATGCCGTACCTGAGGAGCAGTCGAGAGATGTCCTCGAGCATTCGTCGGCTCGTGGACGCGAAATAGACGCGCCCTCCGCGGCCCGTGCCGTTGACGGTCACCGAACCGTCCGTGGCCCAGAGGTGCCGCAAGAAGCTGGTGATCTGTTCCTTGGGCAGGCTGAAGACGGCAGAAGGGAGGAACTTCTCGTGTGACCTCAGACCGAAGAGGCCCAACTCGTCCAACCAAGACGCGATCGGGTTACGCCGACCGCGAGCCAGAGGATAGGGCGCTGGCAGGCGGAGGGTTGTCACCCTCGCAGCCGCATAGTCGTCGCGGACGGCGGAAATCCCGAAGTGCTTCGCTGCTTCGGTCACGGCCTGCAGGTTCAGCTCATCACAACTCGCGTACCGGATGGGTTGGTGCCGCACGAAGGACCCGTCGCCCAACAGGTGCGCCAACATGACCACCTCGGCGTCGACCCACGGGCGGGTGACCATTGGAGGCGGTAGGTGTCGCGGCGTAGCGATGCGGTCTCCGGGCGACAACTCACCGAGTGGCAACCAGCCGGTGAACGCAAGGAAGGGATGATTCCCTGTTGCGTCGATCTGCTTGCCCGACGCGAGGGTCAGCCGGAACACCTCGCGGGTGCCGCTCGGGAAAACGTGAGTCATGGTGCGAGGCGTATAGCGAAGGCTCTCGTCCAACGCCCAGACCGGGATGTCCTTTGCACCGCTGGACAACAGCTCACCCAGCGTGATCTCGGTGTTGTCATCCGCGCGTACCACTCGGGTCTCCGCAGTAAGGCAGCCCGACTCACGAAGATCGGACAGCTGGGGTCGCTTGTCGGTGCGCTGCTCGGGGCCACGGTTCAGCTGACTGACCGCGATCACCGGGCACTCGACCTCCTTGGCCAACAGCTTCAGGCCACGGGACAGGTCGGCGACTTCCTGCTGACGACTCTCGGTGCGCTTCGGCGAGGTCATCAGCTGGAGATAGTCGACCACGATCATCTTGAGATCGTGCCGCTGCTTGAGCCGCCGAGCCTTGGCCCGGATCTCCATCAGGTTCATGCTCGGCGTGTCGTCGACGAAGAGCGGCGCCTCGCTGATCTCACCCATGCACCGGGCCAGCTTGGTCCAGTCGTCGTCGGAGAGCTGACCGCTGCGCAGCACGTGCAGCGGCACCCGCGCCTCGGCGGACAGCAGTCGCATGACGATCTCGACCTTGCTCATTTCCAGCGAGAAGATCGCAGCCGCCTGGTTGGCGCGAATAGCAGCATTTCGGGCAAAGTCCATGCTGGCCGTGCTGTTGTGGGTAGGGATCATCGCCCGGCTGGCCAGGTACAGGTGTTCGTCGTTATCGACTGTCACGCACCGCACCGGAACGCTGGGGACCGGCCGGACGTCGACGATGAACCGCGAGGTCGTTCGAACGTCGGAGGTGGTGCGGCGGCGTTCGGTGTGTGCATCCTGCTTCCGCCTGAGCCGGAAGACGACGTCCGGGGTGGAGAAGTTCAGCGTGTACGCGATCGACGGCTCGGAGGTGCGGCCGCGCACCGGCTTCGCGTTGACCGTGCAGCGGTAGCCGAGGCTGACGACGAGTTCGCGTACGTCATCAGCCAGCCGCTTCGAGGTCGACGTGTACTGCAAGTTGCCGGAGGGGGCGACGGTCCCATCGGTGTCCATCAGCCCAGCGAGCAACGCCCTGCGTTGAGCCTCCGAGGCGCGCAGGTAGACGCCCGGGATGTGCTTGTTTCCCGCTACCCCGACCTGACGCAACAGCCCGAGGAATGAACCGTTCCGGTGACGGCAGTCGGCACACTTCCTCGTCGCCGGATTTTCACGCAATGCCCTGGTGGAAACGCCGCAGTCCCCGCAGACACCGTTTCCCGGAGCAGCGGACGCGGGCGGCAGCAGAATCGTGTAGACCATCGGCCCGCTGGGCCGCACGACGAAGCCGTCCGCCTCGACGTGCGCGACCATCTCCGGATCTGCCGTGGTGAAGCGGCTGGCGTCGCTGTGCCCGTCACCGAGCCATGTTCCCAAGGTGTAGGGCGGGACCAGCAGCTCACGGTCCGGGAGTTGGATGGGAGCGCAGTTGCGTACGGCATGGTTGAGCCGTCGCTGGGCGGTGTCAGTACGCAGTGTGGCCGCGATCTGGGCGGTGGTGACAACGCCGTCGCGGTCGGCCCGGCTGCCGGCATTGACCTCCCGCTCGGCTCGTCGAAGAAGCCTGCCCAGAAGCGGACCGGCCGAATAGCCCGGTGCAGTCCAGTTCTGTGGCTTGCCGTTGCGGACTATGGGACGGCTGATCCGACCAACCGACCCGACTTCGCGGGCGACGGTGTGCAGGACATGCCGGAACTCCGGCCCAACCTGCTCGATCGTGTCGAAGAGCGTGATCGGCTGGTTCCCCAGAGAGCTCAGCCGCTCGTGTGCCGCACGCACGTTGGCCAGCGACGATTCGGGCCAGTGCCGCCTCTGCCGCGCCGATTCCTGCCGCCGGATCGCCCGCGTGGTCGTCTTCCACAGGTGCTCAGCGTCCGCCACTATGACGGTGCCGTCCGAGAACTCGACCTCGTAGCAGGGACGGTCGTGCATCACGTCGAAGGCGTGTGTGACAGTGGTCGGAGAGCCGTCCGCAGCCAGCAGCTGATCACCCGCCTTGACCTCGCCCATGGTGGTCCAGCCATCCGGGGTCGGCAGTGGGGTGTCGAGCGCGAGCGCCTTGCCCAAACCCGGCCTTCCGGCCACGATGATCAACTGTCCGGCGTGCAGGCCGTTGAGCAGTCGGTCCAGGTCGCTGAAGCCGGTCGGGACGCCGGTCATCATGCCGCCGGTCGCCCCCACCGCCTCGATCTCGTCCAGCGTCGGCTGCAGCATGTCGGCCAGGATCGCGAAGTCCTCGCTGACCCGCCGTTCGGTGACGTCGTACACGGCCTGCTGGGCGAGGTCGACGACGTCGTCCACGTCACGGCTGCCGCCGCTGGCGGTGCCGTAGCCCAGCTGCACGATCTTCGTGCCGGCCTCGACCAGTCGGCGCAGCACCGCCCGCTCGCTGACGATGCGGGCGTAGTACGCGGCGTTGGCGGCGGTGGGCACGCTGGCGATGAGCGTGTGCAGGTACGGCGCGCCACCGATGCGTACCAGATCCCCGGAGTCGGCGAGCGCCGCCGCGACGGTGATCGAGTCGGCCGGCTCACCCCGACCGTAGATGTCGAGGATGACGTCGAAGATGGTGGCGTGCACCGGCCGGTAGAAGTCGTTGGTCTTGAGGATCTCGACGACGTCGGCGATGGCGTCCTTGGAGAGCAGCATGCCGCCGATGACGCACTGCTCGGCCGCGACGTCCTGTGGCGGGGTCTTGTCGAACTGGCCATCCCGCTGTGCGGGTGACTGGCCTGCGCCGGAGCGCGGCTCTGCCCGCATGTCGTCGGTGACCGACACGGGTCCCCCCTCCACTGCGCCGGATCCAACCCCAGCTCTACCGCTGGGGTACGACACTTCCGTCCGACCGGGCCGGTCGATCGGGGGCCATCGCCGGCGGTCGAGGGCCAACCATACGGACCCCGAGGTCAGAGACTCAACAACGCCGGTGGACGAGCCTCGGGACAACCTGTGGATCCCGGTGGACAGCATGTGCGCAGCGTGTGCACAGCCTGTGGATAACCATTGGGGAATTCTCGGCTAGAAGCCGTTGACCTGCGAAGACATGCTCCCCAGCCTGTGGAGGAGAATATTTCGGTCGGGCCTGTGACACGATCGTCCCGTACTATCTCCAGCGAACGGCTACACCTGGACAGCGGATTCCGCTTTCGGTTCAGAAGGGTCACACTCCGGCCGTGAATTACCGGGACTGGGGACGCGGCGATGGCAGCCCGCGCGAGCGCCAGCCAACCGCCTCGTGGGGTGAGCGCGCGGCGTCCGTTCCGGTTGATCCGTACGACGAGGACGGGCGCTACCGCACCTCCAGCCGGCGGCGTGCGTTGGACCGCGGCCAGGACGAGCCTGTCGACGCCTACCTGCCCCGGTGGGCGCTGGAGTCAGGGGTCCGGCACGCGGACGGCGGTGGTCGCCACGCGGCACCGGACGACGACGAGGACGAGCCCGAGCGGCCGATCTCCGGGGCAGGCCGACGGTCCGCCGAGTCGTCGAGTGGTCGGCGGCGGGGCAGCGAGCCGCGTCGGCGGGAGCAGGCAGCGATCGGCCCGGCGCCAGACTCGGACCACACCCGGGAGTGGACGCTCGACCGTCCACAGGACCAGGGGTACTCCGGCCGCCGGCGGGCCGACGCCGGGGAGGACGAGCCGGTCTCCGGCGCTGTCTCGGACCGGCGTCCCCGCCGCGCGCCCGTTGGCCGCCCGCAGGTGATCTGGTCGGGCGGGGAGCCGGAGTCCGCCCCGAGCGAGCAGGTACCGGATCAGGAGCCGAGCCGTCCCAGCCGGCGTAGCCGCCGTGCGGCGGAGGAGTCCTGGTCCCGTCCGGCGGCCGACCCGTGGGCCCGCGGATCGGACCGGGCGGCGGAGCCCGAACCGTCGTACCCGCCTGCGGTGGACCCGTGGGACGCCTCTGGCGTGCACGCGTGGCCGCCGACGGCCGGCGCGGACGGCGGGGACCTGAGCGGGCAGTGGTCGGCGGTGGAGAGCGTCGGTGGCTGGGAACGGTCGGACCGCACTGGCCAGTGGGAGCGGTCCGCGATCGAGGACGACCAGTGGGACCGTACGGTGGCGCCACGCTCCGATCGTCCGGTGGCGGCCGAGGGGTGGCCGAGCCGGGAAGACGGGTTCTGGTCCGGCACCCGGTTGGCCGATGACGACCCGCGTTGGATGGATCCGACGACGTCGGCGCCCCGGTCGCCGGTGGTGGGATACACCGCCCCACGGCCGCGCAGCGCGCCCGCGCCGCGTTCGGGCGCACCGCGTGCGGGTACGCCCCGGCGTCGGGCGGACCGGCCGGCGGTGGGAACGGCGTCGGTACGTCGGCGGGTCGAGTCGGCGGCCACTGGTGCCTGGGCGCGGCGTCTGGAGGACGACCTGCTGGACCCGGATCCGGGTGGGTCCGTCCGGCCTCTGCTGTACACGGCGGCCTGTTACCTGGTGCCGGCGATGCTGATCTTCGTTTGGCTGTTGACGCTGGACAGCCAGGCGCCGGCTGGTTGTGTGACCGACATCAGCGGGGGCGGGTGTGAGTCCGCCCGGTCCCGGGCACTGGAGTCACTACTGGCTGGTTCGCCGCGCTTCGGTTTGGCGCTGGTGAGCAGTCTGGTGGTGGCGGCGCTGCTGCGGAGGGTGGGTACGACGTGGCGCTCGGCCACCATCGCGGTTGCCGCCGCGGTCGTGGGCGGTGGCCTCTCCACTGTGCTGATCAGCGCGGTGACGGGCCAGCCCATCGGGTGACCCGGCTGCGAGCCGCCGGACCATCGTGCCGGGCTGTGCCGGGTCGGACGATGTACGCACGAGGGCCCGCACCGATTGCTCGGTGCGGGCCCTCGTGGTGGTGTTGCGGACGTCAGCCCTGAACGACGTTCAGGTTGAACGACGCGGTCACCTCAGGGTGCAGCTTGATCTTCACCGGGTAGGCGCCGATCGACTTGATGTGACCGGGCACCTCCAGCCGGCGACGATCGAGGACCGGGCCGCTGGCGGCCTTGACGGCGTCGACGATCTCGGCCGGAGTGACCGAGCCGAAGAGCCGTCCGCCGTCGCCGGCGCGGACCTTCAGGTTGACCTTGAGACCCTCGAGCTGAGCCTTGACCTCGTTGGCGTGGTCGAGGTCGCGGATCTCGCGGGCCCCACGGGCCCGCTTGATGACCGTGACCTGCTTTTCCGCGCCCTTGGTCCAGACGATCGCGAAGCCCTGCGGCAGCAGGTAGTTACGGCCGTAGCCGTTCTTGACCTCGACGATGTCGCCCGGGGCACCGAGGCCGGACACTTCCTGAGTCAGGATGATCTTCATATCGGTGCCTCCTCTCAGCGGGTGGTGGCCGTGTATGGCAGGAGCGCCATCTCACGGGCGTTCTTGACCGCACGGGCGATCTGCCGCTGCTGCTGCGAGGTCACGCCGGTCACCCGACGAGCGCGGATCTTGCCGCGATCGGAGATGAACTTGCGCAGCAGCGCGGTGTCCTTGTAATCGATGTAGGCGATCCCGTCCTTGTCGAGCGGGTTCACCTTCTTCTTGGGCTTGCGCAGTGCCGCAGCCTTGGCCGTTGCACGTGCTCCTGGTTTGCGATCGCGAGCGCTAGGCGCCATTAGAACGGTGGCTCCTCGTCAAAATTGGCGCCCGAACCGGCACGCGCGGGAGAAGGAGCAGCCGAAGCCCAGGGGTCGTCGAAGTTGCCTCCGCCGCCGCCCTGGTTGCCACCGCCACCGCCGCCACCGAAGCCGCCGCCGCCACCGCCGGAGCGGGACATCTTCTGCACCTTCGCCGTGGCGTAGCGCAGCGACGGGCCGATCTCGTCGACCTCAAGCTCGATGACAGTGCGCTTCTCACCCTCGCGGGTCTCGTACGACCGCTGACGCAGCCGGCCCGA
This sequence comes from Micromonospora hortensis, assembly GCF_022230935.1. NCBI lineage: Bacteria > Bacillati > Actinomycetota > Actinomycetes > Micromonosporales > Micromonosporaceae > Micromonospora > Micromonospora hortensis. Next base: position 168,444 of record NZ_JAKKFE010000070.1, read on the forward strand.
CACGATCACCCGAGCGCCACGCTGCAGCGACTCGGCGACGTGCTCGGCGGCCTGCCGCCACACGGTGCATGCGAGGAACAGCGGCTCGCCGTCCTTCCATTCGTTCGACGCCTTGTCCATGAAACGGGGCGTCGAAGCGACTCGGAACTTGGCGACCGCAGCCCCGGAGGGGGTGAACCGCAACTCGGGGTCATCGGTCAGATTGCCGATGACCGTGATGGTGGTGTCTCCTGCCATGACCATCTCCTCGCGCACTCAGCGTCTCGTCGTACAGGCTCGCAGAGCCGTACGACAGAGTCGCGGAGGCTGATCCGGACGAACCGGGGTTGGATGCTCTAGCGCATTTCCGGTCGGATGACCTTGGTGCGCAGCACGGACTCGTTGAGCCGGAGCTGACGGTCCAGCTCGGCCACCGCAGCAGGCGTGGCCTGCAGGTCGATGACGGCGTAGATGCCTTCGGCCTTTTTGTTGATCTCGTACGCGAGGCGCCGACGGCCCCACACGTCGGTCTTCTCAACCGAGCCACCCGCGGTCCGAATCACGTTCAGGTACGTGTCGAGCGACGGTGCGACGGTGCGCTCCTCGAGGCTGGAGTCGAGGATGACCATTAGTTCGTAGTGACGCAAGACGTGCTCACCTCCTGTGGGCTAAGCGGCCACGGTCCTTCCGTGGCAGGAGGTCTTGTGTCGTCGTCCGCACGCGCCGAGGGAACCCGGCCGGACGCGGACAACCTGACCAGGATACCCGGTCCCAACGATCATGCCCGGGGTGGTCGGGTCCGGACCCGGACGAGCCGACGGGGGCCCACCGTCCGACCGTCAATTGGCCGGTGGTGGACCCCCGTCTACGAGGCCGCGGGGCGTCCGGTCCGCATTCCTTGGGTGGGACCTGGGGAGGAACGACCACACCGATGAGGTTGGACCGAAGACGCCCCGCGGAGCTTTATCGTGTTGTTATCTGACGATACAACAGCACTCGTACCTTGTCGGGGGGAAAAGCACAATTTTCGGAGATTCGTCGTCGCTCGGTATCCGCTGTGCGATGGGGGTCGCCCCCGCTGCGCCGGGCCGCGCCGCGGGGGTGACCTCGCTGTCGGCCGTCGACCGTCGGTCGCCGTGCGACGCTCGCGCCGCTGGCGACACCGGGAGTGGACGCCGGTTCAAACCCATCAACGATCGTCGGTCCCTCCGGTGACGCGACACCGCCCCGACCGTCGCTCCGCCGGTCGGGGGCGCGACGTAGGCTCGCTCGCATGCGTATCGGAGCCCACGTCGACTCGACCGACCCGCTGGCGGAGGCGGCCGCCCGGTCCGCCGAGACCGTGCAGTTCTTCCTCGCCGACCCACAGGGTTGGAAGGCGCCCAAGCCTCGCGAAGATGCCGAGCGGCTACGCGCCGCCGAGGTCGACCTCTACGTGCACGCGCCGTACGTCATCAACGTGGCCACGCTCAACAACCGCATCCGGATCCCGAGCCGCAAGCTGCTGCTCGGGCACGCCAACGCGGCCACCGCCATCGGCGCCAAGGGCCTGATCGTCCACGGTGGGCACGTCAACGCCGGCGACGACCTGGCCGTCGGCTTCGACAACTGGCGCAAGACGTTCGCGTACGCGGCGGACTCCGGCGGCTTCGGCGTACCGGTCCTGATCGAGAACACCGCCGGCGGCGACAACTCCTGCGCCCGGCGGCTGGACGCGCTCGCCCGACTCTGGGACGCCATCGGTGAGTACGAGGTCGGCTTCTGCCTGGACACCTGCCACGCGTACGCGGGCGGCGAGGAGCTGCTCGGCCTGGTCGACCGGGTCAAGGCGATCACCGGGCGGATCGACCTGGTGCACGCCAACAACTCCAAGGGCGCGTTCAACTCGGGCCAGGACCGTCACGACAACCTGGACGGCGGGACGATCGACCCGGAGCTTGTGGTGGCGGTGATCCGGGCAGCCGGCGCGCCGGTGGTCGTCGAGACACCGGGCGGTGTGACCGGCCAGGCGGCCGACATCGACTTCCTGCGTGAGCAGCTCGGAGCGAAGAGCCCGACGGCATGACGAGCGGACAGCCCGGGACCGGCAACGCCCGGCCCAACCCCACCGGCGCGACCGCCGAGAGCCAAGCCGCCACCACAGCCGCGGCCGGCACCCCCACCCAGCAGAACGCCGCGAACAAGCAGGATGCCGCCGAGGGCGCCACCGCGGCCAGCGACAGCACTGCCAAGGGGACCGACGCGGTCAAGGGCAGCGACCCGGCCAAGGACAGCGGCGCGATCAAGGCCGACAAACCAGCCAAGGACAGCGAGCCGGCCAAGAACGGCGACCCGGCCAAGGGCGCGAAGGCGGACAAAACCGACGGTACGGATAAGGCCGACAGCGAGGTGAAGCCGGTCGGCCCGGAGCGTTGGGAGGCATTCGCCTCCGCCCCTGAGCCGAAGCCCTCCATCTTCAGTCGGGTGGGCCGGGCGGTCGGTCGGTTCCTGATCCACGAATGGACCCTGGCCGCCCTCGGCTCGTTGGCACTGGCCGTGTTGATGACCTGGCCGACGCTGCGCTATCCGCGCTACACCCTTCCTCAGGACTACTGGGACCCGAGCCTGCAAGCCTGGCAGATGGCCTGGTCGGGGCACATCCTGCTGGCCGAGCCGGCACGGCTGTGGCAGTCCAACACGTTCTTCCCCGAGCTGTGGAGCTTCGCGTTCTCCGACACTCTGCTCGGGTACGCCCCGGCCGGAATGCTCGGCAGCGGTCCCGAGGACGCCGTGCTGCGCTACAACATCATGTTCGTGCTGGCGCACGCGCTCGCCACTCTCGGGGCGTACGCGCTGGCCCGACAGCTCGGGGCCGGCCGGATCGGTGCGGCCGTCGCGGGGGTGAGCTACACCTACGCGCCGTGGCTGCTGGCCCAGGCCGGTCACCTGCACGTGCTCTCCAACGGTGGCATTCCGCTGGCGCTGGCGATGTTGGCGCGCGGGCACGGGTGGTCCCTCCGACACGGCTACCGGCCGGAGCGCCGGCATGACGGTTGGGTCTACGCCGGTTGGCTGGTGGCAGCCTGGCAACTCAGCCTCGGCTTCGGTATCGGGCTGCCCTTCGCGTACTTCCTGGCCGGCGCGGTGCTGGTTGCCGCCGTCCTGTTCATCGCGCGGCGGTTGCGCACCGGGCAGGCCGTTCCGTTCGGTCGCCGGTTGTTCGTCGCCGACGTGCTCGGCGGGGTGTTGTTCGCCGGTGTCGGTCTGCTGATGGCGTTCCCGTTCTTCAAGGTGACCGAGCTGCACCCGTACGCCGAGCGCACCGTCGGCGACATCAGCCTCTTCTCGCCACCGGCGTCGGGCTTCGTGACGGCGCCCGGGGAGTCGCGGATCTGGGGTGGGCTGCACGAGGGCGCCCGGGCAGCGCTGCCGTGGCACCCGGAGATGACCCTGCTGCCGGGCTTCGTGCTCTACGCGCTCGCCGCGGGTGGGTTGCTCTTCTCGGTGTGGCGGCTGCGGCACCGGCTGCTGCTGCTCGCCGGGGTGCTGGTGACGATGGCCTTCGCCATGGGCACCCGTTTCTTCGACGGCACCTTCACCTACGTGCCCCTCTTCGAGCATCTGCCGGGTTGGAGCGGGCTGCGTACCCCCGGGCGGTTGATGCTCTGGACCACGTTGTTGCTCGGCCTGCTCGCGGCGGGCGCGGTCACCGCGCTCACCGACCGGGTCCGCGAGTTGACCGCGCAACGGATCCCGTCGTGGCCGGGGCCGTGGCTGCGGATGGCCACCCTGCTGCCGTTGCTGCTGGTCACCGTCGAGGGCCTGAACACCACCCCACACCCGGTGGTGCCGACCCAGCCGGCGGCGATGCGTTCGGCGGAGGGTCCGCTGTTGGTGCTGCCCAGCAATCAAAGCCTGGACCAGCACGTGATGCTCTGGTCGACGAGCGGGTTCCCCGACGTGGTCAACGGCGGTAGCGGCTTCACGCCGCGCCAGCTCGACGACGTCCGTCGGGTGAGCCAGTCGTTCCCGGACCAGACGAGCGTCGACTACCTGCGCACGCTCGGCGTTCGCACAGTGGTGTTGCTGCGCGGTCAGGTGGCCGGCACACCATGGGAGATCAACATCGACGCGCCCGTCGAGTCGCTCGGCATCAGCCGGCAGGAGGTCGGCGACGCCGTCGTCTATCGCCTGTGAAGCTTTAGGGCGGGTTTTCGGGGGAGCCCACCCGGCTCCGGGCGGTCAGGCTTGATCCCTGCGCCGGGTGGGGCTCCCCCGAAAACCCTGACGTGGTGCCGGCCGCGGTGGCCTTAGGGTCAGGTCGTGGGCACCGGTACGGGTGCTTGTTCGCTGGTCGTCGTGGTGCGGCGCCAGCGGTCTATCCAGGGGGCGTCCGGGGCGCCGTCGAGAACGCCACCGTCCGGGTCGTCCGGGTAGGTGGCCCGCACCGCGTCCTGCTCGGGGTGCAGGATCTCCTTGACGACGAAGACGCAGAGCACCACCACGGTGGCCAGTCGCAGCGTCGAGGCCAGCACGAACACCCCTTCCGGGAAGACCGGACGGCTGGTTGCCGCGCCGAGCAGTTCCCCGTAGAAGGCGACGAAGTAGCAGACCTCGGCGATCTGCCAGGCCAGGAACGCGCCCCACTTCGGTCGGGCCAGCACCACCAGCGGGAGCAGCCAGAGCACGAACTGCTGCGACCAGACCTTGCTGAAGATGAGGAACGCGGCGACCACCAGGAAGGCGAGCTGACCCAGCCGCGGTCGGCGCGGCGCCCGCAGCGCCAGCACCGCGACACCGAGGCAGGCAAGCCCGAACAGCGCGTACGAGATGGTGTTGAGGGTGGGGATGTTGGCGTTGAGCCACTCGAACGGGCCGAGCTTGGCGGGGTCGTTGCCGACTTTGCCGTCCAGGTAGCGACCGATGTACCAGAGCGTGCCCCAGTCGATCGGTCGGGTGGTGTTCAGCTCGAAGAACCGGTCCCAGTTCTCCGGGTACGCCCTTGCGGCCGGCAGGTTCACCAGCACCACGGCCGCGATCGCCGTCCCGATGGCAATGAGCGCGGCACGTATCCGGTCGGCTCGCAGCGCGAGGATGAGGATCGGCCCGAGCAGGAACAACGGCCAGAGCTTCGCCGCGCCGGCGAGCCCGAGCAGCACGCCGGCCGCCGCCGGTCGTTTTCGGGCCCAGGCCAGGAGGCCGAAGGCGGCCAGCCCGATGGCGAGCAGGTCCCAGTTGACTGTGGCGGTGAGCACCAACGCCGGGGCGAGTGCGAACAGCGCCGCGTCCCAGGGTCGTCGGCGGCGCAACGCCAGGATCACCCCCACCGTGGCCACCGCGAGCGCACCCAGCACCAGCGCGTTGAGGTTGTAGAACCACTGGACCTGGTTGATGCTCGGGTCGCCCTCACCGATGGCGTGCACCGGCAGGCCCAGCGCGCCCATGAAATAGCCGGTCAGCACCGGGTACTCGACCGGGTGGTCGCGGTAGGGCACCTTGCCCTCATTGAGCCCTTCGGCGTAGTAGAGGGCAAGGACGTCGGTGTAGCAGAACCGGGTGTACTGGACGTTGTTCTGCCAGGCGCCGTTCTGGCAGGGCGATTTCTGCACCCAGTGCAGCGCGAGTGTGAGGCACACCAGCGCCAGCACGATCCGCACGGGGGTCCAGAAGCGACGCTCCCCACCGGCCGGCCGGTCCAGCGCTGTCGCGTGGTCGCCGAGCGGTCCGCCGATGACGCTGGAGACGCCGCGGACGAACCCGTCGGAGCGGGACGGGTGATCGGTGGTTCCGGCGTCGTCGATGCCGGGCGTCGACTGGGTGCTCATGAAGAGGCATCCTGCCGTACGACAGGGGTGCCCGTCCCGGCGCGGCGCGGAGTTCGGGGTACGAAAACGCCGCCGCCGGCCCGGGACAGGTCGTCCGGCCGGCGGCGGTGTCGTCGTGTGCTGGTGCGGGTCAGTCTCGGTTGGGTGGCAGCCCGGGTAACAGGCCTCCGCCGCCACCACCGGTTCCGCCGCCGCCGGGATTGCCTCCTGGATTGCCGCCGGGGTTACCGCCGGGGTTGCCCCCAGGGTTACCGCCAGGGTTGTTGCCCCCAGGGTTGCAGAAGATGTCGATCAGCGGGTTACAGGGGGTGCCCTGGCCGGGCTGACCCCCCGGGTTGGGTGGCGGCGGCGGGGGCGGCGGGGCTTCACCGTTTCCGGAATCCGGATCGCCGACGTTCTGGGCCGGCGGGAAGTCGACCTTGGGCTTGCCCTTCAGCGCCTCGTCCATGAACCGCTCCCAGATGTCGCCTGGGAGGTTTCCACCACTGACCTTCCGCTTGTCCTTGAGGATGAGCGGCTTCCGGTCTCGCACGTTGCCCACCCACACTGCGGTGGCCAACTGCGGCGTGTAACCGACCATCCAGGCGTCGCCGTTGTCCCTGCTGTCGCCCTTGAGCTCCCAGGTACCGGTCTTGGAGGCCGCCTTGCGACCGTCGTCGAGCCGGTGGTTGACGGCGGCCGGGTAGTCCTTCAGCACGGACGTCACGTCGTCCACGACGCCCTTGTCGATTCGCCGCTTCGAGTCGAGCTTCTCGCTGTAGATCTTGTCCCACTTACCGGTGTTCGGGTTCTGCTTCTCCACCGAGTAGAGGAAGTGGGCCTTGTTGTAGACGCCCCCGTTGGCGAAGGTGGCGACGCCGTTGGCGTGGTCCAGCACGGTGATCGGGTACTGGCCGTAACCGACGACGTTGAAGAACGGCTCCGGCGTGATGTCCTTCGGGTCGGTCTTGGTCAGGTCGTAGGCCTTGGCCGGGTTGGTGTCCGTGCGCCACATGGTGGTGACGCCGGCCTGCTTGGCCATGTCGACGACCTTGTCCGCGCCGATCTCCTCGGTGACGTAGTAGAACGGCACGTTCAGGGACTTGAGGGTGGACACCTTGAGGGTGCAGGAGTTACCGCAGTCGGGGTTGTCGTCGCCCGCGTTGCTGACCTTGAACTCGGTGCCTTCCGGCTTGAAGGCCCTGCCCTTCCACCGGGACTCGAGCGCCTTCTTCTCCTTGAGCGCCGCCGCCAGGGTGTAGATCTTGAAGCTTGAACCTGGCGAGTGACCGCCGCTGATCGTGCCACTGGAGTCGGTGTTCTTGCCGGCGTAGTCGGTGCCGGTGCCGTTGTCACCGCCGTAGTACGCGACGACCCGACCGTTTGTGGGGTCGATCGCCACCACCGCGGCCATGAGGTTGGACGGCTGATCAGCCAACTCGGAGCCCTTGGACTTGCGCTGGGCCGTCTCGACCGCCGCCGCCTGCATCTTGGTGTCCACAGTGGTGCGGATCCGATAACCGCCGGCCATCAGCGCCTGGGAACACAGCGGCTTGGTATCTGTCACCTCCGTGTCCTTCTCGACGCAGATGCCCCTGTCCCGCATCTCCTGCCGGACGTAGTTGATGACATTGCCGTACGGGGTGTCGACGCCGAAGTCGACGCCGATGCCGCCCTTCTTCGGGGCCTTGATGGCCTTTATCGGGTACTCAGCAGGACGCGGTTCCTTGCCGGGCACACCGAGCCAGCCCTCCTTGACCATGCCCTCGATCACGTAGGTCCAGCGATCCTGGGCCGCTGTCGGATTGATCGCCGGGTCGTACCCCTGGTGGGTGGAGCTGGGTTCTGGCTGCTTGATCAGAGCCGCGAGGACGGCACCCTCGGCCGGATTGAGCTTGCCCACCGACTTGCCGAAGTAGGTCTGCGCCGCAGCCTCGATGCCGTAGGCGCCCCGGCCGAAGTAGATCACGTTGAGGTAGTGCTGCATGATCTGCGGCTTCGTGTACTCGTCGTTGAGCTTGGAGGCGAAGATCGCCTCCTTCACCTTCCGGGCGTACGTGTCGTCCTTCAGGTTGTCGTAGGCGTTACGCGCGTACTGCTGGGTGATGGTCGAGGCGCCCTGCTTGTCGCCGCCGGAGAGGTTGTTCCAGCCGGCGCGGGCAATGCCCTTGTAGTCCACACCGGAGTGGCGGTAGAAGTTCCGGTCCTCGGCTGCGGCAACCGCGTTCTGCACGTACTCCGGAATCTGGTCGATGGTGACCAGGGTTCGGTTCTGATCGCCCACCTTGGCGATGATCGTCTTGTTGTCGAAGGCGTACAGGGTGGTCGCCTGCGGCGGGGTGATCTCGTCCGGGAGCACGACGCTCGTCGAGTAGTAGGTGAACCCGACCACGCCGATTCCGGCGAGCATGATGAAGACGGCGAACCCGGCGATCAGCAGGTTCATTCGCTTGCGCTTCTTCGCCCGCGCCGCGCCCGAGTCACCCGGACCACGGCCGCCCCGACCGGGACCACCCGGACCACCGGGTCCCCCAGGGCCGCCCGGTCCACCGGAGACCGGTGAGACGCTCGCTCGGGCGACCGCCGCACGACCACCGACCGACGCGGAGCCGACGCTGGCCCGGCCTGCTGAGGCGCTGCCGACCGAGGCCGCACCGACGGCGGCGGCACCGACCGAGGCCCGACCTGCTGGCGCACCCGGCGCGGGAGAGACGGGCACGGAGGCCCGACCGGCGCCAGCACGGCCAGCGGCCACACCCGGTGCCGGCGACACCGGCACCGAGGCCCGACCGGCCCTGCCGTTGGCTGCCGAACCCACCGAGGCGGACCCGGCCGCCGCGCTGCCACGCGGCGGCACCGAGGCCGAACCGCCGACCGTGGCGCGACCGCCGGTCGCCCGGGGCGTCACCGAGGCACGGCCCGGGGTTGCCGCGCCGCCCTCCGAGGCTGACCAGCCGCTCCCGCCGGAGTCACCGCCGGGCCGGCGGTACGCGTCGTCCGCGCCCGGTCCGGGGTCACCGTCCGGACCCGAGTACTGGGCCCGCCCGCGCGCAGAACTGGGATCACCGTACGAGTTCATTCCTCACACCCTGCCGGTCGCGGTGGGGCGCGACTGCGCCGCCACCGGGTTGCCGTGAGTTGCTTCACCCCGGCTGCCGGCACGGGGGTGCCGAGCGAGCGGGGTCATTGTCGTATCAATCGGGCCAATCGGGCCAACAAGCGGTTGACCGTCCCGGGTTTCGTCTACGGCCCCGGGGCCGGTCCAACCAGCTGAGATCACCGTTGCGCCTCTCGCCTCCGCCGACCGGCGCCTTCGGCGCCCGCCGCGTCCTGCTCGCTCGTGCCGTCGCTGTCGCCGGTGAGACCGTCCCGGCCGAGCAGGTACTGCTCGACGAGATGGTTCCAGTCACAACCGAGGCACACCTCCACCACGAAGACCTGAAACTCACGCAGCGTCATCGCCAGCACTGGCAACTCGGTCAGTGTCCGAGCCTGGCCGGCGGACTGCTTGAGTTCGTCACCGTAAATGTAGTGGACCAGGGTCAGGTTTTCGCTGCGGCAGATCGGGCAGCGCCGGTCCGTCGGCTCTCCGTGGAACCGAGCGGCGTTCTTCAGGTACGGCGACGCGTCGCAGACGTCGTATGTGCCGACCCGGCCGGCCAGGAGCTCACGCAGCACTGCTCGCTTCTGAAGCGAGTAGTCGACGACCTGGCGCTGCGTACGCATGCGGAGAAGGGTACGCGGTCCGACCGGAGCAGGCGACCACGCTCACAATCCGTGACGACAGCATCTCGGTGCGGGGGTTTGCCCTGGCCCACGCGAACCGCTAACGTGCGATGTATCGGTCCGATACATCGCGGCGGTTACCGCTCCACGCCGGAGGGTAAAGAGAGGGTGGCCAGTGCTCGAGTTCGCCATCCTCGGCCTCCTGCAGGAGTCTCCGATGCACGGCTATGAGCTGCGCAAGGAGCTGACCGCCAAACTCGGCGCGATCCGGGCGGCGATCAGCTACGGCTCGCTCTATCCCACGCTACGCAGGCTGCAGGCGGCGGGATGGATCACCGAAGCTGCTGAGACACCCGCCACTGCCGAGGAGGTTCCCGCGCTGACCAGCCGACGAGGTCGGGTGGTCTACAAAATCACCGCGGAAGGCAAGGAACGCTTCGCCCAGCTGATCGCACAAGCCGGACCCGAGACGTACGACGACACGGGCTTCGGGGTGCACTTCGCGTTCTTCGCCCGAACCGACCAGGCGACCCGACTGCGCATTCTGGAGGGTCGCCGCCGCAAGATCGAGGAGCGTCGCGAAGGGCTTCGCGACGTGCTGGGCCGGGCGGCCGAGCGCCTCGACGCTTACACGCTGGAACTGCAGCGCCACGGCCTTGATGCCTGTGAGCGCGAGGTCCGCTGGCTGGAGGAGCTCATCGCCAACGAGCGCTCCGGCCGAGCCCCGACGGTCCCGAACATCGGGACAGCCGGCGGCCGACGAGAAGACAACAGCCCGCCTCCGCCTGGAGAGACCAGGAATGAGCGGCCGTGACAGAAAAGAAGGAGGCAGACGCTATGGGCTCCGTCCGCGTCGCCATCGTCGGTGTGGGTAACTGCGCCTCGTCCCTGGTTCAGGGCGTCGAGTACTACCGGAACGCCAACCCGAACGACCGCGTCCCGGGTCTCATGCACGTCGCCTTCGGCGACTACCACGTCAACGCCGTGGAGTTCGTCGCGGCATTCGACGTGGACGCCAAGAAGGTGGGCATGGACCTCGCGGAGGCGATCGTCGCCAGCGAGAACAACACCATCAAGCTCTGCGACGTGCCGCCGACCGGCGTCAGCGTGCAGCGCGGTCCGACCTTCGACGGTCTGGGCCAGTACTACCGCGAGATCGTCGAGGAGTCCGACGCCACCCCGGTCGACGTGACGCAGGCGCTGCGCGACGCGCGGGTCGACGTCGTCGTCTGCTACCTCCCGGTCGGCTCCGAGCAGGCCGCCAAGTTCTACGCCCAGGCCGCGATCGACGCCGGCTGCGCGTTCGTCAACGCCCTGCCGGTCTTCATCGCCTCCGACCCCGAGTGGGCCAAGAAGTTCGAGGACGCGGGCCTGCCGATCGTCGGTGACGACATCAAGAGCCAGGTCGGCGCCACCATCGTGCACCGCGCCCTCGCGAAGCTCTTCGAGGACCGCGGCGTCGAGCTGCTGCGCACGTACCAGCTCAACTTCGGCGGCAACATGGACTTCATGAACATGCTGGAGCGCAAGCGGCTGGTCTCGAAGAAGATCTCGAAGACCCAGTCGGTCACCTCGCAGATCCCGCACGAGATGAGCAAGAGCGACGTGCACATCGGCCCGTCGGACCACGTGCCGTGGCTGGACGACCGCAAGTGGGCGTACATCCGCCTGGAGGGCCGCTCGTTCGGTGACACCCCCCTCAACGCCGAGCTCAAGCTCGAGGTGTGGGACTCGCCGAACTCGGCCGGCGTCATCATCGACGCGGTCCGGGCCGCGAAGATCGCCCTGGACCGGAAGATCGGCGGCCCGATCCTGTCGGCCTCGTCGTACTTCATGAAGTCCCCGCCGGTGCAGTACGCCGACCACGACGCCCACCAGGCCGTCGAGGAGTTCATCGCCGGTGAGGTCACGCGCTGACGCGCTGAATCATCACGCACGTGGAAGGGCCGGGTCCGTGCGGACCCGGCCCTTCGCCGCGTTCAGCTCGACATCTCCAGGTACGGCGACAGCCGCAGCGCCAGCTCGTCGATCGAGTCGACCTCGCCACTGACCAGCGCGTCGGTCACTGCCATCCGCTCCTTCGCGGGCATGTTGAGGATCAGCCCAGCCTGTTCGAAACGGACGTCCGCAGCCCTCCAGGCGAGCCCGGCGTTCCACAAGTCAAGCGGACGCCAGAGCATGATCCCGTGGAGCAACGCGGCAGCCTGATCCAGGGTTGTCGGATAGACGGGACCATTGAGTAGATGGGCGTGTGGCCGGGCGGCAGCCGCGAAAAGGATGCCACCGTCGCGCACGACCGTGTGTGGGCCGGTGCTTTGTGCCATCAGGAGCAGTAGATCCTCCGCGTCCGGCCAGCGGTGCCTCACCGGTCGCCGAGCATTTCGTAGAACTCCGCGTTGCGCTCCTCCACCCGCTTGACCGCCCCACGGGTCCACTCGTCGCGCTCGCGGCGGTCCAGATATGCCTGGATCGCCACCTCGACGGTCTTGTGCATGGACCGCTGCTCGGCCTCGGCAAGCTCCTTGAGGCGCTGTTCGACTTCAGGCTTGAGCGTCAGGGTAAAGGCCATACCACTTTTGTATAGCTCCTCCGGTGGCACGTCAACCACGCTTGGCACTGCCTCTACCTCCTCATTCGTTGATCTCGGTTGCCGCTGGCAAGCCGCGCACCGATCAACGGCAGAGCGTGAAAGTCAGACACGGAGGACGGGGTATCGAAATGTGCAACAGCCATCACATGTCCATCCGCCGCGAAGCATCCGACGGGGTCAGGACCAGGCGTGTCGCAGGGCGACCCCGGCCTCCAACTCCAGCAGCTTGACCTTGCGGGGCAGGCCCCCACCGAAGCCGACCAGCTTGCCGCCCGCGCCGACGATCCGGTGACAGGGCACGATCACCGGGACCGGGTTGCGGTTGCAGGCCACTCCCACCGCCCGTGCCGCTCCGGGATCGCCGACCAGGCGCGCCACCTCGCCGTACGTCAGCGTCTCCCCGTAGGGGATCCGCGTCATCTCCCGCCACACAGCGCGCTCGAAGTCGGAGCCGCGCGGCACCGAAACCGGGACGGTGAACGCGGTCAGCTCGCCGGCGAAGTACGCCCGCAGCTCGTCGAAGGCCTGCCGGGACAGCGCGTCGCCGGGCTCGTTGGTGGCACCCTCGAGCCGGCCGAAATGGGCACCGCGGACGCTCGTGCCGTCGGTGGCGACGGAGAACTCACCGATCGGTGAGTCGAGCACGGCCCAGCGCATCCACCTATTCTCCCCCACGCGGACTCTCTCGCCGGCCCGGCCACCAGCCTCGGGCCGAGCGTCACTCCCGACCCGCATCGGTAGATCATCTTCACGCCCTGCCAGGGCGTTCGGCGTTGCGCGGCGTCGATACCGTCAAGGTCGTGGCAACGGGAACGCTCATCTTTCTGATCATCGGCGGGGCGGGCATCGGTGTGCTCGCGCTCGCCCTGCTCGGCACCGAGCTGTTCCAGTTCGGGCACGCCGACGTGGACGGGCCGATCTCGATCGAGACGGTCGCCGGCTTCGCCGGGGCGTTCGGGTTCGGCGCGGCCATCGTCAACGAACTACTCGGTGCTCGTACACCCGGCATGGTCGTCGGGGCGGTGGCCGGCGGCGTGCTCGCAGCCGTTCCCACCGGCTGGTTGGCGTCCCGGCTGGGTCGGGCGGCGCGGAACATGCGCACCGACCCCACCCCCACCCGCGACGACCTGGTCGGCGCGCTCGGCCTGGTCGTCACCCCGGTGCCGGCCAATGGGTACGGCGAGGTCCGCATTCGCCTCGCCGGCCAACCGGTCAAGCTCAGCGCCCGCGCGGACCAGCCGATCCCGCTCGGCGCCCAGGTCTTCGTCGTGCAGGCGCTCAGCGACACCAGCGTGCACGTAGAGACCTACTGATCTCCCCCTCATAGACGGGACTCCTCATATGGCCCTACTCATCGCCATCGGTGGCGCGGTCCTCCTCGTGCTCATCCTGGTGTTCTTCGTGCTCTCCCGGATCAAGGTGGCCGGCCCGAACGAGGCGTTCATCGTCACCGGTCGCAAGGGCCGCACCACCCAGACTGCCGACGGTGGGCGGTCCACCGACAACTCCGGGCAGAAGGTCGTGCTGGGCGCCTCGGTCTTCGTGCTGCCGGTGGTGCAGAAGCTGCAGTCGCTCGACCTGTCCAGCCGGCGGATCGACGTCGGCATCCGGGGCGCTGTCAGCAAGCAGGGCATCCGCGCCGACCTGCACGGTGTGGCGATCGTCAAGGTCGGCGGCACCGAGGACGCGATCCGGGCCGCCGCACAACGGTTCCTGCACCAGCAGGACGAGATCGACAACTTCACCAGGGAGGTGCTGGCCGGCGCGCTGCGCTCGATCGTCGGCCGGCTCACCGTCGAGGAGGTCATCCGGGACCGGGCGGCGTTCGCCAGCGCGGTCGCCGAGGAGGCCGAACACTCGATGACCAACCAGGGTCTGGTGTTGGACACCTTCCAGCTCCAGGACATCCTCGCCGAAGGCTCCTACCTTCAGGACCTGGGCCGCCCCGAGGCCGCCCGGGTGCTCAAGGACGCGGCGATCGCCGAGGCCCGGGCCCGGCAGCAGGCCGAGCAGGAGCGGCTGCTCGCCGAGGAGGCCATCGCCGAGGCCAACCGCAACCTGGCCCTCAAGCAGGCCGGCATCCAGGCCGAGATCGACGCGGCGAAAGCGAAGTCCGCGGCGGCCGGACCGCTCGCCCAGGCCGAGCGGGACCAGGCGATCCTCTCCGAACAGCAGAAGGTGGCCGAGCGCAACGCCGAACTCAAGCAGCGCCAGCTCGACACCGAGGTTCGCAAGCCGGCCGACGCGGCCCGGTACAAGGTGGAGCAGGAGGCCGAGGCGTCCCGAGCAGCGGCGGTGCTGCACGCCGACGCGCAGCGTCAGTCCGTCATCGCCGCCGCGCAGGCCTCCGCCGAGCAGGCCCGCCTCACCGGTGAGGGTGAGCGGGCCCGACGGGCCGCGCTCGCCGAGGCCAACGCCATCGAGGGGGCCAAGGAGGGTGAGGCCGAGCAGCGGCGACGCTCCGCCATCGCCGAGGCCGTGGAGCGGGAAGGCCAGGCCGAGGCCGCGGCCATCCTCGCCAAGGGTGAGGCCGAGGCCGACGCGATGGCGCGCAAGGCCGAGGCGTTCGCCGCGTACGGAGAGGCGGCCGTGCTGGACCTGCTGGTCAAGGTGCTGCCGCAGGTCGTCGAGGCGGCCAGCGCGCCGATCGGAGCGATCGACAAGATGACGGTCATCTCCACCGACGGCGCGTCGTCGCTCACGAAGTCGGTGGCCGGCAACGTAGCCCAGGGCCTCCAGCTCGGCAGCGATCTCACCGGGATCGACCTGCCCGGCCTGCTGGCACGGCTGGGTGCCGGACGGACCGACGCCACCGCTCCGGCCACCGGGGTCGACACGGTGGACGGCAGCACCGTCTCGCGCTGAGCCCGAGGGACCGGCCGAGCGTCAGGGCTCTGGTCGGCACCGGATGACCCACGAACCACCGGCGCCCGCCGGCACCGCCTCCCGAGGGAGGGGTGCCGGCGGGCGCCGGTGGTAATTCCGTGGCTGGTTCAGGCGAGGTTCATGGAGAAGCGCTCGCCCGCCGAGAGGCCGAGGTCCGGAGCCGAGTAGTTGGGGTCCTTGTTCGGGATCAGCTGGCTGGTGCCGGCGCTGCCGGCACTGACCGCCTGCTCGTCGACGTACGCGAAGATCCAGCCCGACCCGTCAGTGGTCCCGACACCCCGGTGCCAGAAGTTGAAGACCTCCCAGTCATCGATTGCGGGGGCCGAAGCAAGGATCGGCTTCGATCCGGCACCGGTCGCCGAGACCCACTTGCCGTTGGCCAACGAACGCAGGCCGAAGTAGCCGTAGTAGTCCAGATCGAACAGCTCGAACTTCTCCCAGGTACTCACCGACGCGACCAACGGGATCAACGGCTTGCTCCCGGCACCGTCGGCGGAGACGTACTTGCCGCTGACGGCCGATTTGAAGCTGACGATCAGGTTCGTTTCGAGGTCGAACTTCTCCCAGGTGCTGGCGTTCACCGCGCTGGCAACCAGCGGGCCACCGTTGTTGGGCGCACTGACGTACTTGTTGTTGACGGTGGCCTTCAGGCTCACCGTGCCGTCGATCTGGTGAACCAGCTGGAACCTCTCCCAGGTGCTCACCGACGTGGCTGTGGCGATCAGTGGCTTGCTGCCGGCACCGGTGGCGCTGACGTACTTGCCGTTGACGTTCGCCCGCAGTGCGACCAAGCCGTTGCCGGCGTCGACGATGTCGAGCTTCTCCCAGCCGCCCAGCACTGGGCCGACGGCGGCCAGAGGCTTGCTGCCCGCGCCGTCAGCGGAGACGAAATAGCCGTTGGAACGTGCCAGCAGGCCGTGCGAGGTGCGCGCCGGAGAGAGGGCCGACGCGACGTTGAGCAGACGGTCCACCCCGCCCTGCGGGTTCAGCACCGCGCCAGCGAGCCCTCGGGTCACGATCGTGTTGCGCACCTGCGACGGGGACCACGTCGGGTTCGACTGAAGCAGCAGCGCAGCGGCTCCGGCCACGTGCGGCGCCGCCATCGAGGTCCCGCTGGAGGCCACCGACCCGTCGGTGGTCCCGTTTGCCGCCGAGACGATGTCCACGCCCGGAGCCCAGACGTCGACACACGGACCGTAGTTCGAATCGAATACCTCGGTCACGGCCCGACGGTCGAACCTGTCGGTGGCTCCGACGGTGATCGCCGCCGACACCCTGGCCGGGCTGTACGCGCAGGCATCGTCTGCATCGTTGCCGGCGGCCACCGCGTAGGTGAGACCGGTGGCGATGGAGTTGCTGACCGCGTTGGGGATCGCCGGGTAGTCCGGGTTATACGGCGCGCCGAGGCTCATGTTGACCACGGCAGGCTTCTGCGCATTGGCGGTCACCCAGTCGATCCCGGCCAGGACCTGCTCGGTGGTGCCAATACCACCGCAGTCGAGGACCCGGACGGCGACCAGGTTGACGTTCTTGGCCACGCCGTATTTGGTGCCGCCGACGGTGCCCGCCACGTGCGTGCCGTGACCGTCGCAGTCCTGCGCCACATTGTCCTGGTCGACCGCGTCGTAGCCGTACGAGGCACGGCCACCGAAGTCGCTGTGACTGATGTCGATGCCGCTGTCCATGATGTACGCGTTCACCCCGGCACCGGTGTTGGGGTAGGTGTAGCTGCCACTCAGCTTGGGCGAAACCTGATCGATCCGGTCCAGGCCCCAGGAGGGGGGCGCGCTCTGCGTCCCGCTCCCTTGGAAGCGGACCACCGGCTCCACGGATGCGACATCCGGGTCGGCGGCCAGCCGGCCGGCCTGCTTCGCGGTCATCGCGGCGGAGTAGCCGTTGACGGCGTTGCTGTACAGCCGACGGACGCTGCCGCCGTTCTTCGTGGCCAGGGCCGAAGCCGCTGCCTTGATTTTGGCCGGGGTGGTCTTCTTGTTCTTGAAGACCACGATGTAGCGATCCGCTACGACCTCGACGGGCTTGGCTTTGGACAACCGGCTGTCCGGCTTGGGGGCGGTCAACTTGCTCGCGGGCTTCGGCGCCAGCGGAGCGGACGGTTCGGCCATGGCGGCCCCACCGGTCGCGGCGCTGACGATGATGGTTGCGGAGGCGAGAACAAGGCTCGCCACCGCCGAGCGGCGTAGCACGCCACGGCGTTTCACTAGATGATCTCCCCGTTTGGTCGTCGCCCGTCCAATCCGAAGGGCCGGACGGGCGGTGGGGTCGGCGGCGGTGTCGATGGACCGGTAGCCGACGGACGCCCAGCAATCATGGACGACGATGAAAGCGCTACACCTCAGCCATTCGGTCGATCCGCTCGCGTTTCGTCGTCGACCGGACAGCTGTGCATCGCCGTCAGCCACGTCCTGCGAGTGACGGCTCCCGCCACCCCACGACGGATCGCGCTACACGACAAGCATCGAGGTCGAGCGCGTCAGTTGAGGATGCCCTCGGCGCGGGCCCAGCGCAGCAGCTCCGCCTCGGCGGCGTCGCGGTCCAGCGGGCCGTGCTCGAGGCGTTGCTCCTTGAGGTGCTTCCAGGCCCGCCCGACCACCGGCCCCGGCGGTACGCCGAGCAGCTCCATGATCGCGTTGCCGTCCAGGTCGGGTCGAACCCGCGCCAGGTCTTCCTCGGCCTCGATCCGGGCGATCCGATCCTCCAGCGCGTCGTAGTCGGCCGCGAGCTGGGCGGCCTTGCGCCGGTTGCGGGTCGTGCAGTCGGAGCGGGTCAGCTTGTGCAGGCGGGGCAGCAGGTCACCGGCGTCGGCGACGTAGCGGCGCACCGCCGAGTCGGTCCACTCGCCCCGCCCGTACCCGTAGAAGCGCAGGTGCAGCGCGACCAGCGCGGTCACCTGCGCGGTGACGTCCTTCGGGTAGCGCATCGCCTTCATCCGGGCCTTGGTCAGCCGGGCGCCGACCACCTCGTGGTGGTGGAAGCTGACCCGGCCGTCGGACCCGACCGCCTTCGTCGCCGGCTTGCCCACGTCGTGCAGGAGGGCGGCCATCCGCAGGATGAAGTCGCAGCCCCCCTCCTCGTAGGAGACCGCGTTCTCGACGACCGTCAACGTGTGCTCGTAGACGTCCTTGTGCTGGGCGTGCTCGTCGATCTCCAGCTTCAGCCCGGTCAGCTCCGGCAGGAACCGCTCGGCCAGCCCGGTGTCGACCAGCAGCCGCAGCCCGGTGATCGGGTCCGCGCCGCAGAGCAACTTGGTGAACTCGTCGCGGATCCGCTCGGCGGTGATCCGGTCCAGGTCGGCGGCCATCTCGGTCATCGCCAGGTGCACGTCGGGGTGCACGGCGAAGCGGAGCTGCGCGGCGAACCGGGCGGCCCGCAGCATCCGCAGCGGGTCGTCGCCGAACGACTCACCAGGCGTGCTCGGGGTACGGATCACCTTGGCCGAGAGATCGTCCAGCCCACCGTGCGGGTCGGTGAACCGGTGGGCCGGCAGGCTGACCGCCATCGCGTTGATCGTGAAGTCGCGCCGCTTCAGGTCCTCGTCGAGGCTGGTGCCGTACACCACCACCGGGTTGCGGCTGACCTGGTCGTACGATTCAGCACGGAACGTCGTGATCTCCAGTCGGAGGCCGTCGCGCTGAGCGCCGATGGTGCCGAACTCCCGACCGGTCTCCCAGATCGACTCGGCCCAGCCCTTGATGATCCGCAGGGTCTCGTCGGGGTGCGCGTCGGTGCAGAAGTCGAGGTCATCCCCGAGTCGGCCGAGCAGGGCATCCCGCACCGAACCGCCCACCAGGTGCAACTCGTGACCGGCGCGGACGAAGCGGCGGCCCAACTCGTCGGCGACCGGGGACACCCGGAGCAGTTCGGCGACGGCGTTGCGCTGCGCGGCGGTGAGTTCGCGGCGGTCGGCGGCGTGAGGAGCGGAGGCTTCGGACATGGGATCACCAGCTTATCGGGCAGGGGTGTGATCCGATCCGCCGGGCGCGGGTAACGGGTGGGGGTTGACTATGGTCTGTGGCGTGCGGGTCGGTGTCCGGCTCGACGTACCCCTGGGAGGCTGGAGATGAGCGGCGGGCTCTACCGCAGCGCCAACGCCACGCCGGACGGTAACGTGCCGCCGGCTGACGGGGCGATCTTCATCTCCGCGGAGCCGCTGAACCAGCCTGCGGTGGAGGCGACGGCACCCCCGCCCGAGGTCGTCGGCGAGACCAGCGCGGCCGCCAACAGCGCGGTCATGGCCGTCGGCAGTCTGGTGAGCCGGGGCACCGGCTTCATCCGGAACCTGATGATCGGCGCCGCCCTCGGCAACCTGATCGGCAACGCCTACACGACAGCCATCTTCCTCCCCAACCAGGTGTACGAGTTCCTGCTCGGCGGGGTGCTCACCAGCGTGCTGATCCCGGTGCTGGTCCGTCGGCGCAAGAGCGACCCGGACCGGGGCGAGGCGTACGCCCAACGGTTGCTCAGCCTCGCGGTGCTGGCGTTGGCGGTGGCGGCCCTGATCGCGGTGGCGTCGGCGTCCTGGCTGACTGCCATCTACGCCAGCGGCAAGGACGAGGCCTACACCACACTGATCACACGCCTGTCGTGGCTGATCCTGCCGATGCTGTTCTTCACCGGTGTCAGCGCGTTGATCGCAGCGGTGCTGAACACCAGGGGTCACTTCGCCGCGCCGATGTGGGCTCCCATCCTCAACAACCTGGTGGTCATCGGCGTCTTCGGTCTCTACATCCTGGTCTACGGGGCGAAGGGACTACAGCCGTCGGAGATGGACGCCGGCCGGATCCTGCTGGTCGGTGGTGGCACCCTGCTCGGCGTGGCGGTGCAGACCGCCGGGCTGTTGCCGGCGCTGCGCAAGGTCGGCTTCCGCTGGAAGTGGCGGTTCGACTTCCGCGAGCTGGGGCTGCGCGAGCTGGCCCAGCTCGGGGCCTGGATGTTCTGCTACGTGGCGGTCAACCAGCTCGGCCTCTTCGTGGTGGTCAATCTCCTCACCCGGGCCGCGGGCACGGACCAGGCCGGCATCCTGATCTACAACAACGTCTTCCTGCTGCTGATGATGGCCCACGGCATCATCGCCGTCTCGATCATCACCGCGCTGATGCCCCGGATGGCAGCCGCCGCAGCCGACGGGCGGTTCCACGACGTCACCGCAGACCTCTCCCGAGGTGTCCGGATGGTGTCGGCGGTGCTCGCGCCGATCGCGGTCTGCTACGCGGTGCTGTCCACCCCGATCTCGGTGGTCGTCTTCCGGTACGGCGCGTTCAGCGCCGAGAACGCGTCAGCCACGTCCACCGTGCTGCTGTTTGCCGCGATCGCCCTGGTGCCGTTCGCGATCAGCCAGCTCTTCACCTTTGCCTTCTACGCCCTGCCGGACACCCGTACGCCCGCCCTGATCAACATTCCGGTGGTGGCGCTGCGGGTCGGCGTGCAGATCGTGCTGTTCGCCGCGTTCGCGGCGCACTTCGCGGCGGCCGGAATGATGATCGGCAACGCGGTCTCCTACGTGGCGGCGGCTGTCGCGTCCGCCTGGTTGCTCCGGCCTCGGGTCGGCCGGATCGGCCTGGGCGCCATCATGCGTACCCTCGGCCGGGTCGTGGTCGCCGCACTCGGAGCGGCGCTGGTCGGATGGTTGGTGATCACCCTGCTGCCCGGCGGCGACGTGCCGAGCTGGTTCGAGGCGGCGACCCAGCTCGTGATCGGCGGCGTGGTGATCGGCGCTACCTATCTGGGCCTCGCCATGCTGCTGAAGATCGGCGAGATCACCGAGGTGGTCGGGATGGTTCGCCGACGTCTCGGTCGCTGAACGTCCGCATTCGATTACAACAAGTTGGCACTCATACCGAATGTGACTACGGATCACCAGGCTGGGGATGCGCCTGTGGATAACTCCGCGATTCGCCGGTCAACCGCCGCTTCGGCCTGTGGATAACCAACCGTACGGCTGAGGGTGGCGACCCGATCGGTGGGAACGTACGAGGCAGCGCGAGCGCCACGCCAGCCCAGCCCCGGCGTCGGTCACTTGCGGTGAAGCCGTAGATTAGCTAGTACATGTGCCAGCAACGTGGCTGACAACGGTCGTAACCGGACGAGCTCTTCGACTGCCGGAAACCCCGCCAGGTACGGCGGGAAGATGACATGTCGGAGTGACGGGCAACCCGGGTAAGGTCGCTCTCGACGGGTACGGCAGGGGCCGACGCTGGGCGTCGACACCGGTCGGCCGGTTCCTTCAACGGCAGAGCGGGAAGCCACATGCCCAGCAGTTCGGGTTCATCGATCGACACGATCACCGAGGGAGGACGGGTGACCCAGGTCGGCGAGGGTCAGGAGGCGGACGAAAGCGCTCCTCCGGTCATGACCTTCGGTGCTCCCACGGCCGGTGAAGTCCTCGCCGAGCGGTACGAACTGGTTGAGCACATCAACAACGACAGTGCGGGTCGGCTGGTCTGGCGCGGGGTCGATGTCATCCTGCGCCGTCCCGTTGCCGTGGTGCTGCGTTACCCGGGTGGCGACTCCGCCACCGAGATGCTTCAGGCCGCCGTCGCGGCCAGCCGGGTCATCCACCCCAACCTGGTCGGCGTCTACGACGCGATCGACGAGGCCGACCGGGCGTACGTGGTGCGCGAGTGGGTCGACGGGCAGTCCCTGCGCGACCTGGCGACCGACGGCCCCCTGGACCCGGCTCGGGCCACAGCGATCGGCAACGCCGTCGCGAGCGCGCTCGCCGCGGTGCACGCCACCGGCATGGTGCACGGCAACGTCCACCCCGGCACCGTCATGATCAGTGATGAGGGCCGGGTGGTCCTGGCCGACGCCCGCACCGACGGCGCCGACAGCCAGGAGAACGACATCCGGGCGGTCGGCGGTGTCCTCTACTTTGCGCTGACCGGCTCCTGGCCGCACGCCGAGGCACCACTGCACGGCGCCACCGCCGGCCACGGCCGCGCCGCCATCCCGGACGCTGTTCGGGACGCCGGGGGTGCCATCGCGGCACCGCGCCAGGTCCGGGCGGGCGTTCCGGCGTACCTGGACGACCTGACCATGGACCTGCTCGACGCCGAGATCGCGCCGCCGTCCTCCGACGTGCTCGCCGCGGAATTGGCGCGACTGGACGTGCCGGCCGAGGACGAGCACTACCTCGACAACAGCGGGCCGCTGCGGTTCGCCGCCGAAACCGGGGAAGAGCCGTCACCGCTGGCCGCGGCCGGGGGCCGCAAGGTCGCCGTCGGGATCGCTGGTCTGCTGGCCGTCGCCCTGGTCGGTCTCCTGATCGGGATCATCGCCTTGGGCGGCGACGACAAGGACCCGCAGTCCAATCCGGTCGCCGCGCCGACCTCCAGTGCCCCCGCCGGCGACGCCACCCCGGCCGCCGCGACGGCCCGCAAGCTGACGGTGAAGAACGTCCGGATCATCGACCCGGACAGCAAGGACCGCAGCGAGATCGACGGCGCCGACAAGGTCATCGACGGCGACGAGGACAAGGGCTGGGAGACCGAGACCTACCGGGACCGGCCCAACTTCGGCAACCTGAAGAAGGGCATGGGCGTCTGGATCGACCTCGGCCAGCCGCACACCGTCAAGTCGGTGCAGGCAGTGCTGTCGGCCACCAACGCGTCCGCCCAGCTGCTCGCCGGCACTACCAACCCGCCGTCCAGCTCCAACGGTGACAAGCAGTTGGTCGCGAGCTACAAGACCGCCATCGGCCAGCCGTTCGAGGACCACGACGGCACCACCATGACGTTCAACGGCTTCGACGCCGACCAGAAATACCAGTACCTGCTGTTCTGGATCACCGAGTTGGCTCCGGCCGAGGGTGGGTTCAAGCTGGGGGTGCAGGAGATTACGGTCCAGGGGTCGTGAGCCGGGCACCACGATCCGGGCATCGCACGCACTGGACGCGGTGATGGACGAGCGCGCCGCCGCAAGAGACCTGGAGCTGCTGCGCGCGCACGTCGCCGGAGATCGGGACGCCTTCACCGAACTGTTCCACCGGCACCGGGACCGGCTGTGGGCGGTGGCCCTGCGGACGCTCGGCGACCGCGAGGAGGCAGCCGACGCACTCCAGGACGCCCTGCTGTCGGCGCATCGGGCTGCGGCCCGCTTCCGCGGCGACTCCGCCGTCACCACCTGGCTGCACCGGATCGTGGTCAACGCCTGCCTGGACCGGATCCGACGCCGGCAGGCGCACCCCACCGTGCCGCTGCCGGACGGCAACCGGGCCGACGACGGCACCGGTGGGCTCGAGCCGGCGGCACCGGCAACGGACCACGACACGGTGCTGGTGGTCCGCGAGGCGCTCGCCGCGCTGCCCCTTGAGCAACGCGCGGCGCTGGTGCTGGTCGACGTACAGGGCTATCCGGTCGCCGAGGTCGCCCGCATCCTCGGTGTCGCCGAGGGCACTGTGAAGAGCCGGTGCGCTCGGGGCCGGGCGCGGCTGGCCGTGCTGCTCGGGCATCTCCGCCCGGCCACCGTCGCGACGCCTTCGGCCCGACCGGACCCCACCGCCCCGATCACCGGCGTGCCCGGCGTCACGCCGGGGAACCCCGGCCCGGTGGAGGGCGTCGGATCGGGGTCAGGTCGATACCGGCGGGACGCCAACCAGGAGGACACGTGACGACCGAGGGGTTCCGGGAGGTCGACATCGACCTCCTCGCTGACTACCTCGGCGGGGCGTTGGAGGGCACCCCGCAGCAGGACGAGGTCGCTCGACTGGTCTCCGCGGACCCGTCCTGGGCCGAGGCGTACGCGCTGCTGGCCCCCGCCGTGACCGAGGTCCGTACGGACGTGACCCGCTGGGCCGAGCCGTCCCCCGAGATGCCGTCGACGATCACCAACCGCCTCCTGGCCGCGTTGGCCAGCGCGGGGCCGACGACCGACACCTCGACCGAGGAGGCACCCGCCGGCGCGCTCAGCGTCGATCGGGACGGCGACGCGGCGACGCCGTTTGTCGTACCGGCGCAGGGCGGGGCCGGTCGCCGACCTCCCGTCCCCACGCCCGGCGGGTCGGGGCGCGGGGCGTCCACCGGCCCGGGCCGCCGGCAGCGCGGCTGGGCCCGCCGTGGCGCACCCGTGGCCGCCGCCGCGATCGCCGTCATCGCCGTCGCGCTGGGCCTCAACCAGCTTTCGATGCGGGCGTCGGACGACTCGGGTGGCACCAACGCCATGAACCAGCCGGCCAGCGCGCCGGAGGGCGTCGCGGGGGCCGGGACGGCCCGCACCACCGGGCCGGCACTGCGCAGTGGTACGAACTACAGCCCGCAGACCCTCGGCAACGCCTACGGCACGGACGCGCCAAGCACATCGGCTGCCACCCGGGCGACCGACAACACTCCGGGTAAGCAGCCGGAGGTGGATGCCGAGGACGAGCGCCGTCCCTCTCCCGACGGTTCGGACCAGCTGGCCCGGCTGACCGACGAGGCCGCGCTGACCAGCTGTCTGGCCAGCGTCGCGACGGAGCACGGATCGACCCCACTGGTGGTCGAGGTGATCGACTACGCGCGGTTCCAGGGCGATCAGGCGTTGGTCATCCACTTCACCGACGCGAGCGGCGCCCGGTGGGCCTGGGTGAGTGGCCCGGAGTGCGGGGTGCCCGGGTCCGGCTCGGACAGCCGGTATTCGGCGCGGGTAGGGTGAATCCACGGTCAATGGCACGATGCCCCTCCACGTGACCTGACCCACCGGATGCCCGGCTAGGGAATCCCCGGTTCGTACGATGACGTTCTGGAAGTCAGCTGCCGGCTCCACCCAGGCGTCGGCGACTCGGATCGGCATCGGTGCTCACGCCGACGCCGAACACACACAACTCGGGAGACGGCAGTGGACGAGGTCCGCAACCTGATCATCATCGGCTCCGGGCCGGCCGGCTACACAGCGGCGGTCTACGCCGCACGTGCCAACCTGAAGCCGCTGATCATTGAGGGCGTGCAGTCCGGTGGCGCGCTGATGACCACGACCGAGGTGGAAAACTTCCCCGGCTTCGCGGACGGCATCCTCGGCCCCGAGCTGATGGACAACATGCGCAAGCAGGCCGAGCGGTTCGGCGCCGAATTCCTCACCGACGACGTGACCCGGGTGGAGCTGGTGGACACCGGCGACGCCGGCTCCAACGCGGTGAGCACCGTCTGGGTCGGCGAGACCGCCTACCGGGCCCGATCGATCATTCTCTCCACCGGTTCGGCCTGGCGTCCGCTGGGCGTGCCCGGCGAGCAGGAGTTCCTCGGCCACGGCGTCTCCTCCTGCGCCACCTGCGACGGCTTCTTCTTCCGCAATCAGCACATCGTGGTCGTCGGCGGCGGCGACTCGGCGATGGAGGAGGCCAGCTTCCTCACCCGCTTCGCCGAATCGGTCACCATCATCCACCGCCGCGACTCGTTCCGGGCCAGCAAGATCATGGCTGAGCGGGCGTTGAGCAACGAGAAGATCAAGGTCGAGTGGAACAGCGCCGTCGAGGAGATCCTGGGCGACGACGGCAAGGTCACCGGCGTACGGGTCCGCAACGTGCACACCGGTGACACCAAGGTGATGGACGTGACCGGCGTCTTCGTCGCCATCGGTCACGACCCCCGCAGCGAGCTCTTCCGTGGTCAGGTCGAGATGGACGACGAGGGCTACGTCAAGGTCCAGGCCCCCAGCACCCGCACCAACATCCCCGGCGTCTTCGCCGCCGGTGACCTGGTCGACCACACCTACCGTCAGGCGATCACCGCGGCCGGCACCGGTTGTGCCGCAGCGCTCGACGCCGAGCGGTTCATCGCGACGCTCAGCTGAAACAAGGAACACATCCCGGAGGAGGGGCATAGTGGGAACAACCAAGGCCGTCACCGACAAGAGCTTCGTCGCTGACGTGCTGCAGGCCGACAAGCCGGTGCTGGTGGACTTCTGGGCGGAGTGGTGCGGGCCGTGCCGCAAGGTGTCGCCGCTGCTGGAGGAGATCGCCCGGGAGATGGGTGACCAGGTCACCATCGTCAAGCTCAACATCGACGAGAACCCGGAGACCGCTCGGGCCTACCGGGTGATGTCGGTGCCGACGCTCACCGTCTTCAAGAACGGCCAGCCGGTGCAGTCGATCGCCGGTGCCAAGCCGAAGGGCGAGCTGGTCCGGCTCATCGAATCGGCCCTCTGACCAGCAGAAACATCAACCGAACCCCGCACCCGTTCGCCGGGTGCGGGGTTCGGTGTCTTCCCGGCCGTACCGCCGACGGATTTCTCGGCCCCAGCCACCTCGCCGCCCCGGAACGCATAGCCTCAAGCCTGGGCCGCCCGGCCAGCCAGTGTCGTGCAGAGGGGGTCGTGCGTGCGTCCGATCCGACCCGGTGACCGGGGACCCGCGGTCACGGAGATCCGTACCATCCTGACCGGCCTCGAACTGCTCGCCACCGCCGGCCCGCAAACCGACGAGTTCGACCTCGACACCGAGCGGGCGGTCCGCGCGTTCCAGCAGTCGCGGGGGCTCAGTGTGGACGGCCGGGTCGGCGCGGAAACCTGGCGCGCCCTGGATGCCGCCCGTTGGCGGCTCGGCGCCCGCACCCTCTACCACGCGGTCCCCGAGCCGCTCACCGGCGAGGATGTCCGGTCGCTACAGGAGCGGCTGCTGGAGATGGGGTACGACGTGGGCCGCGCGGACGCGATCTACGGTGTCCGGACGTCGCGGGCGGTGGCCCAGTTCCAGCGTGAGGTAGGGCTCACCCCGGACGGATCCTGCGGCCCACACACCATGAACGCGCTCCGCCGCATCGGCCGCAAGGTGGTCGGTGGCCGCCCGCAGTGGCTCCGCGAATCCGACGCGATCCGGCAGTCCGGGCCGGCGTTGGTCGGCAAGACGGTCGTCATCGACCCGGGGCACGGCGGCACCGACCCCGGGATGGTGGTGCCCGACGGCTCGCTGCGCTGGACCGAGGCGGACCTGGTGCACGACCTGGCCAGCCGACTGGAGGGGCGACTCGCCGCCTCCGGAGTGCGGGTGCAGCTCACCCGGGGCCCGTCGCCCGACAGTTGCCTGCCGGACACCGACCGGGCCCTGCTCGCCAACTCGCTCGGCGCCGACGTGTTCATCTCGCTGCACCTGGACGGCCACGCCAACCCGGATGCGGAGGGCGTCGCGACCTACCACTACGGCACCGACAACGGGGTGACCTCGGCGACCGGTGAACGCCTGGCCGGGCTGGTACAGCGGGAGATCGTCGCTCGCACCGGGCTGCGGGACTGCCGTACCCACGCCAAGACGTGGGAGTTGCTGCGACTGACGCGGATGCCCGCCGTCCGGGTCGAGGTCGGCTACCTCACCTCGCCGACGGACCGCGCCCACCTTGTCGACCCTCGGTTCCGGGACCGGGTGGTGGAGGCGATCGTGGCCGCGGTGCAGCGGATGTACTACCCGATCGAGCGAGACGTCCCGACCGGATCGCTCGACGTCAGCGAACTGCGAGCCGTGGTGGCCGCCGGCACCGTGGTGGACTGATCCGCCGCCGGGCGTCAGCCGTTTGTGGAGCGGGTGGCCGGGGCCGGGCGGACCGGCCGGAGCAGGGTCTCCGGGCTCATCGACCCGAGCAGTTTCTCCAGTGCGTACTCGACGTCAGACTTCCAGCTCAGCGCCGTACGCAGCTCGAGACGCAGCCGAGGGAAGCGCGGATGCGGACGTACGGTCTTGAAGCCCACGGAGAGGAAGAAGTCGACCGGGGCCACGCAACCGCCGGCCGGGTCATCCGCATCGCCGAACTTGGCGTCGCCGAACGCCTCGATCGCCTTGATCCCACGCTTGGTCAGATCCCGGGCGACACCCTGCACAAGCATCCGGCCCAACCCGCCGCCGGAGAACGCGGCGACCACGTTGGCCGTCATCAACAGTGCCGCGTCCGCGGAGACCGGTGAGGTAGGGAACGCCATCGAACGGGGCACGTAGGCGGGCGGGGCGTACATCACGAAGCCGGCCGGCATGCCGTCGACGTACGCGAGCTTGCCGCAGGAGCCCCACTCCAGCAGCGTCTGGGAGACCCAGGCCTCCTTCTCCAGGCCCGGATCGCCAGCGGCGCAGGCCCGGTCCGCGGAAACCGGATCGAGCTCCCAGTAGACGCACTGCCGGCACGGGCGCGGGAGGTCTTCCAACGTGTCGAGGGTCAGGCTGACCAGACGTCGCGACATATGGCGCATCCCCACAATAGGCTCGGTGGTGAGACCGGCATGGAACGACAGCGCCGCCTTCCTGCCCCCGACGAGCGATCGTACGCCGCCGATCGGCGATACGGGAGAGGACGCGCGAATGCCCACCGCAACGGGGGCACCGAGGACGGTCCGCCATGTGGTCGATCTGCTGCGGCACCGCGGCGGCACGACTCTTGCGGACTAGGATCGACAATCGGTGTGTCCGCCGCCATGGTCAGCGGTGTGCGGGGTACCCGGGGCGGAGCCACTCGAGCAGCGATCGAGGTGAGGTCATGACCGGCACGACACTCGACGACTACACCGACCGGTACGCCCGGCGGGTACGCGGGATGACCGCCTCCGAGATCCGAGCATTGTTCGCGGTGGCCAGCCGCCCGGAGGTCGTCTCGCTCGCCGGTGGCGCACCGTACATCGCCGCCCTTCCGCTGGACGCGGTCGGCGAGATGCTCGGCCGGCTCGGCTCCGAGCACGGCGTGACCACCCTTCAGTACGGCATTGGTCAGGGCACCCTCGAGCTGCGCGAGCGGATCTGCGAGGTGATGTCGCTCTCCGGGATCGACGCCGCTTGCGGTGCCTCGCCGGAGGACGTCGTGGTCACAGTGGGCGGGCAGCAGGCACTGGACCTGGTGGCCCGGCTCTTCCTCGACCCCGGTGACGTGGTGCTCGCCGAGGGGCCGACGTACGTCGGTGCGCTCGGCGTGTTTCAGGCCGCCCAGGCGCAGGTCGTCCACGTACCGATGGATGCGGACGGGCTGATCCCGGAGGCGCTGGAGACGGCCATCGCCGACCTGGCCCGCGCGGGCCAGCGGGTCAAGTTCCTCTACACGATCCCCACCTACCAGAACCCGACCGGCGTGACGCTCAGCGACGAGCGCCGGGAACGGGTGCTCGACATCTGCGAGCGTGCCGGCCTGCTCGTCGTCGAGGACGACCCGTACGGCCAGCTGGGGTTCGAGGGTGAGGCCCCGGCCCCCCTGCGGGCCCGCCGCCGCGACGGCGTCTTCTACCTCAGCACCTTCTCCAAGACCTTCGCCCCCGGCCTGCGGGTCGGCTGGATCCTGGCGCCGCACGCGGTCCGCGACAAACTGGTCATCGCCAGCGAGGCGCAGATCCTCTGCCCCAGCGGTTTCGCCCAGGCCGCGGTGGCCACCTACCTGAGCACGATGCCCTGGCGGCAGCAGCTCAAGGTCTACCGCGAGGTCTACCGGGAACGCCGCGACGCCCTGCTCGACGCGATGGCCGACCTGATGCCCGAGGGCACCAGCTGGACGACCCCGGCCGGCGGTCTCTTCGTGTGGGCCAGCCTGCCCGACGGGCTCGACTCGAAGGCCATGATGCCGCGAGCGGTCGCCGCCCGCGTCGCCTACGTTCCCGGCACCGGCTTCTACGCCGACGGCACCGGCACCGACGCCATGCGACTCAACTTCAGTTTCCCGCCGCCGGAGCGGATCCGCGAGGGCGTCCGCCGGCTCGCCGGGGTGATGGAGCAGGAGATCGCGATGCGCCGGGTCTTCGGTGCCGTGGGTGGCGCCGCCGGCCGACGCGGCCGGGCCGGCTCCGACGTGCCCGGGCCCGACTTGGCATGATGCCGGCATGGCTACGACCGCCGAGCGCCTCCTCGTGACCGATTCCGCCATCTCGGCCGACCTGCGCGTCGTGGTGCTCGCGGGTGGGCTCTCCTACGAACGGGACGTGTCGCTGCGCTCCGGTCGTCGGGTGCTCGACGCGCTGCGCGCCGTCGGGGTGGAGGCCGAGTTGCGGGACGCGGACGTGGCGCTTCTGCCGTCGCTCGCGGCCGACCCGCCGGACGCGGTGGTGATCGCACTGCACGGCGCGACCGGCGAGGACGGCTCACTGCGCGGGGTGCTGGATCTGTGTGACGTCCCGTACGTCGGCTGCGACGCTCGGGCCTCCCGGGTCGCCTGGGACAAGCCCTCGGCCAAGGCGGTGCTCCGCGAGGCCGGCATCCCCACCCCCGACTGGGTCGCGCTCCCGCACGATCGTTTCTCCGAACTCGGCGCGGTCGCCGTCCTGGACCGGATCGTCGACCGTCTGGGCGTACCCCTGATGGTGAAGCCGGCGCAGGGCGGGTCCGGGCTGGGCGGGGCGGTGGTCCGGGACGCCTCCGCGCTGCCCGCCGCGATGGTCGGCTGCTTCGCGTACTACTCCACGGCGCTCGTGGAGCGGTACGTGCCGGGGATGGATGTGGCGGTCTCCGTCGTCGACCTCGGCGACGGCCCACAGGCGCTGCCGCCGGTGGAGATCGTGCCGCGCAACGGCGTGTACGACTACGCCGCCCGCTACACCGCAGGGCGGACCACCTGGCACGCCCCCGCCCGGCTGGACCCGGAGGTGGCTGCCACTGTCGCTGACGTGGCCCTCGCCGCGCACACCGCGCTCGGTCTACGGGATCTCTCCCGCGTCGACGTGATCGTGGACGCGGCCGGCCAGCCGCACGTGCTGGAGGTCAACGTCTCGCCGGGCATGACGGAGACGTCACTGCTACCGCTCGCCGTGCAGGCCGCCGGGCTGGACTTCGGCCGACTCCTCGGCACCCTGGTCGCCCGAGCAGCCGCCCGCCTCACCAAGCACTGACCTACCCGCCAACCCGCTCGCCGAGCGAACCATCCGCCGGACGACCGTGAGGTTGGCCTGTCGCGGTCAACCGCACGGTCGATTCCAGTTCAGTGGGTCGCGCGTACATCGGGTGTGCCGCTGCCGTTGGTGCGCGCGGCAGCGCCCGGAGTGCCGGTGCCCCTCTCGGAGGCGGTCTTGCTGACGGCCTCTCCGGATGCGCCCCCGGTGGCCGGGGCGGACTCGGCCGGGTCGGCGAAACCAACTTCGTCGGCGCTTCCGCTCGCCGGGCCGACGTGGGGCCCGCCGGTGGGCGTCTCCGCCGAGCCGACGACGTGCGGCCCGCCGGTGGGTTTTTCCGCTTGGCGGGTGTGGAGTCCATCGGTGGCCGTCGTGGCGGCGCCGCCCGATGCCGCGCTGCCGGATGCCGTGTCGGTGGAGTCCCGGGTGCCGGAGGCCGGGATGCCGGGCAGATTGGTGGCGGATGCCCTCCGAGAGGGCTCAGCCGCCGGACCGCTACCCGTGACCGACCGGGTGGGTTCAGCCGCGTGGTCGGTAACGGTGGCCGTCGTCGAGCCGGCGCCGGCGTCCGGGTCGACGACCGGGTCGGCCCGGGGTCCGCTGTCGGCGTCGGTCGGATCAGGGGTGGAGTCGAGAGCTGGCTCCGGGATCTCCTCCGCCGCCTCGATGACCGAGACCGCCTCCGTCCCGGCTGCTGCCGCCGAGGCGGCCTCCGCTGCGGCAGCGGCATCCGCGGCAGCGGACTGAGCCAGCAGACTGGACGGCGCCTGCCACTGGATGCGGGGCGGCTCGGCGAGCGGGCGGCCGCCGAACTCGGCGAGCCAGGCCGCGACGAGCGCAAGATTTTCCCGCCACTGCGCCTCGGAGATCGGCGGCAGGATCGAGTCCCACAGGGACAGGAACGTGCCCCGCAGTTGAAGCCGGCCGTACGGACGGGCGAGGAACCACATGTGCAGATGAGCCGAGCCGTCGCCCCAGCGATTGACGTGCACCCGTGCCACGCCGTCGAGCGACCGGATGGCCCGCTCCAGACGTACGGTCATTACCCCCAGCTCGGCGGCCAGGAGGTTCGGCAGGTCGCCGAGGTCGAGGTGGGTGCGCGATTCCAGGATGAGCACCATGGGCAGGCCGGTGGGC
Organism: Micromonospora hortensis; assembly: GCF_022230935.1. NCBI lineage: Bacteria > Bacillati > Actinomycetota > Actinomycetes > Micromonosporales > Micromonosporaceae > Micromonospora > Micromonospora hortensis. The sequence goes on from NZ_JAKKFE010000070.1 coordinate 200,310, forward strand.
CGGTCCATGGCGCGGACCCGCCACCGCTCGCCCACCCAGATGTAGGCGTCGTCGGGTGCGTTGCAGGCGGTGCATTCCCGGAGACCCTCGCCCTTCCGGGGCGGCTCGACCGGGACCGGATCATCGAGTTGCTTCACGTGGAGGTCACCCTCGAAGGGAAATGACGGCCACTGGGTGAAGTCCGGGACTGAGGGAGGGTTGTCGTGCACGACGCTGACCCTAACCGAGTCTGGCACCGCTGTCCCTACCTGTTCGAGCGGTCGCGGGCCACCGGATCGGTGCCCATCGTCGACCGGGTGCGCGTGGTCGCGCGGGTACCGAGAGGCGATATCCACAGGCTGCCGAGATCCTGAACACAGGCCGTCATCCACAGGCTCACACCCGCTCCCACGCGCTGTTTCACGTGAAACGGGGGGTGCCTGTGGACAACCGGTGTGGATAACTTTTCGGCCAGTCGGTCGTTGTCCGCGAACCGCCAGATCGGCGAAGTCGGTGGCCACCGGAGAAGGAATCGGTCCGGTGTGCGCTGATCCGCTTCGCGTGCCACCGCCAGCGCGGTATCCAGCCACCGACGACCACCCGCTGGCTCATTTGGCACACGTCGACGGCGACGACATGGCTCGTTTGCGGGCCCCCACCCATACAGACCTCGGCCCGTGCACCCCTGCGGTCCGGACGCCCGATCGCTCCGGATGGGCCGGGGACGGGAGACCGAATCGCGGCACCGACGTTGAGCGCCTGGGGCAAGGAGTCGACTCCGCTTGGCCAACCACTCCGACATCCAGGGTTTCGATCGGTGCCAGCGAGCCACCAACTCGGTTTCACGTGAAACCGCGCGCCGGGTGGGCAGGCGATCCGGCGGTCCGGGGTCGGGCTCCCGCTGGACTACCGCTCGTACATCCAGTTCTGCGGCCCGGCGGCCCGACGGCCCGACGGCCCGGCGGCCCGACGGCCCGGCGGCCCGGCGGGCCGGTGGCCCGGCGGGCCGGTGGGCCGGTGGGCCGGTGGCCCCACGCCTTCGGTGGAACTCCGGTGATCCCTCCGGTGGTCAGGTCGGTCTGGCGGTCCGGCGATCGGCGGTCCCGCCAAGGTCTGCGAGGCTTCTCCCGGAGACTGACAGCGACCGAGAGCCCTGGGGCCACCTGCGGACAACCATGGAGACGTCGTTTGGCACCACTCAGCGGCTCGCTGGCGCTTTGGCCGGCGCTGAGGGTGGTTGTGGTCGAGTGGACCATTCCGGGGCCTCCTGCGACGCGTGTAGAGGATCTCCTCAACGCCAGTACTCGACTTTGCCGCCGCCAGCCACCCGCCACCGCGCCTGCCCCACCGTTGCGTCCGCTCCGCCATCAGCCGCCCAGGCCGCCAGGCCCGTCGCCCATCGCCTCGCCCGTCGCCGTCGCATCCACCGGTCGCCATCGCATCGCGGCGCCCACCGCGCGAGGCCCACCGCGCGAGGCGCCCGCCGCCAACCGCGCGAGGCGCACCGCGCGAGGTGCGAGACGCGAGGCCCACCGCGAGGCGCGAGGCGCGAGGCCCACCGCGAGGCGCACTACGCGAGGCGCGAGGCGCTTGTGCCTTCGAACGTGCCGGCCGCTGCGACCGGCCGTCCACATTCGCCCACCACCCCCGCCGACTTCTCCTGCGGCCAGAGCGAGACCCCGGGCTGGCTGGGCGAGCCGAGGATGACGACGGTCCATGGATCATCCCGACCTCGGCATCAGGTCCGTCCTGTGTTTCACGTGAAACGGCGACGACCCTGGGATGCAGAACGGCCGCGCCCCCGGTGGGGTAGCGCGGCCGTAGGCGAACGGGCGGGGTCAGTCCTCCCCGCCCTCCTCCTGTTGCACTCCGATGATCCCGACGATCCGCTCAAGGTCGTCCACCGTCGCGAACTCGATGGTGATCTTGCCCTTACTCCGGCCGATGTCCACCTTCACGCGGGTGTCGAACCGGTCGGACAGCCGATCGGCGAGATCGGTCAGGGCCGGCGCGTGTGCCTTGGGTCGCCGCTTCGCGGCCTGACCCTTCGCCGGGCCGTCGTTGAGTGCCAAGGCGACGATCTCCTCGGTCGCCCGAACCGACAGTCCCTCGGCCACGATCCGCAGGGCCAACTGTTCCTGCGCCTCCGCCTCGTCGAGGCTCAGGAGGGCGCGGGCGTGCCCGGCCGACAGGATGCCGGCGGCAACCCGGCGCTGCACCTGTGCGGGCAGGTTCAGCAGTCGGATCGTGTTGGAGATCTGCGGGCGACTCCGGCCGATCCTGCGGGCCAACTCCTCGTGGGTGGCCCCGAACTCCTCCAGCAGTTGCTGGTAGGCGGCGGCCTCTTCCAGCGGGTTCAGGTTCGCCCGGTGGATGTTCTCGAGTAGGGCGTCGCGGAGCATCGCATCGTCGCGGGTGTCCCGGACGATCGCCGGAATGCTCTCCCGCCCCACCGCCTGGGCGGCCCGCCAGCGCCGCTCGCCCATCACCAGTTCGTACTTCTCGTCGTCGAGCTGCCGCACGACGATGGGCTGGAGGAAGCCGACCTCCTGGATCGAGGTCTTCAGCTCCTCAAGCGCCTCCTCATCGAAGACCTGGCGGGGCTGCTTCGGGTTGGGCATGATCGCGTCGACCGGGATCTCGGCGAATCGAGCACCGGGCACCGGGCTCAGCACGGGCTCCGGCTCGTGGGCAGGCGCTCCGGTCGGCACCGTGTCGACGACGACGGTGCCCGCGTCGTCCAGGTGCTCGTTCTCCGGTTCGGCCGTCGCGGTGCCAGCGGCAGCCGGCGCCGGCCCGGTCGGGATCAGCGCCCCCAGGCCCCTACCCAGACCGCCCCGAGGACGGTTCTTCATGCCACGCCTCCCAGCAACTCGTCCGCACTACACATTCCGGCCCACCGGCTCCTTGACGCCCCGCTCGGCGATCTCCTGGGCGGCCTCGAAGTAACTCGTGGCACCCCGCGAACCGGGATCGTAGGTCATCACCGACTGGCCGTAGCTCGGCGCCTCGGAGACCCGGACGTTGCGGGGGATGACCGCCTGGAGAACCTTGTCGCCGAAGTGGTTTCGGACGTCCTGCTCGACGGCGTCGGCCAACCGGGTGCGACGGTCGTACATGGTCAGCAGGATGGTGGAGACGTCGAGCTTCGGGTTGAGGTGCTGGCGTACCAGGTTGATGTTGTTGATCAGCTGGTTGAGCCCTTCCAGCGCGTAGTACTCGCACTGGATCGGGATCAGCACCTCCTGCGCGGCAACCAGAGCGTTGACCGTGAGCAGGCCGAGCGAGGGCGGGCAGTCGATGAAGACGTAGTCGAACTCGCCCGGGTAGGCGGCGATCGCCCGGTCCAGGCGCGACTCCCGGGCCACCACCGACACCAGCTCGATCTCCGCACCGGCCAGGTCGATGGTCGCGGGTACGCACCAGAGGTTGGGGATGCCCTCGACCGCCTGCGCCACCTCGGCCAGCGGCACGCTGTTGATCAGGCAGTCGTACACGTCGGGGATTCCGGTGTGGTGTGGCACGTTGAGCCCGGTCGACGCGTTGCCCTGCGGGTCGAGGTCGACCACGAGCACCCGGTTGCCGTGCAGGGCGAGCGCCACCGCAAGGTTGACGGTGGTGGTGGTCTTACCCACGCCACCCTTCTGGTTGGCGACGCACATGACCCGGGTCCGGTCCGGCCGAGGCATGGTCACCTCGCCACTGGGATTCAGGATCTGCACGGCGCGCATCGCCTCCATAGCCAACGGTGGGTCATCCTCTTCGCGCGTCGGGGTTTCACGTGAAACGTACGTGGGATCGGTCGCCACGGCGGCCAACGACTCTGTCGAAGCGACCGGAGCGTCGGCGACCACCGGCGCGGCGTCCCGAACGGCCGCCGCAGTGGGTTGGTGCGGGACTGCTGGCTCGAAGCGAACCGCCGCCGCGGTGTTGCGGCGACCCGAGGTCGACCGCACCTCGGCGGCGTTGAGCGGTCGACTCGACGCCTCCGGAGTCCGACGACCACTCGCCGGTTCTGAAACGGCCGAGCCCTCCGGCTGCCCGGCACCCGACGACGGGTCGAGCGGTGCCGGTGGGTCACTGTCGGTAGGTCGGGTCGATGGCCCGGTCGCGCCGGGCGACCAGCTCGGGTAGTCGGTTTCACGTGAAACGGGATCGCTGGTCGACCCGGTCACGCGTGGATCGTCGTACCTGCCGTCGTCATGCACCTGTCATCCCTGCCCGCTTCGGATGGTCGGTCCGCGCCCCGGTCAACTTGGCCGCATCCACGCCCCGCAACCCGGAGCGTACGGCCCGCGGGAGCGGTCGGAGACCCGCGACGTCCGTCACCCGCTCCACACTATCGACGCGCGGTCAGCCTACGGCGGACGGGCGCGGCCGGTCCACGTCGGGTTCTCATCCCCTCGTCCATCCGTACCGGTACAACGAGGCAACCCACCGGCCGGAAGCCCGATGGCGCGAAGTCTCAACCTCGGCGGGAGCGTCCACCCCGGGCGCGCTTCTTGGCCGACGGCCGGGCCGGGCCGACCATCCGCTCGCGCACGATCTCCACGACAGTGGTGGGCGGATCGATCACCCCGACCCCGCAGAGCTGCACGGCCGGCTCCCCACCGCCGAGTCGCGCCACCACCTCGGCGTGCTCCTCGATCTCGGCGGCGGCGGACGAGCCCTTGAGCGCCAGCAGCCGACCACCGCGAACCGCCAGTGGCAGGCTCCAGCCCGCGAGCCGATCCAGGGGTGCGACCGCGCGCGCGGTCACCACGTCTCCGCTGATCGGCTCCCGGCCGCTCGACCCGCTGGCCGCCTCGTCGGCGCGGCCGCGGAACACCCGTACCGACTTGGCCAGGCCGAGTCGCTCGACGACCTCGATCAGGAACGACGTCCGCCGGGCCAGCGGCTCGATCAGGGTGACAGTGAGGTCGGGGCGGGCGATGGCCAGGACGAGACCCGGCAGACCGGCACCAGAGCCGACGTCGAGCACCGTCGCGCCGGACGGAATCCGCTCCGCGACCGCAGCGCAGTTGAGCAGGTGCCGATCCCAGATGCGGGGTGCCTCCCGGGGACCGATCAGGCCGCGGACCACCCCGTCGGTGGCCAGCAGTTCGGCGTACGCGGCGGCCAGGTCGAGACGGTCACCGAAGAGGGCCAGCGCGGCCGGAGCCAGCTCGGGCGGCAACGCCGCGTCGGCCGGTGACGGGGCGGTGTCCGGCCCGGCCGATTCGGCGTCGCCGTCGACGGTGGCGGGGCGGACAGCGGACGGCCCGGGCGGCGTGCCGCCCGGGCCGGACACGGCGTCGGCCGTGATGTCGTCGTGGGTCACCCGGTCAGTCCGCCGGCCGTACGACGATGCGCCGGTTCGGCTCCACACCCTCGGACTCGCTCGCCACGCCGGACATGGCGTTGACGACGTCGTGGACGCACTTGCGCTCGAACGCGGACATCGCCTCGAGGCGGACCGGCTCGCCGTACTCCTTGACCTTCTCGACGGCGTTCTTGGCGACCGCGGCGAGTTCCTTACGGCGGTTCGCCCGGTAGCCACCGACGTCGAGCAGCAGACGGCTCGGCGTACCGGTCTGCCGGAAGACGGCAAGGCGGGTCAGTTCCTGGAGCGCCTCCAGGGTGGCCCCCCGCTGACCGACCAGGTTCTGCAGCCGCTCGCCGACCACCTCGACCATCGGACGGCCGGCGGCGACCAGCTCGTCGATGTCGCCGTCGTAGTCGAGGATGTCGAGCAGTCCCTCGACGTAGTCGGCGGCGATCTCGCTCTGCCGGAACAGGTCGCCCTCGCCCACAGCCTTCTTCACCCGGGTGCCAGCGGCGGTGTCGGTGTCGTCGTCCGCCTCGGTGTCATCGGCTTCGGTGTCGTCGCCGTCCACCGCGAGCGTGGCGGTCTCCTCCTCGTCCAGGGACTGCTCGGCGCGGGGGATGCTGGTCTCGGTCACGGTCTCATCTCCGTACTCGCTCGGCCGGACCGTCGGGTCCGACTGGTTTCCCGGGGCCGGCTGGAGGTCGCCGGTGCCCACGGGCACGTCTGTACGGGCAGTGTCGCCCGTGGCCGCGCGGTGCGCGGTCGGTTCCGCCCGGCGCCGGCCGTACGGCGGCTGCGCGGTGCGGAGCGGGCCGCCGCCGGATCACCGGCGGCGGCCCGCGCAGGTCAGCCCTGCCGCTTGGCGGGGCGGCTCTTCTTCGGGTTGTTCGCCGGCTTGGCGCCCGGCTTCGGCCCGGCAACCTTGGGCGCGGTCGCCTTGACCGGCGCCGGCGGGGCGGCCTTGCCGCGACCGAACAGACCACCGGACTTGGCGGGCTGCACCGGGTTGCGACTGGCGGCGGGCGCGACGGCCTTCTTGGCGGTCACCGGCGGCGGGAACTTCCGCAGCACCCACTGCTGCTGGCCGAGGGTGAAGAGGTTGTTGGTGACCCAGTAGATGATGACGCCGATCGGGAAGATCGCGCCGGAGATCAGCAGCGACGCGGGGATGCCGTAGAGCATCAGTCGCTGGATCATCCGCTGCTGCGGGTCCTCGGCCCAGCCGGTCTTGAGGATCATCTGACGGCTGGTCAGGTAGGTGGTGGCGATCATGACCAGGACCAGGACACCAGCGATGATCTTCACGGTGGTGCCGTTGGCGCCGAGGCTGGCCAGCTCGTCGGCAGTGGAGCCGAACTTACCGGCGATCGGGGCGGTGAAGAGCTTCGCCTGCGAGGCGCTCTCGAACTGGTCGGCGGTCCAGCCGTACAGGGTCTTGGCATTCTTGTCCGGGTCGAGCCGGCGCAACACGTGGAAGAGGCCCAGGAAGACCGGGATCTGAAGGAACATCGGAAGGCAACCCATAAGCGGGTTGGCCTTCTCCTTCTTGTACAGCTCCATCATTTCTTTCTGGAGCGTCTCCCGGTCACCCTTGTGCTTCTCCTGAAGCTCCTTGACCTTGGGCTGGAGCGCCTGCATCGCCCGCTGCGACTTGATCTGCTTGACGAAGACCGGGAACAGGATCACCCGGACGGTGACCACCAGGAAGATGATGGAGAGGATCCAGGCGAAGTTGGTGCCGATCACCGCACCGACGGGCACCCCGATGGCGTCCCAGGCAGAGTGCCAGGTCAGCAGGATCCACGAAATCGCGTAGTAGATCCAGTCGAGACTCAGACTCAATTCGGGGCTCCAGTCACATCAGCACGACGGCGGCCGCCCGGCTCCGGCACCGGGTCATATCCACCAGGGTGAAAGGGGTGGCAGCGCAACAACCGCCGGGCCGCCAGCATGGCTCCCCGGAGCGCGCCATGCCGAACGACCGCCTCCTGGGCGTACGCACTGCACGACGGGTAGAACCGACAGCGAGCCGGCAGTGCCGGACTTATCCACCGACGGTACGCGATGATGGGCGCGATCAGCACCTTGGCACCTGTTGTCGACGGCCGGGGGCTACTCTGCTCGGTGCCGCTCATCGGGACCGCCGTTCGCGCGGCGACCGGGCGACCGCGATGGCGGCGTCCAGGTCGGCGGCGAGCCGAGGGTACGACGCCTGCGCCGCGGCGGGGAGCGCCCGGACGACCAGGGTGCTGCCGGCGGGCAGGTCGGTCAGCCGTTCCCGGACCAGCGCCCGCAGTCGGCGTCGGACCCGGTTACGGATCACCGCGTTGCCGACAGCCTTGGACACGACGAAGCCGGCACGGGACGGCACGGACGACTGCTCCGCACTGTTGTCCCGTACCGGCTCCGGCAAGGTCGGTGTGCTGGGGTCGACGGTCACCGGCACGGTCAGGTGGACCACGACGGCGCCACGTCCGGCGCGTCGGCCACCGCGAACCGCTGCGGCGAAGTCAGTGCTGCGCCGCAGTCGCTGTGCGGCGGCCAGCACGACTGCCCACGTCCCCTGGACCGGCCCGGTCGGCTCAGGCCGACAGGGTGGTGCGACCCTTGGCGCGACGGCTCGACAGGATGGCACGGCCGGCACGGGTGCGCATGCGCAGCCGGAAGCCGTGGGTCTTCGCGCGCCGGCGGTTGTTCGGCTGGTAGGTGCGCTTGCTCACGTCAGGCTCTCCGTTTTCGTACGCGCCCCGCGCGACGGGATCGCCGGGGTCGTGTGGTGGTCCAGGCCACCTCGACGGTGGCCCACGATCGGTGCTGCCCGGCGGAGCGGGACCTCGGCGATGCGGGGATGCGACCGCGGACAGCAAGCACCCATCACCCTAGCAGAGGGCGAGAAAGCAGCCGTTCCAGCCTACGCAGGGGGGCAATGACCGTCAAACACCCCGAGCAGGGGAGAACGGGACGCGCCCGAGGCCGAAGGGCGGTTTTCACTGATGCCGACAAGGGCGCTGCCGCGTCGCCGGTTGATGGCGCAGGGACAACGCTGTTACCGTGCCCGATTGCGGTGAGCGTCGGAAGCTCCGGTCGTCGCGCAGGCAAGACCGGACATGGCAGTGAATCGTTCGGCACGGTGAACCCGCTTCAGCGCCCGATCAGGCAGGGGCAGGTCCCACCCGCGACCGGCGGCGGCCACAATCGGTCGGTACACAGGCTGTGGATAACTTGTGGATGACCACCGGTCGACCGTCCGGGTGGGTGTTGTTCCACCCGCGAACGCGGCGGGCCCGGGACGGCCGGCTGGCAGACAGCGGCGGCCGGGAGCAGAAGCGAGGGGGTGGCACGACGGTGGCCGGTACGACCGACCTTGCCGCAGTGTGGTTAGCGGCGACCGACGAGCTCGCCGACGAGATCATCTCCGCCCAGCAGCGTGCCTATCTCCGACTGACCCGGCTGCGAGCGATCGTCGAGGACACCGCACTGCTCTCCGTTCCGGACGCGTTCACACGCGACGTGATCGAGTCACGGCTGCGCCCGGCGATCACCGAGGCGCTCACCCGCCGGCTGGGCCGACCGATCCAGGTCGCGGTCACCGTTCGGGTGGCCGAGGACGCCACCGGCCGCCCGGCCGGCACCGTCTATCGCAGCGCCCCGGAGACCGGGCAACTCGACATCGACGGTCCCGGCATCGCACCGTTCCACGACGACCAGGGCGCTCGGCCGTCGGCCGACGCGATGATCCCTGAGCAGTCGGCCGCGCCGCGTACCCCTGATCCGGGTCCGCCGCCCGCGCCGGCGGGTCCGCCGCTCGCGCCACCCGTGGAGGGGCATCGCGCGGGGTTGATTCCCGCCAGCAGGGACGGGCAGGAGGCGTTGTTCAGCGCTGCCTTCGCGGAGCCCCTGCGGCCCTCCCGGCCGGGCCCGGACCGGCGCGGCTACGACGAGCAGGCCGCCCGCCTGGATCCGTCCGGCCCCGACACCCGGCCGTACGAGCCCCGCTACCGGGACGACTCGGCATCACCGCGCGACCAGCACGTGATCCGCTCGCTGCCCCGGGACAGCGGAACGGACAGCGGTCCGGGTCGCAGCGCGGTGGACCATCGGACCGGTGGCCGCGACGACCGTCGGTTGCCAGGTGCCGACACCGGCGGCAACCGGCTCAACCCGAAGTACATGTTTGAGACGTTCGTCATCGGCTCGTCCAACCGCTTCGCCCACGCGGCGAGCGTGGCGGTGGCGGAGTCGCCGGCCAAGGCGTACAACCCGCTGTTCATCTACGGGCACTCCGGGTTGGGCAAGACGCACCTGTTGCACGCCATCGGGCACTACGCCACGACGCTCGGCAACGCCCGCTCGGTCCGGTACGTGTCCACCGAGGAATTCACGAACGACTTCATCAACTCGCTCCGGGACGACAAGACCAGCGCGTTCCAGCGGCGCTACCGCGACGTCGACATCCTGTTGATCGACGACATCCAGTTCCTGGAGAACCGCGAGCGCACCCAGGAGGAGTTCTTCCACACCTTCAACACGCTGCACAACGCCAACAAGCAGATCGTGATCACCTCTGACCGGTCGCCGCGCCAGCTCGCGACCCTCGAGGACCGGATGCGAACCCGGTTCGAGTGGGGGCTGCTGGCCGACATCCAGCCGCCGGATCTGGAGACCCGGATCGCGATCCTGCAGAAGAAGGCGGCGCAGGAGCGGATGTACGCCCCGCCGGACGTGTTGGAGTTCATCGCCTCCCGGGTGTCGAACTCGATCCGGGAGTTGGAGGGCGCGCTGATCCGGGTGACAGCGTTCGCCAGCCTGACCCGGTCGACCGTCGAGCTGTCGCTGGCCGAGGAGGTGCTTCGGGACTTCATGCCCGACGGCGCCGGTCCGGAGATCAACGCTGACCAGATCATGGCCTCGACCGCTGACTACTTCGGTGTGAGCCTGGAGGACCTGCGTGGTCAGTCCAGGTCCCGTGTACTGGTCAACGCCCGCCAGGTGGCCATGTACCTGTGTCGGGAGTTGACCGAGCTGTCGCTGCCCCGGATCGGGCAGGCGTTCGGCGGTCGGGACCACACCACAGTGATGCACGCCGACCGCAAGATTCGTCAGCAGATGGCGGAGCGCCGCTCGCTGTACAACCAGATCGCCGAGCTGACCAACCGCATCAAACAGAACAGCTGAGGCGTACGACCGCCCTCGCGGCGGCGCACAGCCGCAGGACACGCCCGACCGGGTCTCCGGTCGGGCGTTCTTTTTGGGTCGGTCAGCTGGACTCTCGACATGGTGTAGACCACAGCATTGAGGCCGTGACCGCCTCGATCCCCACTCGTTGTCCACAGCTCGTTGTCCACCGTCGGTGGATAACTACGGTCCGTCCTCCGCCAGTTACCCACAGGCTGTGGAGAAACCCTGTGTATGAGGCTGTGGACGCCTGGGGACGCCGGTCAGGTTATCCACCGATCATCATCAACCTGTGTACGAGCTGTTGAAGGTTCTGGGGATGACGGCAATGGTGATCTTCCCCGCGATCCACAGGCTTGGGGAGAAAGTCGGTGGATTACCGGTGGACAACCGGTGGACAACGGTGGACAACCGGCCGTCGTCGGTGGGCTGTGGACACGCGAGCGGGTTGTACCCCCGGTTCTCCACAGCTAAATCACCGGTGGATAACCTGTCTGACCTGCGCAGACCCCGGTTTTCCACAGTTTGCACAGGTGCGATGAAGACGATGAGTTATCTCTTCTAAGAGAACAAAAACCAATCATCACCGTTGGGCTTTCTGTGGATCGGGCCGAACGCTGTCGGATCAGCCGGTCAGCATCGACACGATCCATGGGGTCGGGCGCACAGCCGATGTCCCCGCGCCCTAAGGTGCGATGGGTACCCGCACGGTCGGGCGGGACGGTAGGCAGCGGTCGGCATGAGAGAGTTGTCGCTGACGTCGACGCGGAGGCATTGATGAAGTTCCGAGTGGAGCGCGACGCGCTCGCCGAGGCTGTGGCGTGGACCGCGAAGAGCCTGCCCAACCGGCCATCCGTACCGGTGCTCGCCGGGGTGATGCTCCGCGTCACCGACGGCAACCTGCGGGTCTCCGGGTTCGACTACGAGGTCTCCAGCCAGGTGACAGTCGAGGTGCAGGGCGACGCCGACGGCGCCGCGCTCGTCTCCGGCCGCCTGCTCGCCGAGATCACCAAGGCGCTGCCGGCCAAGCCCGTCGACATCGCCGCGGTCGGCGCGCACCTCGAGCTGGTCTGCGGCAGCGCCCGGTTCACCCTGCCCACCATGCCGGTGGAGGACTACCCCGCGCTGCCCGAGATGCCGCAGAGCGCCGGCACCGTCGACGCCGCGGCGTTCGCCACAGCTGTGGCCCAGGTGGCCATCGCCGCCGGTCGCGACGAGACGTTGCCGATGATGACCGGTGTCCGCGTGGAGCTGTCGGGCGACACCCTGTCGATGCTCGCCACCGACCGTTACCGGTTGGCGCTGCGCGAGATCCAGTGGCGGCCGGACGACCCCGAGGTGAGCATCAACGCCCTGGTGCCCGCCCGCACCCTGAACGACACCGCCAAGGCTCTCGGCCCGCTGGGCGGCGAGGTCACCCTCGCCCTCGCCCAGGGCGCTGCGGGCGAGGGCATGGTCGGCCTCGCCGGCGGCACCCGGCGTACCACCAGCCGGCTGCTCGACGGCGCCAACTACCCGCCGGTGCGGTCGCTCTTCCCCGCCACGCACAACGCCGCGGCCCGGGTGCCGGTCAGCACGCTGATCGAGGTGGTCAAGCGGGTCGCGCTGGTCGCCGAACGGACCACCCCGGTGCTGCTCAGCTTCAGCGCCGACGGTCTCGTGGTCGAGGCCGGCGGTTCCGAGGAGGCACGGGCCAGCGAGGCGATGGAGGCCACCTTCACCGGTGAAGCACTGACCATCGGCTTCAACCCGCAGTACCTCATCGACGGTCTGGCAAACCTGGGCGCTCAGACGGCCGTGCTCTCGTTCGTCGACGCCTTCAAGCCCGCGGTGATCTCTCCCGCTGGTGAGGATGGCGAGGTCATTCCGGGGTACCGGTACCTCATCATGCCGATCCGCGTCTCGCGCTGATCGCGCCCAGCAACACCCAGATCCACGGAGGTAGAAACACATGCAGCTCGGCCTGGTAGGACTCGGCCGTATGGGCGGCAACATGCGGGAGCGGTTGCGTTCGGCCGGGCACGAGGTGGTCGGCTTCGACCACAACGCGCAGATCAGCGACGTCACGACCATCGCGGGCCTGGCAGAGAAGCTTGAGTCGCCGCGCGCGGTCTGGGTCATGGTGCCCGCCGGTGTCACCGACGCCACGATCGACGAGCTCGCCGAGGTGCTCGGCGAGGGCGACATCATCATCGACGGCGGCAACTCGCGCTTCAGCGACGACGCGCCCCGCGCGGAGCGGCTCAACCAGCGGGGCATCGGCTACATGGACGTCGGGGTCTCCGGCGGCGTCTGGGGCCGGCAGAACGGCTACGGGCTGATGGTCGGCGGCGCCCAGGAGCACGTGGACCGCCTGATGCCGATCTTCAACGCGCTCAAGCCGGAGGGTGAGTTCGGCTTCGTGCACGCCGGCCCCGTCGGTGCAGGGCACTACTCGAAGATGGTGCACAACGGCATCGAGTACGGCCTGATGCACGCCTACGCCGAGGGCTACGAGCTGATGGCAGCCTCGGAGCTGGTGACCAACGTGCCGGGCGTCATCAAGTCCTGGCGGGAGGGCACCGTCGTCCGTTCCTGGCTGCTCGACCTGCTCGACCGGGCGCTCGACGAGGACCCGGAGCTGGCCGATCTGAGCGGCTACACGGAGGACACCGGCGAGGGACGGTGGACCGTCGACGAGGCGGTCCGGCTGGCGGTGCCGCTGAACGTCATCACCGCTTCGTTGTTCGCCCGGTTCGCCTCGCGGCAGGACGACTCGCCCGCCATGAAGGCCGTCTCCGCGCTGCGTCAGCAGTTCGGTGGCCACGCCGTCCACAAGCGCTGAGCGGTATCCACAACCTGTGTACGTTCACCGGCTGGAACTGGTCGACTTCCGCTCGTACGAGCGGGTCGCCGTCGACCTCCAGCCGGGAGCGAACGTCCTGATCGGCGCCAACGGCGTCGGCAAGACAAACCTCGTCGAGGCGCTGGGCTACGTGGCGACCCTGGACTCGCACCGGGTCGCCACCGACGCGCCTCTGGTCCGGATGGGCGCCACGTCCGCTGTCATCCGCTGCGCGGTGGTGCACGACGGCCGCGAACTCCTTGTCGAGCTGGAGATCGTGCCCGGCAAGGCCAACCGGGCCCGACTGGGCCGCTCACCGGCACGGCGGGCCCGAGACGTGCTCGGGGCGCTCCGGCTGGTGCTCTTCGCTCCGGAAGATCTTGAGCTGGTCCGGGGCGATCCGGCCGAGCGCCGCCGCTACCTGGACGACCTGCTGGTCAACCGGCAGCCCCGGTTCGCGGGCGTGCGGGCCGACTACGAGCGGGTCGTCAAACAGCGCAACGCCCTGCTGCGCACCGCGTACCTGGCCCGCAAGACCGGTGGCTCCAGGGGTGGCGACCTCGGCACCCTCGCGGTGTGGGACACCCACCTGGCCCAGCACGGTGCGGAGCTGCTCGCCGGCCGTCTGGAGCTGGTGGCCGCGCTCACCCCGCACGTTGCCAAGGCGTACGACGCGGTGGCCGCCGGTCGGGGTGCGGCGGGCATCACCTACCGGCCCTCGATCGAGCTGGCCGAGCCGACCACCGATCGGGCCGCGCTGGCCGAGGCGTTGACGGCGGCCCTGGCCGCGTCCCGCTCCGCCGAGATCGAGCGGGGCACCACACTGGTCGGCCCACACCGCGACGAGTTGGCGCTGAGCCTTGGTCCACTGCCCGCCAAGGGGTACGCCAGCCACGGCGAGTCGTGGTCGTTCGCCCTCGCGTTGCGGCTGGCCGGGTACGACCTGTTGCGCGCCGACGGCATCGAGCCGGTGCTGGTGCTCGACGACGTCTTCGCGGAGTTGGACACCGGCCGCCGGGAGCGGTTGGCGGAGTTGGTCGGCGGGGCGAGTCAGCTGCTGGTCACCTGCGCGGTGGACGACGACGTGCCGGCAGCCCTGCGCGGCACCCGCTACCAGGTCGGCGAAGGGACGGTACGCCGTGTCGGATAAGCCAGGCACCGATCGGCCAGCGGCGGGCGATGCCCCGGCTGCGCGCACTCCCAAGGCGGAGTCGGCGGGCGGTGAGCCGGCGGCGGCCGCCAGCGGGCCGGAGCTGGCCCGGGCGGTGCTCGACGCCGCGCTGTCCCGACGGCAGGCGGCGGCCCGCGCCCGGCGTGCTCCCGGCAGCGGCGACGCTGCCGGCGGCTCGGGGCGGCGGTTGCGCGGTTACTCCGGCCCCGGCCCCGATCCGCGCGATCCGCAGCCGCTCAGCGCCGTGCTGAACCGGCTGGTGAAGGCGCGCGGCTGGCAGCAGCCGGCGGCCGAGGCCACCGTGTTCGGCGCCTGGGAGCGGGTCGTCGGCGCGGAGGTCGCGCAGAACAGCCGCCCGGTGAAGTTGGAGAACGGCGAGCTGACGGTGGAGGCGCGCTCGACCGCCTGGGCCACCCAGTTGCGGCTGCTCGCCGGCTCGCTGCTCAAGCAGATCGCCAGCGAGGTCGGGCACAACGTGGTCCGCAAGCTGCACATCCACGGCCCGGCCGCGCCCTCCTGGGGGAAGGGCCCGCGCCGGGTGCGCGGCCGGGGTCCGCGCGACACGTACGGCTGAGCCGGCCGTTCAGCCGCGCCGGTCGGCCTCGCGGGCTGCCCGCTTGCGCTCCCGCTGCTCCCTGGTGAAGCGCTTGCGCTCGGCCAGGTCACGTTTCCACGCCTCGCGGGCCTCGGCCGAGCCGCCCTGCACCGCGCCCTGCACGCCCTCGGCTGGGCCGGCGAGGTGCCGGAAGGCCCAGCGCATCAGTCGGCCGCCCTCGCCCGGGGCCCTGGTGATCGCGCCGTCCTCGCTCATCTGCCGCCCTCTTCCCCGCGTCGCCTCGCCGGTTCTCGCCCGTCGCCCGAGCAGACCTTTGGGGCACCAATGGTTGGTGTACCAATGATCGGTACGATAGTCACCGTGCGGAGAGAGGGCAACCGATGAGCGAACGACCGGACGGCGTCGACCCGCTGGCCCTGGAACAGCAGGTCTGCTTCGCCCTCTCGGTCGCCGCGCGCAGCGTGGTGGCCGTCTACCGGCCACTGCTGGAGCCGATGGGGCTCACCCACCCGCAGTACCTGGTGATGTTGGCGCTCTGGCAGCACGCGCCGTTGTCCGGTCGCGATCTCAGTCGCCTGCTCCAGCTCGACCCGGGCACGCTGTCACCCCTGCTCAAGCGGCTGGAGGCGGCCGGCTACCTGCGCCGGGAACGCGATCCGAGCGACGAGCGCAGCCTCGCCGTCACCCTCACCGCCAGCGGTGCCGCGCTGCGGAGTCAGGCCGAGCTGATCCCGGCCGCGATCGTGCAGCGACTCGGGCTGCCCGTCGAGGACCTGCAACACCTGCACGCGGTGCTCACGCAGCTGATCTCGGCCGCCAACCGACCGGCCCCCTCGGAGACTGACGCGGCGCCTCAGGCGTCGGCGTAGACGGCGAACCCGCGCTCGGCGCAGCGCCTGTAGAACGCGGCCAGCACGCCCAGCTCGGCGCAGGTGAAGTTCCACTGCGGCGGGTCACCGCGCTCGTCGCGCAGCGCGTCGAGCCGGCTCTCCAGCCAGCGCAGTTGCTGCTCGGCCAACCGACCGTCGCCGAGTAGGGAGCGCAGCACGATGCTCACCGACTCGAAGGTGACCGCCTCGCCGGTCGCGCGGTGCGCGGCCACGAACCGTTCGATGCCGCTCGCGATCCAGGAGCAGCCGTCCGGGTCGATCACCGGGTCCTCGTCCTCGGCTGCGGCGTCTGTGGCGTACAACACACCTTCGAGGCCGAGAAGCAGATCCACCAGCTCGGTGTACGCGGTCGCCCGGATGGTGCCGGTCTTCGCGATCAACTCGGCCAGCGCCGCGGTCGGCGCGGAGATGCGCGGCAGGTCGACGATCTCGCCGAAGTCGACGAACTCGGCCGGCGCGACCGGGTCGTAGAAGCGGCCGGTCCGCGGCCAGTGCACCGCGACGTTGTCCAGCCCCATCTGTCACCTCTTAAAAGAGCACGTGTCGGGTCGATCGGGTCGATCGTCCCGGTTCCAACCGGTAAAGATCAAGGCTGGTTCCGGGGCGCCGCAAACGTACGGCACTGACGCTTCGGCCGCGACCCCCGACCCGCCCGACAGCGGGTCAACCCGTTCCGGGGCGGCGCGTGCGATGAGGGCCTGGCGTGTGGGGGGAGTCGTGGGCGGCGTGGTTCTGCCGGCTATGGACTTCTCAGCCGCCTCGCTGAGGGTGCCGAGTGGTGGTTCTGTCCCCCACGCACAGTAGGATTGACAGCGAGACGAAGACCCGGTGCGGGAGTGAGACGGGGCCGGTGGCCCCAGATTCATTCTCCACGTCGGGTCGAGCCGATCGCGATCCGCGGGCAACCGCGGCGACCGGCGCGTTCGACCCGCTGTCCGGAGTTCTCCGGTGCCGGTCCGCGCGCCGACGTCGCGTCCTGTCCGCCGAACCCGCGCCCGACGCGCCCTACCGGCGCGGCTGACGCGAGAAAGTGGCCGAGGGTGGCAGCGCAGGACAAGCAGGAGTACGGCGCAGAGTCGATCACCGTTCTCGAGGGGCTGGAGGCGGTTCGCAAGCGGCCCGGTATGTACATCGGGTCCACCGGCGAGCGCGGTCTGCACCACCTCGTCTGGGAGGTCGTCGACAACGCGGTCGACGAGGCGCTGGCCGGATACTGCGACACCATCGACGTGGTGCTGCTCGCCGACGGCGGCGTCCGGGTCACCGACAACGGCCGTGGTTTCCCCGTCGACCTCCACCCGAAGCTCAAGAAGCCCGGTGTCGAGGTCGCGTTGACCATCCTGCACGCGGGTGGCAAGTTCGACGGCAAGGCGTACGCGGTCTCCGGCGGTCTGCACGGCGTCGGTGTCTCAGTGGTGAACGCGCTCTCCACCAAGATGTTCGTCGAGATCCACAAGTCCGGCAACGTGTGGCGGCAGCACTACACCAACTCCAAGCCGAGCCCGCTGGAGAAGGGCGAGGCCACCGACCGCACCGGCTCGGCGGTTTCCTTCTGGCCCGACCCCGACGTCTTCGAGACCGTCGACTTCGACTTCCAGACCATCTACCGGCGTCTGCAGGAGATGGCCTTCCTCAACCGCGCCCTGCGCATCCACCTGCTCGACGAGCGGGTGGCCGAGGAGGAGGACGGCCGGCAGCGCGAGGTCACCTTCTACTACGAGGGCGGCATCGCCGACTTCGTCCGGCACCTCAACGCCTCGAAGAGCCCGATCCACAAGACAGTGGTCGAGTTCGAGGCCGAAGAGGAGGGCATGTCCCTCGAGATCGCCATGCAGTGGAACGAGTCGTACGGCGAGTCGGTCTACACCTTCGCCAACACGATCAACACCCACGAGGGCGGCACCCACGAGGAGGGCTTCCGGTCCGCGCTGACCAGCGTTGTGAACCGGTACGGCACCGACAAGAAGCTCCTCAAGGGCGACGAGAAGCTCTCCGGCGAGGACATCCGCGAAGGGCTCGCGGCGATCATCTCGGTCAAGCTGGCCAATCCGCAGTTCGAGGGCCAGACCAAGACCAAGCTGGGCAACACCCCGGTGAAGAGCTTCGTGCAGCGGGTCTGCAACGACCGGCTGGTCGACTGGTTCGACCGCAACCCGGCCGAGGCCAAGATGATCATCACGAAGGCGTCCCAGGCGGCCCGCGCCCGGATTGCCGCGCAGCAGGCGCGCAAGCTGGCCCGGCGCAAGTCGCTGCTGGAGTCTGGCTCGATGCCGGGCAAGCTGGCCGACTGCCAGTCGACCGACCCCCGCGAGTCCGAGGTGTTCATCGTCGAGGGTGACTCGGCCGGCGGCTCGGCCAAGCAGGGTCGCGACCCGCGGACCCAGGCGATCCTGCCGATCCGCGGCAAGATCCTCAACGTGGAGAAGGCCCGGATCGACCGGGTGCTGAAGAACAACGAGGTCCAGGCGCTGATCACCGCGCTGGGCACCGGCATCCACGACGACTTCGACATGGAGAAGCTGCGGTACCACAAGGTGGTGCTGATGGCCGACGCGGACGTCGACGGCCAGCACATCCAGACGCTGCTGCTCACCCTGCTGTTCCGCTTCATGCGTCCGCTTGTCGAGATGGGCAACGTCTACCTGGCCGCCCCGCCGCTCTACAAGATCAAGTGGAACAAGAAGGGCGACGACGCCCAGTACGCGTACTCCGACCGCGAGCGGGACGGTCTGATCGCGCTGCGGCAGCAGAAGAAGCCGAACGCCAAGCCGGACGACATTCAGCGCTTCAAGGGCCTCGGCGAGATGAACTATCCCGAGCTGTGGGAAACCACAATGAACCCGGCGACGCGTACCCTGCGTCAGGTCACTCTCGACGACGCGGCGACCGCCGACGAGTTGTTCAGTGTGCTGATGGGTGAGGACGTCGAGGCGCGCCGGTCGTTCATTCAGCGCAACGCCAAGGACGTGCGGTTCCTGGACATCTGACGGACTGCTGCGGATCGGCCGGGCGGTGCCCGGCCGATCCGGCGGTCCACAGAGTTATCCACAGCTTGGCCGGTATCCACAGCCGTTATCCACAGCACGAAAACGACTCTGAGTCTGATAAGGGTATACAGTGACCGATTCTCCCGAGTCCACACCGAACGAGCCCGAGGTTCCCGCCGAGGCCATCGCCGCGGTGGTCGCGCACGACCGGATCGAACCGGTCGGGCTCGAGGTGGAGATGCAGCGCTCCTACCTCGACTACGCGATGAGCGTCATCGTCGGTCGCGCGCTGCCGGACGTCCGGGACGGCCTCAAGCCGGTCCACCGCAAGATCCTCTACGCGATGTTCGACTCCGGCTACCGTCCGGACCGCGGCTACGTGAAGTGCTCCCGCGTCGTCGGTGACGTGATGGGTCAGTTCCACCCGCACGGCGACTCGGCGATCTACGACGCGCTGGTCCGGATGGCGCAGTCCTGGTCGCTGCGCTACCCGCTGGTCGACGGCAACGGCAACTTCGGCTCGCCGGGTAACGACCCGGCCGCCGCCATGCGATACACCGAGTGCAAGCTCGACCCCCTCGCCATGGAGATGCTGCGGGACATCGACGAGGACACCGTCGACCTGCAGGACAACTACGACGGCCGGGCCAAGGAGCCCACCATCCTGCCGTCGCGAATCCCCAACCTCCTGGTGAACGGCTCCGAGGGCATCGCGGTCGGCATGGCCACCAAGATTCCGCCGCACAACCTGCGGGAGATCGGCGCGGCGGTGCAGTGGTGCCTGGAGCACCCGGAGGAGGACGAGGAAACCACCCTCGAAGCCCTGCTCGGCATCGTCAAGGGCCCTGACTTCCCGACCCACGGCCTGATCGTCGGCACCACAGCGATCCAGGACGCGTACCGCACCGGTCGCGGCTCGATCCGGATGCGCGCCGTGGTGGAGGTCGAGGAGGACAAGCGGGGCCGCCCCTGCCTGGTCGTCAGCGAGCTGCCCTACCAGGTCAACCCGGACAACCTCGCCGAGCGGATCGCCGAGCTGATCAAGGAGGGCAAGCTCGCCGGGATCGCCGACATCCGCGACGAGTCCTCCGGTCGTACCGGCATGCGGATCGTCCTGGTGCTCAAGCGCGACGCGGTCGCGAAGGTCGTGCTGAACAACCTCTACAAGCACACCCAGCTCCAGGAGACCTTCGGCGCCAACATGCTGGCCCTGGTCGACGGGGTGCCGCGCACGCTCAACCTGGCCCAGTTCCTGCGCTACTACGTCGAGCACCAGATCGACGTGATCCGCCGGCGGACCGCGTACCGGCTGCGCAAGGCCGAGGAGCGGGCACACATCCTGCGCGGCCTGGGCAAGGCGCTGGACGCGCTGGACGAGGTGATCGCCCTGATCCGGCGCTCTCCGACGGTGGACGATGCCCGGCAGGGCCTGATCCGGCTGCTGGAGATCGACGAGATCCAGGCGACCGCGATCCTGGACATGCAGCTGCGCCGGCTCGCCGCCCTGGAGCGGCAGCGGATCATCGACGACCTGGCGAAGCTCGAGATCGAGATCGCCGACCTCAAGGACATCCTCGCCAAGCCCGAGCGGCAGCGGAAGATCGTCTCGGAGGAGCTGGGCGAGATCGTCACCAAGTGGGGCGACGACCGGCGGACGCAGATCATCCCGTTCGACGGCGAGGTCTCGATGGAGGACCTCATCGCCCGCGAGGACGTGGTCGTCACGATCACCCGCACCGGGTACGCCAAGCGGACCAAGGTCGATCTGTACCGCTCCCAGCGGCGCGGCGGTAAGGGCGTCAGCGGCGCCACGCTGCGGCAGGACGACATCGTCAGCCACTTCTTCGTCTGCTCAACCCACGACTGGATCTTGTTCTTGACGAACAAGGGCCGCGTCTACCGGGCCAAGGCGTACGAGTTGCCGGAGGCCAGTAGGGTAGCCAAGGGCCAACACGTGGCCAATCTGCTCGCCTTCCTACCCGACGAGCAGATCGCGCAGATCATTGAGATCCCGAACTACCAGGTAGCCCCCTATCTGGTACTGGCCACGAAGAACGGCCTGGTGAAGAAGACGCGGCTCGAGGAGTTCGACTCCAACCGTTCCGGCGGCATCATCGCGATCAACCTGCGCGATGAGGACGAGCTGGTCGGTGCTGCGCTGGTTGCGCCGGAGAACGACCTGCTGCTGGTCTCGAAGAAGGCGCAGGCGATCCGGTTCAACGCCTCGGACGAGGCGTTGCGGCCGATGGGCCGGGCCACGTCGGGCGTGATCGGCATGCGCTTCACGGACGACGACGTCCTGCTCGCCATGGAAGTCGTGCGGGATGGTTTGGACGTTCTGGTGGCCACGAACGGGGGATACGCGAAGCGAACCCCGATCGAGGAATACCCGGTGCAGGGCCGGGGAGGTAAGGGCGTGTTGACTGCAAAGATCACCGAACGGCGCGGTGGTCTGGTTGGCGCGGTGGTGATCGATCCGGACGACGAGCTGTTCGCGATCACCAGCAACGGTGGTGTCATTCGGACTCCGGTGAAGCCTGTACGGCGTACGCGTGACCGGAACACAATGGGGGTCAAGCTGATGGACCTCCCGGACGGCGTGACTATCGTGGCGATTGCTCGCAATGCCGACGAGCCTGACGAACAGGACTAGTTGAATGACGGAGACACAGGCGAAGTCGGGGAACTCGGGGACCTCGGCCAAACCGGTCGACGAGGAGGCCGCCAAGGGCGGCACACCAGCGACCGGCCGCGCGGCCGTGGGCCGGGCGACGGTCCCCGCCGACGCGCCTGCCCCGAAGTTCACCAGGGCTCCAGGTATGACACCCCCGCCGGAGCAGCCGGGCGAAGATGGCGAGTCCAGCGACAAGACCGAGACGCCCAGCGCCGAGGCGCCGACGTCGGCCGCCACCAGTCCTCCTGGTCCGGCGGCGGCACCCTCGGCACGTCCGGCGACCACCCAGCCAATCGGTCTCCGGCCCGGTCAGGCGGCGTCAACCGGGTCCACCGGCACCCAGCCGCGGATCACACCCGGGATGACCCAGCCGCAGCCGGACGCGACGCGTACGGCCGCCGCTGCCGGCCGCCCGGCCAGCGGTGGTGGCCTGCCACCGGGAATCGGCAACGCGTCCGCCGTCGGCGCAGCCCGCGTCGGTGACGCGGTGCGTGCCGCGCGTACGTCGGTCAGCTCGGCCGCCTCCCGCGGACCGCGTCGGGCCCGGCTGAACCTCAAGCGGATCGACCCCTGGTCCGTGATGAAGTTCGCATTCGCGGTGTCGGTGGTGCTCTTCATCGTCGTGGTGGTCGCCACCTCGGTGCTCTACCTGGCGCTGGACGCGATGGGTGTGTTCCAGAGCGTCAACGACAGCCTGAGTGATCTGGTCAACGCCGGCGGTGGGCAGAGCACCAGCGGCTTCCAGATCACCGCCAAGGGCGTGATCCTCAGCTCGGCGCTGATCGGCCTGGTCAACGTGGTGCTGTTCACCGCGCTGGCCACCCTTGGCGCGTTCGTCTACAACGTTTGCGCTGACCTGGTCGGCGGGATCGAGCTGACCCTCGCCGAGCGGGACTGAGTGACCGGGACGCCGGGGCACCGCGGAAAGCGGTCGCTCCGGCGTCCCGTACTCGGGTAGGTTTTGCAGGCGGCGACGGGCCTGGCTCGCAAGCTGGACCCCGATTTGGGGCCGGCGCAGCGGATGGGTTAATCTTGCTCGTCGCAACGCGGGGCTATAGCTCAGTCGGTTAGAGCGCAGAGCTGATAACTCTGAGGTCGATGGTTCGATTCCATCTAGCCCCACCGCATGTCGTCCGACGGTAGTCGAGCGCGAGGGGTCGCCCCATGTTCAAGAAGCTGCTGATTCTGGCTGGCGTCGTCGGTGTGGCCGCCGTCGTGTTCAACAAGATCAAGGCGTCGAACGACGAGCGTGCCCTGTGGCACGAGGCGACCACCGCGCCCGACCTGCGCTGACGCTCGGCCCGGCGACGAGCGATCGTCGCCAAGGCCACCCGCGGGGCCCTAGCTCAACTGGCAGAGCACTGCCTTTGCAAGGCAGGGGTTAGGGGTTCGAGTCCCCTGGGCTCCACGAGCACTTTCCTCGGTTGATCTCGTTCCCGAACACAGCTACGTCGTCCATCCTCGCCCATCAGTCGATCAATGGCTGAGGCAGCCTGACGATCGCGCGATCGGTTCGGTGCAGCGCCTTGGCCGACAAAGCACTCAAGGCTGCCGCAGCGGGGCAGCGGCGGCTACGGCGATCGCCTCAGCGACGCACTCGTAGTCCTTTGCCAGCGGGCCGACCAAGCCCGGCTCGGGTTCGATCGCCTCGATCAACCCGCGCCCCACTGCTCCCACAGTTCGGTCAACGCCGCCAGGGCGACCGCACGGGTTGGTTCGGGCATCCTCGCCTCCACATTGCTTCGATGCGGATCAGTGACGCTACCGGGCCCCTCTCCGCTCGGACGAGTGGTGACGACACAGCGGGCGGCATGGCAGGCGCCGACCGGGGCAGGAGAAACGGCACCAACCCCCGGAAGTGAGGTGTCATACCAATGCCTACGGCACGCGAGATCATGACGAACGATGTGACCTGTGTTCGCGAGCAGGACGACCTGAAGGCGGCCGCGAAGCGGATGGCCGAATTGGGGGTCGGCTCTCTGCCGATCTGCGGCGACGACAACCGGCTCAAGGGCATGCTGACCGACCGCGACATCGTGGTGAAGGTGCTGGCCGAGGGTCGCGACCCGGCCAACGTGACGGCCGGTGAGCTGGCACAGGGCGAGGCGGTGACCATCGGCGCGGACGACGACGCGGCCGAGATCCTTCGCACAATGGGCCAGCACAAGGTACGCCGGCTGCCGGTGATCGATGGCCACGAACTGGTGGGCATCGTGGCGGTGGCCGATGTGGCCCGTTCCCTCCCCGAGCGCCCGGTCGGCGACCTCATCGAGGCCATTTCCGAGCGCGGCTGACCTTCGCGCCTGTCAATGATCGCCGCCGCCGGTCCGCCGGCCGGCGGCGATTCGCGTACTCCGGCGATCCGTGCCGGCAGGTCGGGGTGGGGCGAGGTATTCGGTGCGAGCGTTATGACTCTGGGGTATGAATATGACTCTGAGGTATATCGCTCTTTGTCATCTGGCCGCCGGGGCCGGGGCCGGAGCCCCCGGAGCCGACAGCGCCGTCAGGCGGGCGGAGTGAGCGGGACGGTCTCGCCGCGGGCGATGGTGCGTACCTGCTTCGCCCAGCCACGGCGGCGGGCCTCGTCGACGAAGTGCGCCAGCGGTGAGCGGAACACCGGGTAGTCGTCGTAGTGGATGGGCACGGTCAGCTGTGGACGGACCAGCTCCACCAGGTCCGCGCCCTGGCGGGCGTCCATGGTGAGCAGGATCCCGGCGACCGTCGTGCCGCCGAGGTGGATCAGCATCGCGTCGATGTCCGGGTAGCGTTCGGGGATGGCGGTGAGTAGCGGCCGGTTGAGAGTGTCGCCGGTGACGTAGAGCCGGAACTCCCGCCGCCCGGACCGTTCCACGTCGATCATCGTGCCCATCACGTCGGGCATCAGCAGATCCAGTGCGCCCGGGCCGTGCTGGCCGGGCATCGAGGTCAGCCGCACTGTCGTACCGTCGCGGTGCAGCTCCCGGGACGACCAGGTCGGTAGGCCCTGGGCGGCCCGGAAGCCCCAGCGGCGCAGCTTTCGTTCCGCAGCGGGGGTGGTGACGATGGGCAGCTCGCGGTCCAGTTCCCGACGGGCCACCCGGTCGAAGTGGTCGCCGTGCAGGTGGGAGAGGACCACCGCGTCCAGTTCTGGGAGCTGGGCGATCCGCAGCGCCGGGTCCGTGCGTCGGCGCGACCACAACCCCTTGCCCAGGTACGCGCGCTGACCCCGGTGCAGGAAGTTCGGGTCGGTCAGCAGGGTGAAGCCGCCGATCCGCAGCACAGTCGTCGCGGTGCCGATGAACGTGACCTGGGGTTGCTCCGCCATCGTGCCCACCTCCTGCCGCTCCGGTACCCCGATGAGCCGTCGGCATGCGGCTCACCTCCTGGCGGCTGGTGGACCGCCAGCACTGAGGAATCGGCTTTTCACCCGGCACCGCGCTCGCCATGATTCGTGGGTGGACGAACAGCCGGAGCCCGTCATCCTGCACCTGTACTGCCGTGTCGACGTGGTTGTCACCGATTCGGCTGCCGTGACCGGTCACGCGGTGGCCGATCTGCGATCCGCCGGGATCGACTGGCCCGCTGAGGAGGACGACCTCGACACGGCCGGTGAGGAGTTGCGGGGCAGTCCGACCGCCTCGTTGGCCAGCGTCGCGGACATCAGCCGACTCGTCGAGAACATCCCGGGCGTCGAGTTCCGGGGCGGCCACTGCTGGGCCGAGTCGGGCCCGGTACGGGAGGCCTTCCCGACGCGCTAGTTCCGCCGCCGGTCAGTTGGCGGAACCACCGTCCGCCGCAGGCTCGGCACCGGATTCGGTCCGGTTGGGTCGGGCCTCCGGGAGACGTTCCACAAGCTTGGTGAGCGCGCCGTTGGCGAAGGTCGCGCCGAGCGCCGACCCGGCCCCGATGGTCCAGCCCACCGGCCCGAGCGGGGTGCAGCCGAAGAACTGGCTCACGCCCGGCGTCTGCACGACCACGACGAGCACGCCCAGTGACGCCGCCGTGGAGGCCAGCACGGCCGGGCTGGTGCCGCCCGCCAGGATGGTCTGTCCGAGTTGGGTGCCGACCAGGGAGACCAGGGCGACGGTGCCGGCCCGCTGACGGCGTCCGGTGTAGCGGGCCAACGTCCAGCCCGCGGTAGCGCCCAGCGTGGTGGCTGCCGCCCGCAGCCCGATCTCTCTGGTGAGGCTCTCGCCGAGCGCCGTGTCCGGGCCCTCCCGGAGCAGCGCGTCGGTGCGGTCCGACGCGGGTGGCCGGACCGCGATGGCGAGCGCCGGCGCCAGGTCGGTGAGTAGGTTGACCAGTAGGAGTTGTCGTCCGGTGAGCGCGGATCGGCCGGTCGCCGCAGCAGTCAGCACACTGAACGCGATCTCGCCGAGGTTGCCTCCGACCAGGATGCTGAGCGCGTGCCGCACCGACGACCACATCGCCCGCCCTTCGATCAGGGTGGCGATGATGGTTTCCAGCCGGTCGTCGGTGACCACCAGGTCGGCTGCCGCGCGGGCGGCCGGGGTGCCCCGTTGACCGAGGGCGATGCCGACGTCGGCCAGCCGGATCGCCGGGGCGTCGTTGGCGCCGTCGCCGGTCATCGCCACGGTCCGCCCGCACTTCTGCAACGCCTGGATGATCCGCACCTTGTGCGCAGGGGTGCAGCGGGCCACCACGTCGGTGTTGGCCAACCGCTCGGCGAGCGCGTCGTCGTCCAGCTTGTCGAGTTCGGCGGCGGTGACCACCCGCTGTTCGTCGTGTTCACTGATGGTGGCGGCGATCGCCTCCGCGGTGGCCGGGTGATCCCCAGTGATCATGATGGTGTGCACGCCGGCCTGCCGGATCCGGCGTACCGCCGGGGCCGCGCTCTCCCGGACACCGTCAGCGAGGGCCAGGAAACCCACGAAGGTCAGCCCTCGAACGTCGGAGTCCGTCACCTTCGGGTCGTTCACCGGGCACTCCGCGACTGCCAGGATCCGGTTTCCCGCACCGGCCCGGTCGGCGAGCATCCGCTCCAGCTCCGCGCGACCGGCGTCGTCCAGCGGCTCCTGACGACCGTCCAAGCGCCGGGACGAACAGCGCGGCAGCACCGTCTCCGGAGCACCCTTGACGCTCAACAACAGGTGACCGTCGGTCTGTCCGATGCTGGCGTGGTAGCCGCGGGACGGCTCGAACGGCAGCCCCCCGGCGGCCCGCCACCCGGCGGCACCGGTCTGCTCCACCACCCCGGCCTCGCCGGCGCCCCGCCGGACCGCCCGGTCGGTCTGCAACGCCAACTCCTCCGGATTCTTCGCGGCGGGGGTGGCCCGCAGCGCCGCGGCCAGCGTCATCCGGAGTCGGTCGTCCAACCGGTCCAGCGGGGCGTACCGGTCGCCGACGCTGTCGCCGACCCCGGCCAGCAGCAGTTTGCCCTCGGTGAGGGTGCCGGTCTTGTCGAAGCAGAGCACGTCCACCCGGCCCAGCGCCTCGATGGTGCGCGGGTTGCGGACCAACGCGCCGTGCTCGGCCAGCCGCCGGGCCGCGGCCAGCTGCGCCGCGCTGACCAGGAACGGCAGCCCCTCCGGCACGGACGCCACGGCGAGGTTCGCGGCGGTCGCCGCCGTTTCGGCAAGGGGTACGCCTCGAAGCAGGCCCGCGCCGGCCACCGCCACAGCGGAACCGGCCGCCAACGGGATGGCGGCGCTGGTCAACGCGCCGAGCCGAGCCTCCACCCCACTGGTGGGGGGTGCCTGCCGCACCAACGCCAGGCTGCGTCCGGACTCGGTGTCGTTGCCGGTCGCCACCACCACTGCGGTGCCGTGCCCGGCGGCGACTGTGGTGCCCTCGTAGAGCATCGAGTGTCGGTCGGCGATGGCGGCGGCTACCACCGGTCGGTTGGACTTGGCGACCGGCAGCGACTCACCGGTCAGCGACGACTCGTCGGCCTCCAGGCCCACCGACTCGAGCACCCGGCAGTCTGCGGGCACCGAGTCGCCCGGTTCGAGGGCGATGACGTCCCCGAGGACCAGGTCCTCGGCGGCGAGAACCTGCTCGGCGCCGTCCCGGCGGACCCGGGCGGTCACCGCCGAGCGCGACAGCAGCTCCGCCAGCGACCTTTCCGTGTTGCGTTCGTGCACCGCCCCGATCAGGGCGGACCCACCGACCACGCTGCCCACCAGCGCGGCGTCGACAAGTGAGCCGAACGACGCGGAGAGCACCGCCCCGGCGGCCAGCACCGGAGTGAGTGGGTTGGACAACTCGTCCACGAAGGCACGCAGCAGCCCGCCACTTCCGGGTGCGGCGCCGCCGTTGTCACCGGAACCGTGGCGTCGGCGCTGCGCCTCGGCGCCGGCCAGGCCGTCCGGGGTGGAGCGCAGGTGGTCGAGCACGGTGCCGACGGGCATCAGGTGCCAGGCCGTTGCCACGGGCGCCGGGGTGTCCGACTGGTCGTGCAACCGGCGGGCCTGCCAGACCCCGTTGGCGAAGGCCAGCCCGGCCGCGCCGTTGACCGCGACGAGCGCCCGGTGCGGCAACTGGGTCGGTGGGGCGGTGAACGCGCCCAACGCCCCGAGACCGGTGCCGGCCATGGCCAGCCGGATGTTCTGTTGAGCCGTACGCCGGGCCACCCCGGTCGCCTCGATCACCAGCGCCACCACCCGCAGGTCGGCACCGACCAGCAGGTGCGCGCCCCAGGGCGGCAGCTCTTCCGGAGCGGCGAACCCGAGACCGCAGTCGGACGCGCCGAGTGCCTTCCGGTCCGCGGAGACCAGCATCACCACTGCGCCGTCGCGCTGCAACGCGCGTACCGACTCGGCCAACTGGTCGCCGCCGGGGAGCATCGCGTCGGCGAAGCCGTACCGCTGCTCGTCGCCGCCGGCGACGACCAGCCGCAGGCCGGCATGTCGGGCGGCGGCGGGCAGGCCGTCGACGCCCGGCGCGGGTTCCGGCTCGACCCGCAACAGGGCGGCGAGCCGGTCGCCGTGGGCGAGGCCGAGGAGTTGGCCGCCAGCGGACCGCAACCGGGCCGCGTCCGGGATGTCCGAGTCGTTCGCGGGCATCTTTTCCAGCGGCCCGAGCCGCCAGCCGTCCGCCGTCCGGGAAGCGGACGGCTCGTCGGGGTCGAACAACGCGAACGCCCGCTCGGCCACCTGGTCGACGTCCGCGTCGGCCGCCGGCGCCAGATCGGCCAGGACGCCCCGGTCCGAGCCGAGCACAGCGGCGTCGAGCACGAGCGTGTCGATCCGGTCCAGTTCGCGCAGCACACTCCGGTCCATCGCGATCACACCACGCCGCGCCAGCATCCGGCCGAGCTGAGCCGCGTACCCCTCGCGGCCGCTGCCTGGCGCCTTCGGCAGCGCGGACAGGCCCAGCGCGGTGGCCCGCTTCGGGCCGGCGAACGGCACCGCCGCCGCACCGGCGGCCGCGCCGGCGGCAAGCATGCGGTTGATGTACCGCTCGACCGGGCCGTCCGGCTTCGGCCGCGGACGTTCGATCACCGGCCAGCGGGCGGTGGCCCGTTCGGCGTCGCCGGTCAGCCGTGGCTCGGCCTTCTCCCAGGCGGAGAGTTGGGCCCGATCCTCACCCCACTGCACGACCCGTTGGGCGCCGTCCAGGACGATGCCCGTCCAGCGGCCGGTCAAGCCCTGCACCACCGCCTCGGCCAGCGGAAAGAGGATGTCGGCGCGCGGGTCGGAGCGCAGCCGTCTGCCGATGAACTCGTGCAGCTTCGGCTGAAGATCCACTGCGGAGAGCAGGCCCGCCACCTCACCGGGCAGCGGCGCGAACGGCAGGATCCGGGTGGCCGCCGAGATGGTCAGGCCCAACGCGTCCGAGGCGAGCGCGCCGAGGGTGCGTGGCGTGCGCGGCCCCTCCTCCGGTGGGTGCGGCGGTGGGATCTCCGGGTCGGGTTCGTGGTCGCAGGTCCGCTCGACGCGGTCGATGGTGGCGATCAGGTCGCGCAACGTCGGCTCGGGGGCTTGGACGGCGACCACCACCCGGCCGGAGGGTGCGTTGACCCGGGCCCAGGCCACCCCGGGCATCTGCTCCAGTGCGCCCTCCACCTGACGGGCCAGCCGGTTGCCACCGTCCTGGCAGACACCGTGCACCTCGATGTGGTGCCGGCCCGGTCGGGACCAGACCCGACGCCGCGTCAGCCCGGCCGACCGGGCCAGCCGGACCGCGGCCGAGCTGACCGACCGGGACGCCTCGCCGACCAGGTGCGGCACGCCGAAGGACGGCAGGATCCGGCCGGCAGCGCGACCCGCCGCCGTCATCGAGGCGTACGGCTGGACGGGCGCCGGCCCGGCTCCCTGTTGCCGATCGTCCTGACCTTGGCCATGTCGTCCTCCCACCGCACTCACGTCCGGCGGCCTGGCTTCCCGACCTGCCATCCGTTATGCCCCCTGAGTGGCGGAATTTTCCGCAGTCGCTGGCGCATGGACGGGATGGGCCGTGGAACCCGACGACCATCACCGGACATGGGGAGGCCGGCATGAGCACGCTGACGCGACATCTCAACGGTTCACGGGAGAACGTCACGATGTACAACCGGCGGGTGCAACTGCCGATGCTGGGTGAGGTGGCGGTGCCACCACCGGACAAGGTCGCCTACTACGCCGGGCTCGGGGTGCTCGCCGCGCTACAGGTCATCGAGTGGCCGATCGCTGTGGTGATCACCGCCGGTCACCTGCTGGCAGACCAGCATTTTTCCGGCCTGGTGCGCGGTGTCGGGGAGGCGCTGCAGGACGCCTGACGAGAGCCAGGTCACCGGACGGTTGACATGAATCAGGGTTGAGGTCGCATGCTCGGTCGATGCCGAGCACAGCCGTCACCGCCACACCCGCCGCACCGGGCCTCTTCGCACCGCGGCTGCGCGCGATGACGGTGGGCAGTGTCGCGCTGATCTCACTCCTCGCGTTCGAGGCGTTGGCGGTCGGTACGGCGATGCCGACCGTCGCGCGCAGCCTGGACGGGCTGGCGCTCTACGGGATCGCGTTCGGTGGCCCGTTCGCCACCGGTGTGCTGGCCATGGTGGTCTCCGGCATCTGGTGCGACGCGCGGGGTCCCAAGGGGCCGATGTGGCATGGCGTCGCCTGGTTCGTGGTCGGGTTGCTGATCGCCGGGACCGCCCCCGTGATGAGCGCGCTGGTCGTCGGGCGGGTCGTGCAGGGTTTCGGCTCCGGGCTGCTCTCGGTGGCGCTCTACGTGATCGTCGGGCAGGCGTACCCGCAGGAGCTGCACCGGCGGATCTTCGCTGCGTTCGCGGCGGCGTGGGTCGTACCGTCGCTTGTCGGGCCGGCTGTCGCCGGCCTGATCGTGCAGTACCTGGGCTGGCGGTGGGTCTTCCTGGCCGTGCCGGCCGTGGCCGTTCCGGCGGTGCTGCTGATCCATCCCGGCCTGCGGTCGCTGGGCCGAAGTGTTACAACGCGCCCGCCGACGGGTGCGGCCGCGCGGATCGGTTGGGCGTGCGGGGCCGCGGTGAGTGCCGCACTGCTGCACATCGGGGGACAGCAGCGCGGTGTCACAGCTCTGGTGCTTGTCGCGCTCGCCGTCGTCGGCCTGCTGGTCTGCGCCCCGCGCCTTCTGCCGGCCGGGTTCCTCCGGGCCGCGCGCGGGTTGCCCACAGTGGTGGGGCTGCGGGGGCTGGCGTCGGCGGCCTTCGTCGGCGCCGAAGTGGTCATCCCGCTGATGCTCTCCCGGGAACGGGGCCTCTCCCCGACGGCGGCCGGGCTGGTCCTCACTGTCGGCGCGCTGGCGTGGTCGGCGGGCTCCTGGTTGCAGGGCCGGATCCCGGTGCCAGCGTCGCGGGCCAGTCTGCCGCGTGCCGGGTTGACCTGCATCACGGTCGGCACCGCCACTGTCGCGCTGGCCGTCCGGCCCGAGCTGCCGGTGGCCGTCGCCGTGCTCGGTTGGGCGATCGCCGGTCTGGGCATGGGGCTGCTCTATCCGTCGTTGTCGGTGCTCACCCTGGAGTTGTCCGCACCAGGTGAGCAGGGCCGCAACAGCTCCTCACTGCAGCTGAGCGACTCTCTGTTCGCGGCGACCGTGCTCGCGTTGACCGGGGCCGTGTTGGCGGCGGGAAGTGCGCCGGGCCCGGCCAGCTACACGACGACGCTCGTGGTGACCGCTGGGCTGGCGCTGCTCGGGGCGTTGTTGGCCGGCCGGGTCGTGGTGGGCGGGAGTGCGCGACAGGCCGGGTGATCCGGGGATTCGGCCGTGTCCCGCCCGTTCGTGCCGGAAGGATGGCGGGCGATGAACCTCCTGACCATTCTGCCGCTCGCCGTGGTCATGGTCGCCGGGACGCAGTTGGTGGTGGCCGTTTTCCTGGCCTCGTCGGACCGGCCCCGGGCGGCGTCGCTGGGCTTCCTCGCCGGCGCGGGGCTGGTGGTCGCCGCCGGGGTGACGGTGGCCTGGTTGTTCACCCGCCTGGTGGGCGGAGTGGCCGCCGACGCCAGCGCCGTCGCCGGGAAGGTCGATCGAGGTCCCGTCATCGACCTGGTGGTGCTGGCCCTGCTGGTGTGCCTGGCCGTGCTGATCTGGGTCCGCCGGGACCGCTCCGGGCCGCCGCGCTGGCTGGGCAGCATCGAGCACGCCGGTACGGCGCGGGCGCTGCGACTGGGTGCGCTGCTCTTCGTGGCGACGCCCACCGACGACCTGACCATGGCCACCGTCGGGGCGAGTGTGGCCCGTCATGATCTGCCGTGGTGGCACCTGGTGCCGTTCGTGCTGCTCACAGTGCTTCTGCTCGCGCTGCCTCTGCTGGCGTTGCTGCTGCTGGGGAGCAGGGCCTCGCGGGTGCTGACCCGGATGCGGGAATGGGCCGAGGGGCATGCCTGGATCGTCAACGAGATCGTGATCGCGTTCTTCGCGCTGCTCACCGTGTTGGACCTGATCCGATCGGGGTGAGTGGCGTCGGCCGTCACGGGTTGCGGCGCCGTCTCGTCGACGCCAGGTACGGATCGGATCGGTTGGCAGGAGGACGAGATGAGGGCTCTGGTCACCGGGGCGTCCGGCAGTCTGGGCCGTGCGGTGCTGGGCCGGTTGCGCGACGACGAGATCAGCGTCCGGGCCGCCCGCCGCCAGCCGCCGACCACCTGGCCGACACGTACGGGGGAACCGGCCGGAAATGAGAGCAACAACGGTTCACGTTCGTCTTACCGTGACGTCATGTTCGCTGTCGTCACCACTGTGATCCTCTACGTCTTCGGCTTCGTCTTCCTCTACGGCGTGATCCGGCTGGGTGTCCGGCACGCGTTCGAGGATCTGGAGCTGCAACGGGCCAAGGCTCAGCGCGAGGAGGAGTTGGCGGCTGCCCGCGACCGCTCCTTCATGCGCGACAACGCGTTCCTCGCGGGCAGTTGAGCGCCGGATCGATCCGGCCCGGTCCGGTGGCGTCGCCGGGGGGCCGGGGAGCCGCTGGGCGGTTCAGCGTCGCGGATGCGAGGATCGCACCCGTGATGGGAACGCTGAAGACCGAACCGGCCCGCGCCCGCCTGGATCTGCTCGCCCCGCCGGTAGCGGAGGCCATCGCGCAGTGGCCGGCCGACGCGCCGGTGGACGTCAACGACGTGCTGGTCGCGCCGATCGACGCGGACCTCGCCGACACCGCGGCGTTCTGCGCGGCGTACGAGGTGGGGTTGGACGTGTCGGCCAACTGTGTCGTGGTGGCGGGCAAGCGTGAGGGTGTGGTCCGCTACGCGGCCTGCATCATCCTGGCCACCACCCGGGCCGACGTGAACGGGGTGGCCCGCCGGGCGTTGGACGTCCGCAAGGCGAGCTTCGCCCCGATGGACGACGCTGTCGAGTTGACCGGCATGGAGTACGGCGGCATCACCCCGATCGGGCTGCCGGCGCAGTGGCCGATCCTGGTGGACGCGCGGGTCATCGCCACACCGCACGTGATCGTCGGGTCCGGCGTACGGCACAGCAAGATAGCGCTGCCGGGGCCGGCATTGGGTGCGCTACCGGGAGCCCAGGTGGTGGAAGGGCTGGCCAGGCCGGTCTGACCAGGCATCGGCATCAATGTTGTTGCACGTGAAACATCGTGATCATCGATGCCGGACGCCCGGCCGTTGGTAACTCAGTGTGAGTGGGTGGCCGACTCGCGCTGCTCGACCTCGGCGAGCGCGGCAAGCAACGTCTGCACCTCCTGCGCGCCGGAAACCGCGTACTTCCCGGCCAGCACGAAGGTCGGCACGCTGGTGATGCCCAGATCCCGGGCGGCGGCCAGGTCGGCGGCGACGTCGGAGACGCGCTCGTCGGAGTCGAGGAACCGGCGCGCGTCGGCCGCGTCGAGACCGATCTCACCGGCCAGGGTGGCCAGCGCCTCCCGCGAGCCGACGTCGACCCCGTTGTTGAAGTGCGCCTGGTAGAGCGCCTCCACCATCTCCGCCGCCCTGCCCTGGTCGGTCGCCCAGGAGACCAGCCGGTGCGCGTCGAAGGTGTTGGCGATCACCGCGCGGTCGTAGTCGAGCCGCAGCCCGTCGGCCGCCGCCACCTGGGTCACGTGGTCGACCATCTGCCGGGCGCGCTCCGGACCACCGAACTTTCCGGCGAGCGCCTGCACCAGGGGCAAGGGCTGCGTCACCGGCGACGGGTCGAGCTGGAACGGTCGGTAGCGGACCGTCACCTCGCCCTCGTAGCTGGCCAGGGCCTCATCCAGGCGGCGCTTGCCGATGTAGCACCACGGGCAGATGACGTCCGCGTAGATCTCGATCTCCATGATCGGTGGCAACCTCGCGGTCAGCCGAGTTGTTCCCGGATCTGCCGCTTGAGACGGCCCAGGATCGCCGTGCCGCCACGGATCCGCAGCGGGCTGATCGCCTGCGCCAGCCCCATCCGCTGATACAGGTCGTCCGGCACGGCCAGCACCTGCTCGGCGCTCGCCCCCGCCAACCCCTCGGCGAGGATCCCGGCGAACGCTCGGGTGGTGGGCGCCTCCGGCGGGCAGTCGAAGAGCGTCTCCACTGTGCGTTCCGGGGTCACCCGGGCGCGCAGGAAGAACGCCGTCTGACACTCGGGCACCTGTTCCATGCCCTCGCGCTCCGCGGTGCCCTCCGGCAGCGCCGGGAGCACGTCCGAGTACTCCAGGAGCAGCTCCAGAACCAGGTCGCGCGGCGCGGCGGCGAACTCGTCGACGATCTCGGCCAGTCGGGCCGGCATGTCAGCCATGCGTCGAGGCTACCGCCGTCCTGCCGGGGCCCCGGTCACACGGTGGGTGACTGCTCGCTGATCTCGCTGAGCGCGCTGGTGGGGTCGAGCTGCATGGCCAGGTCGCCGAGCGAGACGATCCCCACCAGCTTGCGGTCACTGTCACAGACCAGCACCCGCCGGATGCCCCGATCCCGCATGAGCGCCGCCGCCTCACCCGCAGTGCAGTGCTGCTCGATCATGACGACCTCGCGGGTGACGATCGAGCCGATGGTGGTGGCCGCGGGGGAGCTGTTCTCCGCCACGGCCCGCACCACGATGTCCCGGTCGGTGAGCATGCCGGCGAGGCTGGCGCCGTCGGTGACCACCACATCACCGATGTCGGCCTCCTTCATCACCCTGGCCGCCTCGTCCAGGGTGGTCTCGGCCGGCAGGTACACGACCTGCTTGGTCATCACGTCACTGACCCGGTAACCGGTCATGAGAGCCTCCGAAGACGTTTCCACCCGATCCGACAGCACTACCCCGTGACGCGGCAGCTACACCAGGCTCGCACGAACCTGGCGTACCTCGTGGACGAGTCGATCCACCAGACCGTCCAGCGGCAGCTCGGTGTGCCCGTCGCCGGCCCGCTCGCGCAGCTCGACGTACCCCTCGGCGAGCCGGCGGCCGACCACGACGGCCCGGGGGATGCCGATCAGCTCGGCGTCGGTGAACTTGACCCCGGCCGAGACGTGCGTGCGGTCGTCGACAAGCACCCGCAGGCCGGCGGCGGCGAGACGCCCGCCGAGCTCCAGCGCCGCGTCGAGCTGCGGGCCCTTGCCCGCAACCACCAGGTGTACGTCACACGGCGCGACCGCCGCCGGCCAGACCAGTCCCCGGTCGTCGTGGTGCTGCTCGGCCACGGCCGCCACCGCCCGGGAAACCCCGATGCCGTAGCAGCCCATCGTCGGCCGGACCGGCTTGCCGGCCGGCCCGAGCACGTCGACAGCGAAGGCGTCGGTGAAGCGGCGGCCGAGCTGGAAGATGTGCCCGATCTCGATGCCCCGCCGAATGGTCAGCTCGCCCGCCTCGCACTCCGGGCAGGGGTCGCCGGCGCGGACGTCGGCCGCCTCGATGGTGCCGTCGGGTGTGAAGTCCCGTCCGCACACCACGTCGGTCGCGTGTCGGCCCGACTCGTTCGCTCCGGTCAGCCAGGCAGACCCGGTCACCACCCGAGGGTCGACCAGATAGCGGATGCCCAGTTTGTCGAGCAGTTGCGGGCCGATGTAGCCGCGAACCAGCTCCGGATGCTCGGCCCACTCGTCGAAGACGGTCACCTGTGCCGGGTGCAGCGCGGCACCGACCCGCTTCAGGTCGACCTCCCGGTCACCGGGCAGCCCGACGACCAGCAGTTCGGCCCGGTCGGCACCCGGCTGACGAACTGACAACACGACGTTCTTCAGGGTGTCGGCGGCGGTCCAGCCGGCCCGACCGCCCAATTGGCGCGCGTTCGCCAACTCCACCAGGCTGGCGATCGTCGGAGTCTCCGGAGTGTCGTGCACCTCGACGGCCGGCTGCGCGCTCGGGTCACCGGCGCTCGGCACCCGGGTGGCCACCGCCTCGGTGTTCGCCGCGAAATCGCAGGAGGTGCAGCCCACGAAGGTGTCCTCGCCGACCGGCGTCGCCGCCAGGAACTCCTCCGACGCGGAGCCGCCCATCGCGCCGGACATCGCCTGCACCACCGTGTAGTCCAGCCCCAACCGGTCGAAGATCCGCCGGTACGCGGCGCGATGCCGCCCGTACGCCTCCCGCAGCCCCGCCTCGTCCAGGTCGAAGGAGTACGCGTCCTTCATCAGGAACTCCCGGCCGCGCAGCAACCCGGCCCGAGGCCGCGCCTCGTCGCGGAACTTCGTCTGCACCTGGAACAGCGTCACCGGGAAGTCCCGGTACGAGGTGAACAGGTCCTTGACCAGCAGCGCCGCCATCTCCTCGTGGGTGGGCGCCAACAGGTGCTCGGCACCGCGCCGGTCGGCGAGGGTGAAGATGTCGTCGCCGTACTCCGTCCACCGGCCACTCGTGCGGTACGGCTCGGCGGGCAGCAGCGCCGGAAAGTGCACCTCCTGGTCGCCGATCGCCACCAGTTCGGCGCGTACGACCTCGGTGATCCGATCAAGCACCAGCTTGCCCAGCGGCAGCCAGGTGTAGCCGCCCGGTGCGGCACGACGGATGTAGCCGGCGCGCAGCAGCAGCCGATGGCTCGGCACCTCCGCGTCGGCCGGATCCTCGCGCAGGGTCCGCAGCAACAGGGTCGACATGCGTAGCAGCATCCGCGCAGCCTACGGCCGGTGCGACAGGATGAGCGATCCATTTCGATCCGAGCGGACCCGATGCCGGCAACCATCGGCGCCGTTGCTGGCGTCTGCAAGGACACCAAGTCCTCGTACCCCGACCTGAAGGATTGGCCCGTGTGGACCCTCTGCTGAGTGAGTTCGACTCGTTCGTCCGTACCCGCACGCCAGCGTTGCTGCGCTCGGCCTACCTGCTCACCGGCGACCAGCACCTGGCCGAGGACCTCGTCCAGTCGGCCCTGGCCCGGACCCACCGCTCCTGGAACAGCCTGCACCACAGCGGCAACGCCGAGGCGTACACCCGCAAGACCATGTACCACCTACAGGTGTCCTGGTGGCGTCGGCGCCGGGTACCCGAGTCGATGCCGGGCGACCTGCCCGAGCCACGCGGAGGCGACTCGGCCCCGGACCACGCCCACCAGACCAGTCTGCGGCTCACCCTGCGGGCGGCACTGGCGAAGCTCTCCCCGAAGCAACGTGCCGTGCTGGTGCTGCGGTTCTTCGAGGACCGCACCGAGGCGGAGGCGGCGGACCTGCTCGGCGTCACGATCGGCACCGTGAAGAGCCAGACGGCCAAGTCACTGGCCAGGCTGCGCACCGTCGCACCCGAACTCGCCGAGCTGTACGTCCTGGAAGGGAGTACCCGATGAACGACCAGCGCCTCCGGCTCGATTTGACCGCCCTGGCCGACGAGGTCACCTCGGTCGACCTGCGGGACCGGACCCTGCGTACGTCCCGCCGGCTCGGCATCCAACGGGCGGTGGCCACGTCGGCAGCCGCGCTGGTGCTGATCGCCGCGGCGGCCGGTACCGCCTTCGCCATCCGACCGGACCAGTCCCCGACCCCGCTGCCCGCCGACACCCCGTCGGTCACCGCGACTCCGACGCCGTCGGCGTCCCCCACCCCGACGCCCTCCACCAGCGCCGGCGACACCCCCGGCGCCCCACCCAGCGGCGGAACGGGCACGAACACCCCGTCCGTGCAGTTCGGCAAGCTCTTCTACGGCCCCGCCAGGAACCCCGTCGGCGAGAACGGGAATCTGCGGTCATGGCGTCCGGGTGAGAGCCCGGTGCGACTCATGGAGCTGCCGCACACAGCAGCGATCCTCAACGTGAACGTGTCGCCGGATGGCCGCCGGGTGGCCTGGTCGGGCGAGGATGCCGAGGACAGCGGCGACCTCTACATCGCCAACGTCGACGGGTCGAACAAACAGAAGATGCGCTCGGAGGTCGACCCGTACTGCGTCACTCCGGCCTGGTCCCCAGACGGGCGGCAGTTGCTGTTCCGCGTGGATTTGCCAGGCGGTGGCCATGGCCGGTTCGGGTTATTGGATACGCGCTCCGAGAAGAGGACGGTGCGCTGGTGGCGCACCGAACCTTCGGCCTGCCATGCCGTCTGGTCGGCGGACGGTAAGACCATCGCCATGACCACCGATGTCGGGGTCACGGTCGATGCCGGGGTCGTGCTCTACGGCACGGACGGCACGAAGAAGCGAGCCATCCCCGGCTTCTCCCTCGACGGTTGGCACAGCAACGACATCGCTAGTCTCTCCCCGGACGGTTCCCGGATCGCCCTGCTGCGAATGAAACTCGGTGAGGACGACGGCAACCTCGCGCGTGATCTGCGGGCCAATGTGGTGTTGGACACCCGTACGGGCAAGCAGGTCTCGTTGCCGTTGGGTGGGCGCACCTTGGAACAGGTCTACTTCCAGTCGGACGGCTCGATGGTCGTGCGGGTCAAGGCCGGCAGCGGGTACGCGCTGCTGCTGGTGGACGAGGACGGCAGGAAGATCTCCGAGACCGCTGAGCCGGCGAGTCTGAAGAACGAGCAGATCCTGGCCGTCGTCGACTGACCGATCGGCGCGAGACGGGCGGGTCACCCTCGGGTGGCTCGCCCTTTCCGCGTCTGCGCACCGCCGGCCAGGCGGTGTTGATCACGGTCGGTGAACTGCGGAAAAGGTTGCCGGTGCGAGCGGATCCGACTGTCAGGTAGTAGCGCGCCGCGGCGGCAACTCGGCAGGGCCAGGGGCTCGTCTTGGGTGGTGCCAGGCACTGTGAGCCTCCACAAAGGATGGAAACGATGAACCTCGGCCCGTTCACCCACACCACCCGTCCCGCCTCGGCCCGTCGTTCCGGTGCGCTCGCCGGTACCGCTGCCCTGCTGCTTCTGGCGTTCGGTGTGGCTGCCTGCGGCACCGCCGACCCGAAGGCCGCGCCCGCTCCGGCCGAATCGGCCACCGCCACCGCCGCCGCTCCCTCGGCCGGCGACACCTCGGCCGCCGGCACCGGCGGCTCCGTGCCGGATGCGGCCCCGGCTGTCGCGCCGGCCCGCCCGGCGGTCGGCTCGACGCAGTGGCCGCAGCTCACCTGGTACACCGCCGAGGAGCACGGCCAGAAGCAGAACGACCCGGCCCGGATCTGGCGGCGTACCCCTGCTGGGACGTGGCAGGTGGAGCGTTCGGGCCGTCCCCAGAACGGCAAAGCCCTCAACGGCCCGCTCGCCGTCTCGCCGGACGGCCGACGGGCGGCCTGGGTGGAAGGGTCCGCCCGCCGGCTGGTGATCAGCGCGTTCGACGGCACGAAGCGGCACGTCATCCCGACCCAGGGCCAGCAGACCTGCGCGCCGAGCTGGCTCGACTCCGGGCGGGTGCTGTACGGCCTGGGGCGGGAGAAGGAGCTGACGCTCATCGCGGTCAACGCCGACGGGACTGGGCAGAAGGTGCTCGCCACCCACTACCCGAAGTGCCCGACGGTGTCCGGCGGATGGATCGCCCAGGTCGGCGCGCAGACCGTGGCGATCGGGGACGAGCGAGGCGTCCGACATGCGATCAGCCCGCGCCTCCCCGCCGGCCTCGTCATTGGTGGGGTGGCGGCGGTCTCCGGCAACGGCCGGACGCTGGTGATCAGCGCCCACACGACCAGCCCCGGGGGATGTGGGTGCAGCGAGCGGTTCCGCAACTACCGGCTCGACGCGGTCAGCGGGGCCGTCACCGAGCTGGCGCCGTTGGACCCGGCGTGGAAGCAGGCGACCGGGCATGGCGAAGCCGTCGACGGGGTCGTCCTGGCCGACGGCGGCCTGGTGGTGCAGATCAACGCGGCGACGCCGGCCGACGGCGCGCCGGCGTACCGGTTGGTCCGGTACGCCGCCAGTGGCCGGGTGCTGGCCACCGCGTCGGTGCCTGCCGGCCAGCCGTGGGGTGGTCTGCTGGGCTGAGCTCCCGGTGCCGCGTCACCGGGTACGAGGGACCGGCCACTCACGGGGGTGGCCGGTTCCGCCCGTCGTCTGTGCAATGACCTCCGACACGTAGTGGATTCGGGGCGGTGCCGGGCGTTCCTGCGGTGACAGACTGGTCGCCGCAGGCAACGAGTGGCGTGAGGGAGGCGCGGGTGCGCTGGCGCAGTTTTGTCGCGGTCGGGGACAGCTTCACCGAGGGTATGGACGACGCGTACCCGGACGGGACCTTCCGGGGCTGGGCGGACCTGGTGGCGACCCGGCTCGCCGCCGACGCGGGGCCCGACTTCCGGTACGCGAACCTGGCCATCCGGGGCCGGCTCTTTCCCAGCGTGGTCGCCGAGCAGGTGCCCTCCGCCGTCGCGATGAAGCCCGACCTGATCAGCTTCGCGGCCGGTGGCAACGATGTGCTGCGGCGCACCTTCGACCCGGACACGCTTGTCGCGCGCTTCGACGAGGTGGTCCGGCAACTGCGCTCGGGTGGCGCGGACGTGCTCCTCTTCCGGTTCGCGGACGTGATGGCCCGACTCCCCGGCCAACGCCTCGTCGCCCCCCGGGTGCAGCTGCTCAACCAGGCGGTCGGTGAGACCGCCGAGCGGCACGGCGCCATCATGGTCGACCTGTACGCCGACGACACGTTCCTCAACCCCATGCTCTGGAGCACCGACCGGCTGCACCTCTCCCCGGCCGGGCATCGCCGGGTCGCCGGGCAGGTGTTGAACGCCCTCGGGGTTGGTTGCGACGAGGAGTGGCTGATGGTCCCGCCACACCCGTCGCCGTCGCCGTGGCTGGCCGCCCGCGCTTCCGACCTGCGGTGGGCCGGTCAGTACCTCGCCCCCTGGGTGAAGCGGCGGTTGACCGGTCGGTCGTCCGGCGACACTGTGACGGCGAAGCGCCCGCAACTCGGCCCGCTCGTCGACTGAGCATGATCACCCTGCACACGGCGGCCCTGCTGCGCCGCGACCGGGACGGCGAGTCGTTGCCCGACCACGCCGTGCTGGTCAGTGGCGACCGGATCGAGGCCGTCGGCCCGCTGGCCGAGCTGAGTTCGGCGTACGCCAACGCCCGAGTTCGCCGCTGGCCCGGCACGCTGGGGCCGGGTCTGCTGCACGTCGGCCCGCTTCCGCCCGCGCCGACCCCGCGTGAGCGGGTGCACGCGCTGCTGCGTACCGGGGTGACGGCGGTGCTGGCGGAACACCTTGCCGACCCCGCCCTGCGGGCCGCAGCCGAGCGCGGTGACCTGCTGGTGCTGGCCACCGCCGTGGCGCCGACGCTGCGGTCGGCCGGGCGGGCCGACCTCGCGGTGCACGGCGTCGACGGGGCCTGTCTGGTGACAGTCGTCGCTGGTCGGATCGCCCACCGTCGCGCCTGAACAGGTCGGAAGATCTCCACTGTGGAGTCGATCGATCGAATCGGGGTAGCCCGATGTCCGTCGTCCTCGATAGCATCCGCTGCCCCCGCTGATCGGAAGGCGGGGACATCGGGGAAAGGTGGATGAGGGATGACCCTCATACCTGGCACGACGACATCCGCAGGACCGGTCCGGGCACTGCTGGCCATGGGGCTTTCCGTTGCGGTCGCCGCCGGGGCGCTCACGCTCACGGCCACACCGGCCGCAGCGAACGAGGCGCTGAACCAGCCGCCGGGTGTGCCGACCGAGCTGCACACCTCCGGCGAGCCGTGCACGACGGCCGAGCCGTACCAGTTGTGGCAGAACGACGACCTGGCGCTCTCCGCCGTCCTGCACGACCCGGACGTCGACGAGAACGGTGGCACCGACCGGTTGACCGCGACCTTCGCGCTCTGGCCGGTTGAAGAGCCGACGGCTCGGATCGAGCGATTCGGGTACAACGGTCGGGAAGGCGATCGGGAGAGCGGCCTCTTCGAACGGGAAACGCTCACCCACGACCGGTTGTACGCGTGGCAGGTCCGGGCGGCGGACAGCCAGGCGACCGGCGAGTGGAGTGGCCTCTGCTATCTCCGGACCGACTTCCAGGGCCCGGAGGTCGCGCCGGTCGTCACCTCCACCGACTTCCCGGTCGAGGGCTGGCACCCGGCGCTGTCGGGTCAGTTCACCTTCGACGCGGCGGCGACACCGGACGCGGTCGGCTTCCGGTATGAGCTGCTCGGCGGCGACGGCGTCCACGCGGTGCCGGCGGACCAGCCCGGCGGCTCGGCCACTGTCACGCTCCGCCCGGATGCGGGGCCCAACACTCTCGTGGTGTGGAGCCTGGACGCGGCAGGGAACAGGTCACCGGAGGCGCGGTACGAATTCCGGGCCAGCGACGTCGCGCCGATCGTCACCGGCAGACTCACCGAGATCGGCGTGCCGACCACGTTCACCGTGCAGCCGCAGATGGCGGGTGTGATCCGCTACCGGTTCCACCTGGACGGCGACCCCGAGCAGACGGTGGAGGCGGCGGCCGACGGCACTGCCACGCTGACCGTCACCGCGACCCGGGGCGGCAACCGGACGCTCTCCGTGACCAGCGTGACCGCCGATGGCGTGACCGCCACCACGGCGAGCACCTTCGCGCTGTCCACCGCCCCGAAGATAACCGCGACTGTCTATCGGCAGGGCGGCACCAGTGGCGGGCCGGGTGTGCCCGGTGTCTTCACCTTCACCCCGCGCCAGCCTGACGTGGTCAGCTACCGCTACAGCTTCAACACGGTGACCAGCACCGTGGCCGCGGCGGCCGACGGCACCGCGTCGGTGACCTGGACGCCGACCAAGGCCGGGCTGACCATGCTCACCGTCTGGAGCATCGACCGGAACGGCACCCAGTCGGGTTCGACGTCCTTCATCTTCTTCGTCGGCAATCTGCCGCCGAGCAACCCGGCGCAGGCCGGCGACCAGTAACCCGCCGATCGGCCGGCCCACCATCCCGTGCGGGTGGTGGGCCGGTCCTGTTACAGCGGTCGCGGCGGGCGATCCGGCGTACCTTGGGGATCATGTCTGTGCCGAACGATCCCGATCCCCGCCTCCAGTCGTACGCGGACCCCCAGCGGCTGGTCACCACCGAGTGGCTGGCCGAGCATCTGGGCGATGAAGGCCTCGTCGTCGTCGAGTCCGACGAGGATGTGCTGCTCTACGAATCCGGTCACATTCCCGGTGCGGTCAAGGTCGACTGGCACCTGGATCTGAACGATCAGGTGACCCGGGACTACCTGGACGCCAAGAGCTTCGCCGAGATGTGTGCCGCGAAGGGCATCGGCCGGGGCGACACTGTCGTCTTCTACGGCGACAACTTCAACTGGTGGGCCGCGTACGCCCTCTGGGTCTTCACGCTCTTCGGTCACGCCGACGTGCGACTGCTCGACGGCGGCCGGCAGAAGTGGATCGCCGAGGGACGCGAGGTGACCCGCGACAAGCCGGCTCGCCCGCGCGCCGACTATCCGGTGCCGCTGCGCGACGACGCGCCGCTGCGGGCCTTCCGTGAGCAGGTCATGGCGCACGTCGCCTCCGGGCGGCCACTTGTCGACGTCCGGTCGCCGGGTGAGTACACCGGCGAGATGCTGCACATGCCGGACTACCCGCAGGAGGGCGCGCTGCGCGGTGGACACATCCCGGGCGCGCTCAGCAAGCCGTGGAAGTCCGCCGCCAACGAGGACGGCACGTTCAAGTCCGCCGACGAGCTGAAGGCCATCTACGCCGACCAGCTCGGGCTGAGCCCGGACGACGACGTGATCGCGTACTGCCGGATCGGCGAGCGGTCCAGCCACACCTGGTTCGTGCTGCGGCACCTGTTGGGCTACCCGCAGGTGCGCAACTACGACGGCTCGTGGACCGAGTGGGGCAACCTGGTCCGGGCGCCAGTCGTCAAGGGCGACCAGCCCGGCGGCCTGACCGTCTGACCAGATCGTCGTGTGATCGACTCGGGTTCCCTGACGTCGGGCTGTCCCACTCGCCGGGACACCGCGACATCTATGAGCCCGAGTCGATTACGTCGAGACCCGTGTCAGCTGGCGAGTGCGAACACGCCGCGCAGGTCGCGGACGATGCCGGTGATCTCGCCGGTCTCCGGGTGCCAGCGCGCCAGGGCGGCCGGTTCCAGTCGGAGTAGCACCGCGCCCTTGTTGTCCCAGCCCAGCACGTCGCAGCAGCCCTTGCCGCGCTCCCGGCCCAGGTCGAGCAGGTGGAGCACGGCGCCGGTCCGCGCGTCCAGCACTGCCGTCCCCTCTGCGCCGTCGATCTCGCTGTTGGTGATCCAGGCCGCCCGCGCCAGCCGCTCGCCGTGCAGCCAGCCCCGGCCGTAGAACTCGTTGACCTGGTAGGGCGAGGGCAGCCCCGAGGTGTCGACCGGTTGTTCGGAGCGGAGTTCGCCCTCCCGGGCGGTCCGGCTGCGCAGCTTCAGGCTGGCCCCCTCG
Source organism: Micromonospora hortensis (assembly GCF_022230935.1). Taxonomy (NCBI): domain Bacteria; kingdom Bacillati; phylum Actinomycetota; class Actinomycetes; order Micromonosporales; family Micromonosporaceae; genus Micromonospora; species Micromonospora hortensis. Next base: position 244,898 of record NZ_JAKKFE010000070.1, read on the forward strand.
CCGTACATGTCGATCAACGGGGCCTCGCGCCCGGCGGCCGGGTCGGGCGCGATCAACTCCCAGGTCGACACGTCGATAGTGCTGGCCGCCCCGGTGACCCGGTCCACCGCGTACGTCCGGTCGTCGCCTCCGACCAGCACCCGGTCGTGCGCCCACACCACCAGCTCCAGGTAGCCGTCGAGGGGTATCCGGCGGACGGCCGCCGTGGTGAGATCGATCATGATCAGCTCTTTGGTCTGCGCGAACGCCGCCGACCGGCCGTCCGGCGACAGCACCCCCGGCTTCAGCGCGGGCGCCTCGTTGCCGCCCGCGTCCCGAGTCGGTGCCAGCGTCACCACGTCGAGGCTGCGCACCACGCCGTCGTTGCCGAGCACCCGGACCGGGCCGTCGGCGCGATACTCCTCGTCGACGGGCTGGAACATTGCCAGTGCCTGCTGGACCGGTCGCTCGGAGAGCGGCACTGTCGCCGGGTCGCCGAGCTTGGCCAACGGATCGGGCGGGTAGGTCAGCTCGGCGGGCGGTTTCTGCACCGGACCCGCGTGGGAGGGGTCGACGGTCGGGGTGACCGTCGGGCCGACCGGAGGGGCTGGCGTCCGGTCGGCGGGCGGTCGCAACGCCGCCACCGTGCCGCCACCGACCAGCACCACGGCCAGGGCGACCACTGCGACGGCCCGCCGGGTACGCCGGGTACGCCGAGCCCGTTCCCATCCGGCGGCGGCCGGCTGGCTGGGGAGCACGTCCTCGACGCTGACGGTCAGCAGTCGACGCAATTCCTGCTCGTTCACGGGTTCACCTCCAGGCCGCTGGCCAGATCGGCCGAGCCTCGGCTCGATCGGGCATCGCGGGCGAGTTCCGGGGCCACCTCGCGGAGTCGGCGCAGCGCCGCATGGCACTGGCTCTTCACGGTGCCGACCGTCACCCCGAGCGCCTGGGCGGTGGCGACCTCGGTCAGGTCCTCGTAGTAGCGCAACACCAGCACGGCCCGCTGCCGCGGTGGCAGCAGGCCCAGCGCGTCGTGCATGGTCAGCCGTAACGCGCCGTCACGGTCGTGGGCCACCTGGTCCGGCGGTGCGGCGCTGAGCCATTCGCGCCGTCGGCGACGCCACCACGACACCGAGTCGCGGTAGAGAATGGCCCGCACGTACGCGGAGGGGTCGCCGTCGCGGACGGAGGACCAGCGCAGCGCCAGCTTGAGCAGCGCGTCCTGGAGGAGGTCTTCGGCCTGATGCCGGTTGCCGCAGATCAGGTAGGCCGCGCGGAGCAGCCGGTGCTGGTGGTTTTCCACGAAGGCGAGGTAGCCGTCGCGTCCGTCGTCCCTCGTCGGCGCCATCCGCCCTCCTCCCGGCCGTCGCGCTGTAGGCGTCACCTGGCAGACGCACGGGAGGCGGCAAAAGGTTGGGTCAGCTCGGTGGCGTTCCGGTCAGATAGCGCTGGAGCGTCGGCGCGATCCAGGCGACCAGCTCGTCCGGCGTGGTGTCCACCATGGGCGGCAGGCGGACGATGTATCGGGTGAAGGCGAGGCCGAGGATCTGACTGGCCACCAGGCCGGCCCGTCGGGCGGTCAGGGCCGGGTCGCTGCCGAACGTGGCCACTGCGGCGGTGAGCTGGTCGGCGAAGATGCCGCGCATGCGTTCGGCCGCGCCGGGGTTGGTGCTGGCGGCCCGCAGCAGCGCCACCAGGGTCTCGTCGCCCTCCCAGCGGGCGAGGAAGTGCCGGACCAGCACCTCACCGAGGCGGGCGGGCGGCACCGAGGTCAGGTCGGGCAGGCGGAGGTCGAACTCGGCCGCCGCCGCGAAGAGCCCCTCCTTGCTGCCGTAGTAGCGCATCACCATCGACGGGTCGATCTGGGCGTCGGCGGCGATGGCCCGGATCGTGGCGCGCTCGTAGCCGTCCGCCGCGAACCGTTCCCGGGCCGCTCGCAGGATCGCCGCCCGGGTGGCGTCGGAGCGGCGGGGCTGGGTCGACTGCGCGGACGGGGTCATGCCAACGACCGTAGGCCAACAGGTGTTGACACGCAATCAGGACGGCCCTAGCGTTGCCAACACATGTTTGCCAACAGGTGTTGGCAACGGTTTCTGGAGGTGGCCATGCTGCCCACGAGCACCGACGTCCTGGTGGTGGGCGCCGGCCCCACCGGTCTCGCCACCGCCTTGACGCTGGCCCGGCGCGGGGTCGAGGTGACAGTGCTGGACCGGATGGCCGCGCCGCCGACGACCTCCCGCGCGGCCGTCGTGCACGCGTACACCCTGGAGGTGCTGGACCAGATCGACGCCGCGGCGCCGCTGATCGCCCAGGCGGTGCGGACGCCGCGTTTCACAGTGCGCGACCGGGACCGGGTGCTGCTGTCGGTGCCGTTCCACGAGTTGCCGTCCCGCTTCCCCTACGCGCTGCTGGTCTCGCAGGCGGTCACCGAGACCGTGCTGACCGAGAAGTTGGCGGAACTGGGTGTCCAGGTACGACGGCCGTGCCAGCTCACCGGGCTCAGCCGCGCCGGTCACGGCATGCTCGCGCAGGTCGACGACGAGACACTGCGGGCCCGGTTCGTGGTCGGTGCGGACGGCCTGCACAGCACGGTCCGGCAGTTGGCCGGCATCGGCTTCACCGGCGACAGCGACGAGGAGTCCTTCGTGCTCGCCGACGTGCGGGTGCGCAGCGTGCTGCCTCGCGACGAGGCGGCGCTCTTCCTCGCCCGCCCCGGACCGCTGGTCTGGGCGCCACTGCCCGGTGGGGTGGTCCGGTTGGTTGCCGCCGTGGCGAGCGCCCCGGCCGAACCGGACGCGGCCTACCTCCAGGCGCTGCTCGACGAGCGCGGCCCGGCGCGACGACCCGACCGGGTGACCGAGGTGCTCTGGGGCTCCCGGTTCCGGGTGCACCACCGGATCGCCGACACCTTCCGAGCCGGGCCGGTGCTGCTGGCCGGCGACGCCGGACACGTGCACAGCCCGGCCGGCGGGCAGGGCATGAACCTCGGCATCTGCGACGCGGTAGCGCTCGGCACCGCAGTGGCGGACGTGCTCGACGGCGGCCCGGAGACGCTGCTCGACGACTACACCGCCAGGCAGCGGCCGATGGCCGAGGACGTGCTGAGCTTCGCCGCCGGGCTGACCAGGATGGCCGGTGTCTCGCCGGCTCGTCGGCCCGCCCGCGACGTGCTGCTCCGGCTGCTCGGTGCCGTTCCACCGGCCCGCCGACGCATCGCGCTGCGCCTGTCCGGGCTGTCGCACCGGGAGCGGACGCCGGGCTAGCCCGCGCGGCTCAACACGGCGGGCGCTGCCGGGCGCAGTGTCCGCCACGCGGCGACGGTGACCAGCGCGAAGGTCGCCGCCGCCGCGCCCGCCACCGGCGCCGTGCCGTACGCCGCGGCGGCCAACCCGGCGAGCGCCGCCCCGAGCGGCGCGGTGAGCAGACCAACCATCCGCTGGGCCGCACCGACCCGGCCCAGCAACCCGCTCGGCACCTGCCGCTGCCCGTACGACGCCCACAGGCTGTTCCACACCACGGTGCCGCCGGCGAAGACGGCCAGCGCGATCCCGCCCGACACCGGATGCCGAGCCAGCGCGAAGCCGGTCAGCGCCACTGTCTCCACGGCCAGCACCGCACGCAGCGCCGGCACCGTGCCGAGCCGGGCGGCGAGCCGCCCCGCCCCGAGCGCCCCCGCCACGCCCCCGACGATGGCGGCGGCGGCGAACAGCCCGTACCCGGCCGGCGGCACCCGGAGCACGTCCAGCGCGTAGAGCACCAGCACCGCCATGATTCCGCTGATCGCCAGGTTGCTCGCGGCGGTGAGCAGCGTGACCCGCCACAGGGTCCGGTGCGCCAGCAGCCAACGCAGCCCCTCGACGATCTCGCTCCACACCGAGCCGCGCCGTCGCGCCGTCGCTGTGGTGATGGCGGGACGCGGACTGAGGGCCAGCACGAGCACTGCGGCCGCCGCGAAGGTCACGGCGTCGAGGGCGAACGGGAGGGCCGGGGCGACGGCGAACAGGACACCGGCGGCGGGCGCCCCGAGGAAGCCACCGGCCACCGCCGACCCCGCCTGGAGCCGGCCGTTCGCCCGGGGCAGCGCGTCCGCCGGCACCAACGCGGGGAGCAGCGCGAACGACGCGGAGTCGAAGAGAGTGCCCAACGTGGCGAGCAGGAACGCCGCCACCAGCAGCACCAGCACACTGACCCGGTTGAGCGCGACCACCACCGCCAGCGCCGCCACCACTGCCGCGCGTACCCCGTCGACCAGCGCCATCGTCCGACGGCGGTCCCAGCGGTCCGCGTACACGCCGCCGAGCAGACCGAAGAGCAGCGGCGGCAACTGCCCGGCCACCGTGACCGCCGCGATGATCCGCGGATCGCGGGTCACTGTCGCGGCCAGCAGAGCCAGTGCCGGGGTACGCAGCGCGTCCCCGAACCGGGACGAGACGGCCGCGGACCACAGGAGCCGGAAATCCCGGCCCAGAGCGGAGGAAGTCATGCCGGCGACCGTGCCGGTTCGACCGGGTCGAGGGTCAAGCCGCCGGGGCGAAAGGGGACCGCGCCTGTCGGTGATCATCGGTACGGTGAGCGCCGGCATCGGGACCGGGGAGACAACAGACGTGGATCACACTTTCCAGGTCGACCTACGTGGCGTGGTTGACCTGCTCAGTCATCACCTCTACGGCAGCCCGCGGGTCTACGTCCGCGAGCTGCTCCAGAACGCGGTGGACGCGATCACCGCCCGACGCAGGACCGAGCCGGACGCGCCGGCGCTGGTACGCATCGAACCCCCGGACAGCACCGGCGACGGCACACTACGGGTCCACGACACCGGCATCGGCCTGACCGAGGCGCAGGTGCACGAGCTGCTTGCCACCATCGGCCGCAGCTCGAAGCGCGACGAGCTTGGTTTCTCCCGGCACGAGTTCCTCGGTCAGTTCGGCATCGGTCTGCTCTCCTGCTTCCTGGTGGCCGACGAGATCCAGGTGCTCACCCGGCACGGCGACAACCCCACGGTTCACTGGACCGGGTACGCCGACGGCCGCTACGCGGTGACGGTGGCCCCGCCGGAGGCCGCCCGAGCCGAGCCGGGCACCACAGTCACGCTGGTGCCCCGCCGGGACGCCGACCAGTGGTTCACCACCGCGACAGTCACCGACCTGGCCCGCCTCTTCGGCGCGCTGCTGCCGGTCACCGTCCGCGTCGGCGACGTCGTCACCACCACCGGGGAGCCGCCCTGGCCGACCACGCCGGGTGCGCCACTGGACCGCGCGGCGCTGATCCGGTACGCCCGGGAGACGCTCGGCGTGGACCCGTTCGACGTCCTGCCGCTGGCCGTGCCGGAGGCCGGGCTGACCGGTGTCGCCGTCATCCTGCCGACGCCGGTGAACCCGGCGGCCCGGGCCGGGCACCGCGTCTACCTCAAGCGGATGCTGCTCACCGAGAACGCCGACGGGCTGCTGCCGGAGTGGGCGTTCTTCGCGCACTGTGTGGTGGACGCGACCGAGCTGCGCCCGACCGCCAGCCGGGAGGCCCTCTACGAGGACACCCTGCTGACGGCGACCCGAGAGGCGCTCGGCGACCAGGTGCGCGGCTGGCTGGTCCGGTTGGCCCGGCACGACCCGCACCGGCTGGCCGAGTTCCTCCAGGTGCACCACCTCGGGGTGAAGGCCCTGGCGCTGCACGACGACGAGATGCTCCGGCTGGTCGACCAGTGGTGGCCGATGGATACCAACGTCGGCACGCTCACCCTCGCCGAGTTCCGCGAACGCCACGGCGTGGTCCGCTACGCGGCCAGCCTCGACGAGTTCCGCCAGCTCGCCGCGGTGGCCGCCGCGCAGGACCTGGCGGTGGTCAACGCCGGCTACACGTACGACACCGAACTGATCGAGCGGCTGCCGGTGGTGGACCGCTCGGTGCTCATCGAGCGGCTGGAGCCGAGCGACCTCACCACCCGGTTCGACGCGCTCGACCCGCAGGTGGAGTTGGCGCTGCGGCCGTTCCTCGCGGCGGCGCAGCGGGCCGTCGAGCGGTCCGGCTGCGAGGTGGTCATCCGGGCGTACGACCCGGTCTCGCTACCCGCGCTCTACCTGGTCAGCCGGTCGGCGGCGTTCAACGACCAGCTCGCCGCCAGCCGGGACCGGGCCGACGAGCTGTGGGGTGGAGTGCTCGACGCGCTCGCCGCCACCGCCCCGCCGGACCGCCCGCAGTTGGTGCTCAACCACCGCAACCCGCTGGTCCGACGGGTGACCATGCTGAGCGACCCGGAGCTGGTCGGTCTGGCCATCGAGGCGCTGTACGGGCAGGCGCTGCTGCTCGGCCACCATCCGATCCGCGCCGCCGACGCGGCGTTGCTGAACGATTCCTTCCTCGGCCTGCTCGGCCGGGCTGTCCCGGGACGGGAGTGAGCATGAGCGACGAGGATCTCTGGCGGGTGCTGCGCGGCATCTCCGACATGCCGTACGGAGCGGGGCAGATCGCCGCCCTGGAGCAGTTGCTGCGCCGGGTGGACGCCGCCGACGACCGGCACCTTGCATTCGTCACCCGGATGCAGGCCACCACCAGCTACATCTACGGCGGTGAGCCGGCCAAGTCCTTCGTGACCTTCTCCTGGTGCCTGTCCGAATTCGACAGTGACCCGCAGCCGTACCACCAGCGTCACCTGCACAATCTGCTCTGGCACTTCAAGTACATGATCAATGGGCTGCTGAACTTCCCGGAGGTGCCGCTCGACCGCACGTACGCCGTGCTGGACGACATGGAACGCCGCTACCGGGCCGGCGGGCACAGCCTGCAGGCAGTGCACAAGCACCGGTTCCGGGTCGCCGACCACGTGGGCGACGTCGAGGCCGCCGCGCACTGGTACCGGCTCTGGCAGACCACGCCGCGCGACGGCCTGTCCGACTGCGCCGGTTGTGACCCCACCAGCCAGGTGGGCCACCTCGCCGACACCGGGCGGGACGCGGAGGCGGTGGAGCTGGCCGAGCCGGTGCTCGCCGGCCGGCTCAACTGCAACGAGCAGCCGCAGTCGATCCTCACCGCGCTGCTCCTGCCGTACCTGCGGACCGGGCGGGCCGAGGAGGCGCGGGACGCGCACCGAGAGGCGTACCGCCGGCTGCGCGGCAACCTCGCCAACCTGTGGGACGTCGCGGACCACATCGAGTTCTGCACGATGACCGGCAACGAGGCGCGGGCGATCGAGCTGGTCGAGCGGCACCTGGACTGGCTGGACCGGCCGCCGTCGCCGGCCGCCGCCATGCACTTCGCGGCGGCGGCCACCGCGGCGCTGCGTCAGGCCGGCCCGTCGACCGTGTACCGCCGGGCCGCCGACGGCCGGCCGGCCGCCGAGGTGTCGGCGGCGTCGTTGGCGGACGAGCTGGCCGGGACCGCGACCGGTCTGGCCGCCCGCTTCGACGCTCGTAACGGCACGAGCCACCAGTCGCAGTGGGTCGCTCGTCGGCTGGCCGTGCAGGCGAGCGGGGAGCATGTGCCGCTGTCCGCGAGCGTCCGCCGCCGCCCGACCCGCCCGATCCGTCCGGTCGGGGATCAGCCCAGCGCACCAGCGTCGTCCACCGAGCGCGCCGAGCGAGTGCGAAGCGCGAAGGGTGAACGACCCGCCGTGACAGTGCCCGCCGACGCCGGCCCGGACGATCTGCTGGACCTCGCGGAGCAGAGCTGGGGCCGGCACGACCGGGCCACCTTCCGGACGGCACTTGTCGCGTTCGACGACCGGTTCGGCTCCGCTGAGCTGCCCGCCCGCACGTCCGCGCACCGGCTGGCGCTGCGGGCGTCCGAGCGTGGCGACGACGACATCGAGGGTGCGATCACGCTGAATCGGGCGGCGTTGGAGCTGTACCGGAAGGCGGACGAGGAGGTGGCCGCCCAGACGGTTGCCGGTCGGCTCGGCGTGCTGTTGACCCGGTCCGACGAGGACACCGAGGAGGGCCTGCTGCTGGTCCGGGAGGCGGCCGAGGTCCTGGACCGGCTCGGCGACGCCCAGCAGCGGGCGGCCGGACACGACCGGGTGGCGTTGGCGCTGCTGCACCGCGAGCGTTGGGCGGAAGCGCTCGCCGCGCTCGAACGGGTACCGGCCGACGCGGGCGGCGATCGGTACCTGGCGGCCCGGATCGCACTGCACCGTGGGCACCTGCTGGAGCAGGTGGACCGCGTCGACGAGGCCCGCGCCGCAGTCGAAGAGGCGCGCCGGATCGGCCGGGAGTTGGGCGTCGGCGAGGTGGTCACGGGTGCGTGCCTGGCGTACGCGCGGCTGGTCGACGATCCGGCGGACGCCGTCGCCGCCTGCGACGAGGCGTTGGAGGCGGCCACGGCGGACGCGGAGCTGCCGGTCCGGGTCACCCGCGCCCGGGCGTTGCTGGCGGCCGGCCGGGCCCCGGACGCGGTGGACGACTTCGTCGAGGCGGTGACGCTGTGCGTGGAGCGGGGCGCCGAGGGGGACGCGTTCCTGCGGTGGGAGCTGGCGAACGCGTACCGGATGGTGGGCCGGCTCGCCGAGGCCGCCGAGGTCGCCGAGGAGGCCGTGCTCGGTCTGGATCGGCTGGGCGCCCAGGCCGAGGCCGATCGTTGCCGGCACCTGCTGGCCGGCGTCTACGCCGGCCTTGGTGAGATCGACCCGGCGTTGGCCCTGTTGGAGCAGTTGGCCAGCAATCTGGACGGACCGGACAACCTTCCGCACCGGGCGCAGGTGCTGGAGGAGGCCGGCGGGATCCTCTACGACGCCGACCGGGACGCTGCGGCGGGCGAGCGGTTCGCCGTTGCGGCCGAGGCGTACCGGCTCGGTGACCTGCCGCTGGACGAGCTGCGCGCTCGCCGGCGGGAGACGTACGCCTGGTTCTGGGCCGACGACCGGGACGCGGCGTTGCGCGCCGTCGAGGTGGTGGACGGGTTGGCGGCGAAGCTGGCCGGGCAGGCCGAACCGCCGGTGCTGTACGAGCTGGCGATGGCGGCCGAGGCCGGAGCGCGGGTGCTCACCGGGCAGGACCGACTGGACGAGGCCCTGGCCCGGCTCACCGGGGTGCCGGACCGGTTGCGCTCGATCGAGGCGTTCGGCGAGGCCGCCCAGGTGGAAACCCTGATCGGTGAGCTGTTGCTGCGCCTGGACCGGCCGGCCGAGGCGGAGCCGCTGCTGCGCCGCGTGCTCGGTGGGTCACCGGCCGCCTCGCGGCAGGTCCGCCAGGCGGCCTGGCTGCTGGCTCGGGCGCTGGATCTGCTCGATCGACCCGCGGAAGCGGCAGCGCTGCGCGCGGAGCACGACCTGAACGAGGACGACTGATCTCGCCGGCCGCCCCTGGCCAGGTCAGGGGCGGCCCGGCCCGGGGCGGACGGAACTGACCGGCAACCATCGCGGGCTCCTCGCGGTCTAGGCTTGCCCGGTGACGGTGGAGCAGCAGGCACGGGGCGCGGCGGGTGCGGGCCGGCGCAGGTCCCGCAAGGACGAGATCCTGGAGATCGCGGTAGGTCTGTTCGCGGCGCGTGGCTATCACGGCGTGTCGATGGACGACATCGGCGCGGCCGCCGGGGTCACCGGTCCGGCGCTCTACCACCACTTCGCCGGCAAGGAAGCCATGCTGGCCGCCGCGCTGATTCCGGTCAGTGAGGGGTTGCTGGCCGGTGGGCGGGAACGTGCCGTCGGGCGCTCGGACGACCCGCGCGGCGTGCTGGAGTCGCTGATCGACTTCCACGTCGAGTTCGCGCTGGCCAATCCGGCGGTGATCGCGTTGCACCTGCACGAGCTGGACCGCCTGCCCGAGGAGCCACGGCGCCGGATTCGTCGCCTGCAACGGCTCTACGTCGAGGAGTGGGTGACAGTGCTCACCGCGCTGCACCCGGGGATGCCCGACGGTGAGGCGCGGGTTCTCGCGCACGCCGCGTTCGGCCTGATGAACTCGACGCCGTTCCTCGGTGGTGAGGTGGACCGGCGGCGCCGCGCCGAGCTGCTGCGCGGCGCGACCCTGGCCGCGCTGCTCGCCTGAGCCGACTCGTCAGAACCGTACCGGTCATGATTCCCTGACATCGTCCCACCATCCGGACGCCGGGAGGAAACATGATCGAGTCACTGCTGGTCGCCAATCGGGGCGAGATCGCCCGCCGGATCATCCGGACCGCCAAGCGGCTCGGCATCCGCGTGATCGCTGTGCACTCGGAGGCCGACGCCGACCTGCCGTTCGTCGCGGAGGCGGACGAGGCGGTCCTCATCGGCCCACCGAACCCGGCGCTGAGCTACCGCAACACCGAGGCGATCCTCGCCGCCGCGAAGTCGACGGGCGCGCAGGCCATCCACCCCGGGTACGGCTTCCTGTCGGAGAACGCCGAGTTCGCCCGTACCGTCGAGGCGAGCGGCCTGATCTGGGTCGGACCCGACGCGGACGCGATCACCGCGATGGGCGACAAGATCAACGCCCGGAACCTGATGGCGGCGGCCGGTGTTCCGGTCGCGCCCGGCACCACCGATCCGGCCGCCGACCTGGACGCCGCGGTGACGGCCGCGGCCGAGATCGGCTACCCGGTGATGGTCAAGGCCGCTGCCGGCGGTGGCGGCATGGGCATGGGCGTGGCCGCCGACGAGGCCACGCTGCGCACCGAGTACGACAAGGTGCGCGCGTTCGCCGAGCGGATGTTCGGCGACGGTTCGGTGTTGATCGAGCGGTACTTTCCCCGGGTACGGCACGTCGAGGTGCAGATCCTCGGCCTGGCCGATGGCCGGGTGGTGGCGCTCGGCGAGCGGGAGTGCTCGGTGCAGCGGCGCAACCAGAAGCTGGTCGAGGAGTCCCCGTCGCCGGCTGTCTCGCCGGAGCTGCGATCCCGGCTCCTGGCGGCTGCGGTGCGGGCCGGCGAGGCGGTCGGCTACCGCAACGCTGGCACCGTGGAGTGCCTGCTCGACCCAGCCACCGGCGAGTTCTTCTTCCTGGAGATGAACACGCGGTTGCAGGTGGAGCACCCGGTGACCGAGTACGTCTACGGCATCGACCTGGTCGAGGAGCAGTTGCGGGTGGCCTCCGGGTTGGCGCCGACGTTCGACCCGGCCGCGTTGACCCCGAGTGGGCACGCCATCGAGATGCGGATCAACGCGGAGGACCCGAAGCGTTTCCTGCCCGGCCCGGGTGTGATCAGGACGTGGGTGGAGCCGACGGGCGAGGGTGTCCGGGTGGACTCGGGCTACACCGAGGGCAACACTGTCACCCCGTTCTACGACAGCCTGCTGGCCAAGCTGATCGTCAGTGGCGCGACCCGCGACGAGGCGCTCGACCGCGCCAAGGCAGCCGTCGCGGCGTTCCAGATCGAGGGCCCGAAGAACAACGTCCCCTTCTTCGCCGAGCTGCTCACCAACGACGAGTTCCTCTCCGGCGCCTACGACACCAGCATCGTCTCCCGCATGCGCTGACCGCCCCGCTGACCGCCCCGGTGATCAAGAGATTTGCGTCAGGATTCGCGCCGCAGATGACGCGAACCTCTTGATCAACAGCGGGGTGGCATGCTGGGAGGACCCCCTAAGCACTGCTTTCGTCACAGTGAGGTGACCCCTTATGGCGGACCTGCCAGATTCCGTCTCGATCCGCGAGGTTGGGCCGCGGGACGGGTTGCAGAACGAGGACCCGATCCCGACCGACGCCAAGGTGCGGCTGCTCGACGCCCTCTCCGGCACCGGCGTACGCCGCATCGAGGCGGTGTCGTTCGTGCATCCCAAGGCGATTCCGCAGATGGCCGACGCCGACGAGGTGTGGCAGCGGGCGGTGAAGGCCGACGGGGTGCGGTACTCCGCGCTGGTGCCGAACACCCGGGGCGCCCAGCGGGCCCTCGCCGCCGGATTCACCGAGATCGAGGTGGTGGTCTCGGCCAGCGACACCCACAACCGGCGCAACGTCAACCGGTCCACTGACGAGTCGCTGGACGACATCGCCGAGCTGATCGACCTGCTGCACGGGGCGTCGGCGCGGGTCGAGGTGATCGTGGCGACCAGCTTCGGCTGCCCGTACGAGGGGGACATCGACCCGCAGCGGGTGGCCGGGATCGTGGACCGGGTCGTCCGCGACGGCGCGGACCGGGTCGCGTTCGGCGACACCACCGGCATGGGCACCCCACGTCGGGTTCGCGAGCTGCTGACAGCGGTACGCGACAGCAACGCGCACGTGCCGGTCCTGCTGCACTTCCACAACACCCGGGGTACGGCGCTGGCCAACCTGCTGACCGCGCTGGAGCTGGGGGTGACCGAGTTCGACGCCAGCGTCGGTGGGCTCGGTGGCTGCCCGTACGCACCGGGTGCGAGCGGCAACCTGGCCACCGAGGAGGCCGTGCACATGCTGCACGACATGGGCATCGACACCGGCATCGACCTGCCTGCGCTCATCGAGGCCGCGGAGCTGGCCGAGGAGTTGCTCGGCAAGAAGCTGCCGTCCGGTGTGCTGCGGGCCGGTCCGCGTACCCGGCTGACGCCGCTGCCGAGCTGAGGACGCGAGGGAAGGGGCCGGCGCACGCGCCGGCCCCTCCACGTGCCAGGTCGATCAGCTCACCGAGGTGAGCGTGCTCGGCCAACTGTCGCGGAAGATGTCCGCGCTGCGGTCGGTGGCGCTGAACGTGCCGGCGAAGAGGTTGCTCACCCGGCTCGCCTCGGCGGAGCTGGGGTAGGCGTTGGTGCAGCTGGTGCCGGCGCTGCCGCCGGACATCAGCAGCGCGCAGTTTCCGTTGTAGTTGTCCGGCAGGCCGAGGATGTGCCCGATCTCGTGGGTCATGATCCGCAGCACGCTGTACTGGGCGGCCTGCTGGGTGTCGATGTAGACCCGGCCGTTGCCGAGGCTGGTCCGCTGGGCGTACGAGCCGCCGCCGGTGATCCGGTAGATGCGCAGGTTGGAGCCGCAGTTGGCGGAGAGCGTCAGGTTGACTGTGGCGTTGTTCCAGATCGAGGCGGCCTGGTTGGCGACGCTGGCGTAGCTTCCCGCCTGGCTGGTGTTGTAGCAGATGGTCATGGCGGCGGACGCGGGCGAGGGGTTGGCGACCGTGATGCCGAGGGTGGCGAGCGTCGTCGTGAGCAACGCGACGGCGAGCCGATTGAGTCGTGAGGTCATCGCTGACTCCGATCTGGGAGGAGGGGTGCCAGGAGCCTAGCGATATGTATTCACGTTTTTCAATGTCTTGCTCTCGGCTTCGCTGTCTGGTTCGCTCGTGGGTCGCCGACAACCTCGCCGATGCGCTAGCCTAACGATCGTTCAGGTCAGTATGGCGGAGGAGTCGGCGTGACGCTCGACGGTGAGGCACTGGAGCAGCTGCGCAAGCGGGCCCGGTCCGGCGGCGCGGACAAGTACCACGCGGCCAACGCGGCCAAGGGCAAGCTCTTCGCCCGTGAACGGGTCGCGCTCCTGGTCGACGAGGGCTCGTTCGTCGAGGACGGCCTCTACGCCAACACGATGGCCGAAGGGCTGCCCGCCGACGGCGTGGTGACCGGCACCGCCACCATCGACGGCCGACAGGTCTGCCTGATGGCCAACGACTCCACGGTCAAGGCCGGCAGCTGGGGCGCCCGCACCGTCGAGAAGATCATCAGGATCATCGAGCGGGCGTACGGCGCCGGCGTGCCGATGGTCTACCTGGTCGACTCGGCCGGCGCCCGGATCACCGACCAGGTCGATCTCTTCCCCGGCCGGCGTGGCGCCGGCAAGATCTTCTGGAACCAGGTCCGCGCCTCGGGCTCGATCCCGCAGGTCTGCGCGCTGTTCGGCCCGAGCGCAGCCGGTGGTGCGTACATCCCGGCGTTCTGCGACGTGGTGGCGCTGGTCGACGGCAATGCCAGCATGTACCTCGGCTCCGACCGGATGGTCGAGATGGTCACTGGCGAGAAGACCACGCTGGAGGCGATGGGCGGGGCGAAGGTGCACACCGCCGAATCCGGCGTCGGGCACTTCCTCTGCAAGACCGAGGCCGACGCGCTCGACGTCGTGAAGACCTACCTGTCGTACCTGCCGGCGAACTGGACGCAGGCGCCACCGACCGCACCGGCGGTCGCCGCGCCCGCGAAGGCCGACCTGGCGGCCTTGGTGCCGGCCAGTGAGCGGCAGGCGTTCGACATGCGGCGGTACGTCAAGGGCCTGCTCGACGAGGGTTCGTTCTTCGAGATCCAGGCGCTCTGGGCCAAGGAGCTGACCATCGGCTTCGGCCGCCTCGACGGTCAGGTCGTCGGCGTCGTCGGCAACAACTCGATGTTCAAGGGCGGCGTGCTCTTCGTCGACTCGGCCGACAAGGCCACCCGGTTCGTGCAGCTCTGCGACGCGTTCAACGTGCCGCTGCTGTTCCTCAGCGACGTGCCCGGCTTCATGGTCGGCAGCGCCGTGGAGAAGCAGGGCATCATCCGGCACGGCGCCAAGATGATCACCGCGATCTCCGAGGCGACAGTTCCGAAGATCTGCGTGGTGGTCCGCAAGGCGTACGGCGCCGGTCTCTACGCGATGGCCGGCCCCGGGTTCGAGCCGGACGCGACCATCGCACTGCCGACCGCGAAGATCGCCGTGATGGGGGCCGAGGCCGCCGTGAACGCTGTCTACGCCAACAAGATCGCCGCCATTGCGGACGAGGACGAGCGGGCGGCCTTCGTCGCCGCCAAGCGGGCCGAGTACGAGCAGGACATCGACGTCGTCCGGCTGGCCAGCGAGTTGGTGGTGGACGCCATCGTCGAGCCGCACGACCTGCGCACCGAGCTGGTCCGTCGATTCGCGGCGGCCAGCACCAAGGATCGGCACTTCTCCCGCCGTCGGCACGGCGTCACCCCGGTCTGATCACCGACTCGGGCCCGCACAGCGACCCGCCCCCGGCGTCACGAGCGCCGAGGCGGACCGTCCTTACAGGAGGATGAGATGGACTTCCGGCTCACCGACGACCAAGAGGCGCTGCGCGAGAGCGTTCGGGAATTCGCCCGCGAGGTGGTCGCCCCGGTCATCGCCGAGCACTACGAGCAGCACACCTTCCCGTACGAGGTGATCCGGCAGATGGGCAAGATGGGCCTGTTCGGTCTGCCCTTCGCCGAGGAGCACGGCGGCATGGGCGGTGACTACTTCGCGCTCTGCCTCGCCCTGGAGGAGTTGGCCCGGGTCGACTCCAGCGTGGCCATCACGTTGGAGGCGGCGGTCTCGTTGGGCGCGATGCCGATCTACCGCTTCGGCACCGAGGAGCAGAAGGCGACCTGGCTGCCCCGGCTGCTCAGCGGCGAGGCGCTGGCCGGCTTCGGTCTCACCGAGCCGGGCACCGGCTCGGACGCCGCCGGCACGCAGACCAGGGCGGTGCTGGACGGCGACGAGTGGGTGATCAACGGGTCGAAGGCGTTCATCACCAACTCGGGGACCGACATCACGGCCATGGTCACTGTCACGGCGGTGACCGGCACGAACCCGGACGGCTCCAAGGAGTTGTCGACGATCATCGTGCCGACCGGCACGCCCGGGTTCACCGTCGCGCCCGGCTACTCCAAGGTGGGCTGGACCGCCTCGGACACCCACGAGCTGACCTTCGACGACTGCCGGGTGCCGGCCGCCAACCTGCTCGGGGCCAGGGGTCGCGGTTTCGCGCAGTTCCTGCGGATCCTCGACGAGGGCCGGATCGCCATCGCCGCGCTCGCCGTCGGCCTCGCGCAGGGCTGTGTCGACGAGTCGATCAAGTACGCGAAGGAGCGGCACGCCTTCGGTCAGCCGATCGCTGCCAACCAGGCCATCCAGTTCAAGATCGCCGACATGGAGCTGAAGGCGCACACCGCTCGCCTGGCGTACTACGACGCCGCCGCGCGGATGCTGGCCGGCGAGCCGTTCAAGCGGCAGGCCGCCATCGCCAAACTGCACGCCAGCACGATCGCTGTGGACAACGCCCGGGAGGCCACCCAGATCCACGGCGGGTACGGCTTCATGAACGAGTACCCGGTGGCCCGGTTCTGGCGGGACTCCAAGATCCTGGAGATCGGCGAGGGCACGAGTGAGGTGCAACGCATGATCATCGCTCGGGACCTGGGCCTCTGAGTGGCCCAGCCGAACTGATCGGCCGGTCGTCCCGGACGGACTGTCCGTACGGCTGTCGGGTTTCGGCGAGCGGGCGTCAGTAGCCCGACGTTCGACTGCCGACGGTCGGAGTCCATCCGTACTCTTCGTGCCCATGACTCCGGATCATGACTGGTCGCGGAGCCCGGTCGGACGTACCACTCTGCCGGAGCTGCTCCGCGGGCATCGACGCGCCGCCGGCCTGACCCAGGCCGAGCTGGCGTCCCGGGCCGGGGTGGGTGTGCGTACGGTGCGTGACCTGGAGCGTGGCCGGTCGATCCGTCCACAACGCACCACTGTCGAGCTGCTCGCCGGGGCGCTGGCGCTGACCGGCACCAGTCGGGCGGCGTTCCTGACCGCGGCCCGCGGCGCCGGTGCCGAACCGGCCTCGCCGGACGCTGCCTCGACGACGTTCGCGCTCGGCGGCAGCGCCACGTCGGCGGCCGCACCCGCCGACCCGTCGGTCGCGCTCCCGCCGCCGGTCGCGTTGATCGGTCGGGAGCGCGACCTCACCGAGTTGGCCGGAATGCTGACCGTGGAGCGAGGGCCCCGGTTGGTGAGCCTCGTCGGGTTGGCCGGCGTCGGCAAGACCGCCCTGGCGACGTCGGTGGCGCACCTGGTGGCCGCCGCCCACCCGGCCGGTGTTGCCGGGGTCCTGGTGGGCGAGGGCGCGGACGGTCCGGACGTGCTCGCCGCCTCGATGTCCGTGCTCGGCGTGGCGCGCCTGCCCGAACTCGTGGCGCTGCTCGCCGGGCGGCCGACGCTGCTGGTAATGGACGCGGTGGAGCGCGCCCCGGGCCCGGTGGCCGCGACAGTGCACCGGTTGCTCGGCGCACTGCCCTCGCTGCGGGTGCTGGTCACCGGGCGACACCCGGTCGGGTTGCCCGGCGAGCGGGTCTGGCCGGTCGCGCCGCTCGACGTGCCACCACCGGAGGCCGAGCACTCCGGACTCGAATCGTGGCCGGCGGTCGCGTTGTTCACCGCCCGCCTCGCCCAGGTCCGCCGCGAGCCACCCACCCCCGCTGAGCTGCCCGCGCTCGCCGCGTTGGTGCGCCGGTTGGGCGGGCTGCCGTTGGCCATCGAGCTGATGGCGGCCCGGGGCCGTCTCCTCGACCTCACCGAACTGCTCGAACGGTACGGCGACCGGGTGCTCGACCTGGCCACTCCGGCCGAGGCGTCCGCCCACCCGGCCTGGGACGCACCGGAGGCTCCCGGCAGTCGGACGAGCGGACCCGACACCCGTGCTGCGGTCTCGGTCGCCGTCACCCTGCGGGACGCGGTGGCGTTCAGCTACCGCCTGTTGGCGGCGGACGAGCAGGCCGCGCTGCGGCAGTTGGCCGTCTTCGGTAACCGGTGGTCGGTCGAGTTGGCCGAGGAGATGCTCGCCGACGAGGCCGATCGGGACGGCACCGTGGCGATCGATCCGGTTCCCCTGTTGGACCGCTTCGTCGAGTTGGGGCTGCTGAGCGTACGCGGAACCGGATCGTTCCGGTTCCGGCTGCTCGACGCGGTCCGTGACTACGCCGTCGAGCAGGCGGCCGGTGCGGGTGAGCTGACCTGTATCCGGCGTCGACACGCCGAGGTCATCGCGCGCCTGGTGGCCCGTACCGCCAGCGACCTGATCGGCCCACGGTTACCCGACGCGGTGCACCGGCTGGACGAGATGAGCAGCGACATCAGCTCGTCGTTGGCCCACGCGACTACCGACGACCCGTTGACCGCGCTGCGGCTGGCGGCCTGCCTGACCCGCTGGTGGCGTTTCCGCGGACGCGACGTCGTCGGGCGGCAGTGGTTGCGGCGGCTGCTGGCGGACCCGCGAACCGCCGACGCCGACCCTCTTCTGCGTGGCTGGGCCGCCCTCGGGGTCGCCCGGCTGGCGGCGGAGCACGGCGCGGGTGCCGAGGAGTTGTCGACGGCCCGTGCGGCGTTGGACACCTTTCAACAGGCCGGCGACGTCACCGGGGAGTTGGAGGCGCGAAACGTGCTCGGCACCCTGCTGATCTCCGTGGGATGGCAGGACGAGGCTCGCGAGCAGGCCGAGGCGCTACTGCGGTTGGCCGCCCGCAACGGGCGGACCCGGGACCTGGCGGTGGCCCAGAACAGCCTCGCCTGGCACGAGATCCGCGCGGGCGATCTGGCTGCGGCCCGCCGCCGGCTCGCCGCCGTGGACCGACTCGCCGCCGAGAGTGGGGAGCAGCGACTGCGGGTGTTGGGCTGGGCCAACCGAGCCGAGGTCGCCCGACTGGAAGGCTGGTACGCGGACGCCATCGATCGTGGTCGGCGGGCGATCGCCGCCCTGTCCGAGCTGGGTGATCCCGGGCGTCGCCGTCGGGTTCTCGGGACCGTCGGGCTGGCGCTCGCCCAGGGCGGGCGGGCCGCGGAGGCGACCGAGGTGCTGACCGAGTTGCGGGCCGGGGGCGTGGAGGCCGTCCCGGCGCGACCGGCCGTGCCGCGACCGCGCGGGGACGACGCGGCGCTGGCCCGGGGTGGGTCGGAGGTCGGGCTCTGTGCGCTGATCGAGGGGAACCTGGCGCTGCACCGGGGAGACCGGGAGTTGGCTGCCGAGTGGTTCGCGGCCGCCGCCGACCATGCGGGGCAGGAACGCCGCGATGCGGTGGAAGCGCTGGTTGGGCTGGCTGCGAGCACTGCGGACCCGGCGGTGCTCGATCGACTGGACCGGGTCTGTGTGGAGAGCGGTATCCGGCTGTTGCCGCAGGAGTCGGGCCTGCTCTACGCGCTGCTCGCCGGCCGAGGTGGACCGGCTCAGTAGCCTGCGCCTTCCCACGAGCGGGATCGCGACGGGAGAGTGGCGCGGGCGAAGAGCCCCCTTTGGTGCTACCCCTCGCTGATCGCCCGCGCCGTCACCCCCCGGTGATCCCCGGTGCGGAAAGCCTGCCACCGATGCGGTGGCAGAAAGTCGGCTTGGACCGAATCATCCAGCTTGGCTGGGTCATTTCTGCCGGTCTTTCTGCCGCTGCCGCCGCCCGACGGCGGTGCTGATCAGTGCCGTCGGGTGGCGTTGCCGGTGGCGGCGACCTGCTCCGGGCTGACGTCGTCACTGCCGGCGGTGGCGCACGGATGCGCGGCGTCGCGGACCCGCCGTAACCCGTCGAGGAGGGCCGCCAGCGCCTCGGGGTCGAGCTGCCCGGTGAACCACTGCTCGATCATCTGCAGATGCCCGGGCAGCGTCTCGTTCAGGCGTTGTATCCCGGCGGCGGTGACCACCGCGTACGAGCTGCGTCGGTCGTTCGGGCAGGCCCGGCGGGTGAGCAACCCGTCGCGCTCCATCCGGTCGACCACCCGGGTCACTCCGCTGGTGGACAGGGAGGTCTGTGCGGCGAGGTCGGTCATGCGTAGTTGGTTGCCCGGCGAGCGGGCCAGTCGGGTGATGACCTCGAACTCGACCGCGGAGAGGCCGTGCTCCTCGAGTTGGGCGTTGAACCGGGCTGACAGCCCGGCGTGTGCCTCGAAGAGCAGGCCGACGGCGGTGATCCGGGGATCGTCGAAGACGTTGGTCACCCGTTCATCATACCAGTGGTTGACACGGGGAATGTTGCAACGGTTATAGTTGCTCAAGCAGTCGTTGGGCTATTAAACAATCTCCTGGAGGACAGCACCATGACCAGCAGCATCGAAGCGGTTACCCGCGACTGGGACAGCCTCACCATCCCGGCGGCCGGCACCTACGCGCTCGACGTGGCGCACAAGCGGGTCGGCTTCGTTGCCCGGCACATGATGGTGAGCAAGGTTCGCGGTGAGTTCAACGAGGCCACCGCCACCATCACCGTCGCCGAGGACCCGCTGCAGTCGTCGGTCGTCGCCACCATTCAGGCCGCCAGCGTCGACACCACCCAGACCGACCGGGACGCCCACCTGCGCAGCCCCGAGTTCCTGGACGCCGAGAAGTTCCCGACGCTCGAGTTCCGCAGCACCGGGGTCAAGTCCCGTCGCGGCAGCGAGTTCGTGCTCACCGGTGAGCTGACCATCAAGGACGTCACCCGCCTGGTCGAGCTGGAGGTGGAGTTCGAGGGTGTCGGCCGCAGCCCGTTCGGCCAGGACATCTTCGGCTTCTCCGCGAGCACCGAGATCGACCGCGAGGAGTTCGGCCTGACCTGGAACGTCGCCCTGGAGACCGGGGGCGTGCTGGTCAGCCGCAAGATCAAGATCGAGATCGAGGGCGAGGCCGTCCGTCAGGCCTGATGTCCCCAGTGATCGCCGGAGGGCAGGGGAACCCTCACGGCGATCCGAAACGCAGGGCCCGCGCCGCACGTCGGCGCGGGCCCTGCGTCGTTCCCACTGGTGGTAATTGTCACGGGTTGTTCGCACCGCAATCGGGTCCAGCCAGTCGACGACGGGGTACAGATGGCGCCACGAGCGCGTCCGCTCCGGTCGCCGTCGGATCAACGCCGTCGGCCTCTGGCCCCGGTCAGGTGGGCGCTCTTACCGTGGATGCTTCACAAAGCGCTTCCGGGACGGCATGATCCCGACCGCGCCGGCCGTCGGGAGGACACATGGGCAGGGACGTCTCAGAGGGCGCCTTCACCCGGGATGATCGCGTCCGATATCGGCAGAAGGTGCGGCGGTGCCTGGACGTCTTCGCCCTGATGCTGGACGACTTCGGCTTCGACGCCGACCGGCCGATGACCGGCCTGGAGATCGAACTCAACCTGGTCGACTCGGCCGCCGAGCCGGCGATGCGCAACGAGGAGATCCTCGCCGACATCGCGGACCCTCTCTTCCAGACCGAGTTGGGGCAGTTCAACCTTGAACTCAACGCCGAGCCCCGACTGATCGAGGGCACCGGCTTCGCTGACTACGAGCACGACCTGCGCGGCAGCCTCTCCCGGGCCGACGAGCGTGCCGCCAGGTCCGACGCGAAGATCGTCCTGGTCGGCATCCTGCCCACCCTCACCGAGGGGCACCTGGTCGAGGACAACCTCTCCACCAACGAGCGTTACCGGGTGCTCAACGACCAGATCGTCGGCGCCCGGGGCGAGGACATCGAGCTGGACATTCGCGGCGTCGAGCAGTTACGCACGCACACCGACTCGATCGCCCCCGAGGCCGCCTGCACGAGCCTCCAGTTCCACCTCCAGGTCGCCCCGGACAGCTTCGCCGACTACTGGAACGCGTCCCAGGCCATCGCCGGGGTGCAGGTGGCAGTCGGGGCGAACAGCCCCTTCCTGTACGGCCGCCAACTGTGGGCCGAAACACGGATCGCCCTGTTCCAGCAGGCCACCGACACCCGTCCAGACGAGCTGAAGGCCCAGGGAGTACGGCCGCGGGTCTGGTTCGGCGAACGGTGGATCACCTCGATCTTCGACTTGTTCGAGGAGAACGTCAGGTACTTCCCGCCGCTGCTGCCGATCTGCGAGGACGAGGACCCGGTGGAGGTCCTGCACGCCGGAGGTGTGCCACAGCTCGGGGAGCTGCGGTTGCACAACGGCACCGTCTACCGGTGGAACCGTCCGGTCTACGACATCATGAACGGCCGCCCTCACCTGCGAGTGGAGAACCGGGTGCTGCCGGCCGGTCCGACGGTGGTGGACATGCTGGCCAACGCGGCCTTCTACTTCGGGCTGGTACGCGGTCTGGCCGAGGCCGACCGACCGATCTGGAGTCAACTCACCTTCAGCTCCGCCGAGGAGAACTTCCACGCCGCCGCCCGACGTGGCCTCGACGCCGTGCTGCACTGGCCCGGGCTCGGCGACGTGCCGGTCACCAAGCTGGTCCTCGACCAACTGCTGCCCACCGCCGCCACCGGTCTGGACGGGTTCGGTGTCGCCCCGGCGCAGCGGGACCGGCTGCTCGACATCATCGAGCAGCGCTGCCGTACCGGCCGCAACGGTGCCGTCTGGCAGACCGAGGCGGTCTGGGCGGCGGAACGGCACCACGGCATGGACCGGACGGACGCGTTGCACCACATGGTCCAGCGCTACGCCGAACTCCAGCGCACCAACGAACCCGTCCACACCTGGCCAACCACCTAGCCCACCCCACCCCACCCGACCCCACCCACCCCACCCACCCCGGGCCCCACCCCACCCCCGAACGCGTTGACCATGAAGTTATTGCCATGACACGCCGGGCGAGGTGGCAACAACTTCATGATCAACAGGTGGGTCAGGGGCCTAGATGGGCCGGGGGGCCAGGGTGGGTCGGGGTTAGTCGGTGGTGCGGCGTGCTGCGCGGGTGCGCCGGCTGGTCGGGGTCAGATCCTCTGCCGCTGTTGCTTCGGTGGGACGACCGGCCGGATCCGCGAGGTCCGGGTCCGTACGCGGAGCGGGAACCTGCGGTGCGGCGCTGGCGTCGGACGGCGGCGAGCCCGTCCGGGGCGTCTGCGGTGGGGCGTCGGCCCTTCTGCGCCGCGCTGAGGTCCCGGCCGTCGAGGCCGTGGAGCCGGCCGTCGAGGCTGAGGTTGTGGCGGTCGAGCCGGAGACCGGCGGCGCGGGCTCGGTCTCGGCGACCGGGGCCGGGTCGGCCACCGTGTCCCGGGGCGCCGCACTCACCTCGGCCGGGCGGCTCTGTTCGGCCGGGCGGCTCTGTTCGGCCGGGCGGCTCTGTTCGGCCGGGCGGTTTCGCTCGCTTCGCTCGCCGAGGCGGGCGGCCAGCACCGAGCCGCCGATACCGGCGATCACCGCGTACGGGGCGATCAGCTGGGTGGACAGCTGCGCGGGGCCCAGCGTCGACCAGTGCGGCAGGGTGGTCAGGTAGGCGAGCGCGACGAGCACCGGGCCCGCCGCGCCAGAGGCCGCCGCACCGACGCGGTGCCCGCCCGAGCGGGCGGACCGCCGGGTGGCCAGTACGCCGATCAGCAGCGCGGGCACCAGCGCCAGCAGCGCACCGGGCCAGTAGAGCTGGCCCCCGATCCAGTACCGGGCGTGGTCCGGGTCGAACTGCCAGGTGCCGAGTTGCGCGCCGGTCAGCCCTCGTCCGACGCGTACCCCGTCGATCACGGAGATCACCGCGAGCAGCCAGAGCCAGGCGGCCGTCGCTGTGACGTTGACCGCTGCTGCTCGGGAGCGAAGCGCCCAGATCGCGACGAGGACGCCGATCAGGATGCCCAGCGTCGCCTGTACGGCGGCCGTCCGTTGCGGAGCGCCGGTGTCCGCGCCGGTCGCGACCCGCGCGGGTACCGCGATCAACAGCACAGTGACCAGCCCGCCCAGCCCGGCGCCAAGCGCCAGGGTCACCCGGCGCAGCAGGCCACCTCGGTCGTGGACCGGCGGCTCGGCCACCGGTGGTGGCGTGCCCGCCACCTCCGGGCGGCCCGTGTCGACGGCGGGTGAAGGCCCGTCGACCGGGCTCTCGTGCCCCGGCCTCCGATCGTCGAGCTGCGGGCCCTCGTGGCGGGCAGCTCCGTCGGGCGGCGTTTCCGGAAAGATCACGGCCTTCGCCGGAGCGTTCCGTTGGTGCAGCCGCTGCGCGCAGACCGCGCCGAGGACCGTCGAGCTGGCGGCGAGCCAGGTGGCCCAGGCGAGGCCGTCCGCCCAGGCGGTGTCGGTCGCACCGGCATCGGTGGGCGTCCAGGTGATGACGCCGAGCCCGTAGCCGAAGCCCAGTTGTGCGGCACCCGCGCCGGCAGCGACCCCGATCGCCGTCGCGATCGACACTCCCCAGCCCTGTCTGGCCATGCCGGGCAGCGTAACGTCCCGTCGTCGGCGCGGCGAGTCGCAAGGACCCGCCGGTGTGGACCGCCGGTGCGGGCGGGTTGGGCGGCGGGCGGTACGGTCGCCGGTGATGAGGCGGTGGGCGTTATGACGGACACGAACACGGGCCAGCAGAATGCCGCCGGTGGCGGTGCGGGCCGGGCCAGCGTCGTGCTCGGTGGTGGGTTGGCGGCGGTGCTGCTCGCCGCCGTGGGTGCGACCGGCGGCTGGTTGCTGGCCGGCGAGGACGACGCACCCTCTGGTGACCCGCTGGCCGTTGCGACCACGGCTGGCGCGTCGACCACCAGGGCCACCGCACCCCGACCGAGCAGCGGCCGGCCGACACCGTCGGCGGTCCAGACCTCCGCCACCCCGACCAAGGCGGCCGGCCTGACCGTGCCGCCGGTGATCGGCACCGACTTCGAGCAGGCCAGGGATACGCTGCGCAAGCAGCGGCTGGGTTGGCGGCTGGTCTTCGGTGGCGGCGCCGGCCGTACGGTCGAGAGCACCACACCGGCCGTGGGCACCGCTGTCGCCCGGGGGACGACGGTGCAACTGCAGGTCGCCGGGCCGGCGCCGGCCGCCGAGGTGCCGGACGTGGTTGGCAAGAGTTGCGCCGACGCCGCCGACGAGTTGGTCGACGAGGGCCTCTACCCGCGCTACCTCAGCGGACGTACCGGGAAGGTCAGCCGGCAGGAGCCCGCCGAGGACGGCCCGGCCCGGTGGAACGACCAGGTCAGCATCTGGTGCGGCTCGGACAACCAGCCGACCGCGAAACCCACGCAGTGAGGTCAGGCCGGCGGGTTCGAGCCTGCCGGTGCCTACCCGCCGTCCTGTCCCGCCGACGGCCGGCGCGGCTCGGCACGCTGGTCCCCACCGATGGGGGTGTGGGCGACTAGGTTGGCGGTCGAGGGCCATGACGCCCGTCCGGGTTCGGGAAAGGACGTGCGATGAGCGACGACCGCCAGGAGCCTCCCGCCGGCGAGCACGACGACGACCGGACCCGCCCCCTGCCCTCCACCGCTGATCGGCCGGCCCCGACCGGGCCCGCCGCCGAGCGACCGGAGCCGACGCAACCGACGCCAGCGGCCACCGGCCCGGACGAGACGGCACCGATAGACCGGCCTGTCCCGGCTCGTCCCGACCTGTCGCCCGACCAGACCATGCCGATCGACCGGTCCGCCGGCACCCGGCCGGGTCCGCCGGCCGACCGGACGGCGCCGATACCGCCAGCCTGGTCCGGTCGGGCCGAGGTGCGCTCGCCTCGACCGGATGACGCCGGCGGTGAGTGGTACGTCGAGGAGCAGGGTGGTCGGCGGTGGTGGTCGCCGATCCTCTGGGGCGTGCTGGCGCTGTTGCTCGCCGGCCTGCTCGGGGGCGCGCTCTGGGTGGTGCTCGCCCAGCAGGACGACGACCGCAACGATCCGGGGCCCACCCCGTCCCCTCCGCCGACCAGTGCCCCTAGTACCCCGCCGACCAGCGCAGCCCCCACGTCGGCGGCGCCCACCAGCGAGTCGCCGAGCAGTTCGCCGACCACTGATGCGCCGGATGAGCTGCCCGTGCCACCGCTCGCCGGCCTGCCACAGGCCACCGCCGAGGGGCTGTTGGCTCGGCTCGGCCTGGCCTACCGGGTGGTGTACCGCCCGTCGGAGCTGCCACCGGGGACGGTGGTGGGCACCGAGCCGGAGGCGGGCACGTCGGTGTCGACCGACGACGAGGTGTTGTTGATCATCTCGCAGGCCGTGCCGCCGAGTGGGTCGAGCCCGACCACGCCGAGCCCCACGGTGACGAACACACCGTGACCGCTGGTCACCACATCCGGCGGCGGGTGCCGACGAGACCGATGCCGGCCAGCGAGATGGCGAGGCCGAAGATGCCGGACCAGAAGAGGGAGCGGCGGATGTCAGTTGCGCTGTGCCCGGCCGGAGCGGCTTCGGTGAGTTCCTGGGGGCCGTCGGACTGGCCGCCGGCGCCAAGGCCGGACACCGGCCCGGTCGGGTCGGCACCACCAGCGTGGTCGGCAGGGGTGCCGGTGTCGATCCAGCCAGGTTCCTCGTAGATCGACTGACCGTCGCCCGTCGGCGGGTCGGAGTCGAGCACGGTGATCTCCGGTGCGGGCACCGGTGCGGTCAGCCGGGTGGACGACATCGCCGGGTCGCGGACGAGGACCAGGAGTGTCGCCATCGCCCCGAGGAGGGCGAGGAGTCCGAAGGCATAGGCGATACGGGAGCGGTGGTGCCGCCGCAGGGCGGGCTGATTGACCATGACCATCCCAGGGTCAGGGTCCTGGACGAGCGGTGGAACGGTGCCGGGGTGGGCGTACCGATTCTATGGCGACGGCACGCCCACCGGCGGCGGTTCGGGTCGGTCAGCCCACCCGGAGCGGGGTACGCGCGACCGGGCGGCGGGCCCGCACTGTGTGCGGACGGGGTTCGGGGGCGGCCTGCAGTTGCTGCAGCCCTTCCCGCTGGACGAAGATCGACCGTCGGGTGACAGCGTCGCCCGCGGCGTTCAACTCGTAGCCGTCGAGCCAGAGCCAGCCGTCATAGGTCGGCCAGTCGAGCACCCGGATCACCCGGAACTTGATCGGCCTGAGGAACTGGACACTCGCCGCGCGTGTCACGTGCAGTACGTCACCGGTGCGGGGAAGCACATGGGCTCCTGGGGAGGATCGGCCGGCGGTTGCGCCGGCGGTGCCTGAACGGGGGACGTCTCGGCCGGTGACGGGGTCGTGCCTCGTGAACCGGTGGTGCGGATGGCGGTGGTCGGGCCGTACCCCGCTGGTGACGTGCCGCCACCCGACCACCACCCGGTTGCTTCCGGGAACCGCGCCCGCCGCCGCAGCTTGCCGGCTTGCAGCGGCGGGGTCCTTACCCCGGAGCAGGTCGCGTTGTCGTCGGCCGGGCCCGCGCCGTGCCCGGCTTCCCCGAAGCGGTGGGTTCACCACTCGGAGGGACCGGACGGAGACGCTGAGTGATCCGTGCCATACGGACAGAGTGCATCAGGGACGTGCTTCATGCAAGTTGCACGTCGACTTTTGCCGATACGTGAGCGTGTCGCGCGAAAGGCCTATTGAAGCCATCCGCGTCCGGGCGGCAGACTGGGGACCGGTTTCGCCCGTCGCGGCCGGCCGAGGACCGGCATCACCCCTTCGTCGCGAACGCTCGCCGGTCGACGGTCGCGCCCCCGGCGGGTGTCACCAGTGGCGCGTTACCGGAGGTAGCCCGAGTGGGGTCGAGCAGCCAGCGGCGGGGACCAGTGACTCACGGGTTGCGCGATGAGTGAGCGGCGCAGTCCCACCATCAGACGGCGGCGGCTCGGGGCCGAGCTGCGCCGCCAGCGGGAGTCCGCCGGGATCACCATCGAGGTGGTCGCCGAACAGTTGGAGTGCTCGGCGTCGAAGGTCTCCCGGATCGAGACCGGGCACACCACGGCCACCCCGCGCGACGTGCGGGACATGCTGCGGATCTACGGCGTCGTCGGCGCCGAGAGCGACGAGCTCGTGCAGATCGCCCGGGAGGCCCGCCAGAAGGGCTGGTGGCACCCCTACAGCACGGTGCTCGTCGGCGCATACGTCGGGCTGGAGGCGGCGGCCAGTTCGATCCGGGCGTACGAACAGCAGGTCGTTCCGGGTCTTCTGGAGACCGAGGAGTACGCCGGGGCCATGATCCGTGCGGCTCGGCCGGACTTCACCGCCGATCAGGTGCATCAAAGAGTGCGTGTCCGTTTGGGCCGTCAGTCGTTATTGACCCAGGACGATCCGGTCGATCTGTGGGTGGTGCTCGATGAGGCGGTGGTAAGTCGGCCGGTGGGCGGGGACGAGGTGATGCGCGGTCAACTCAAGCGGTTGGTCGAGGTGGCCGAGTTGCCGAACGTGACGCTGCAGATCCTGCCCTTCGAGGTGGGTGCGCATGCCGGCATGGACGGCACGTTCACGATCCTCAGCTTCCCTGAGCCCGGTGATCCGGATGTTGTGTACGCGGAGAACGCCACGGGTGGGCTTTTCCTCGAGAAGAGCGACGAACTACAGAAGTACAGCTTCATCTTCGATCACATCCGCGCTGCGGCCATACGTCCGGAGGAGTCCGTCGCACACATCGCAAAACTGGCAGAGGAGCCGTTGTGGAAATGGCGACCAAAGGGTTCCCCGTGGACCTGACGCAGGCAGCATGGTTCAAGAGCTCGAAGAGCGGGCCGAACTGTGACAACTGCGTGGAGGTGGCGTACGTGACGGGGGCGGTCGGAGTGCGGGACTCGAAGGACAAGGCGGGCCCCGCCCTGGTCTTCGCACCGGGTGACTGGCACTCCTTCGTTGCCGGCACCCGGGGTGGTGTGTTCGGCGCGGTCTGACCGACTGGTCAATGGAGTCCCCGTCCGGTTCGCCGGACGGGGACTTTGCCGTGTCCGCGGTGGGCGCGGCTGCCTGTCGCGTCGCGGCGGGGGTCGGAGAGGTTCCGTCGGGATTCCCGTCGCCAGAGCGTCCCCGTCTCGTTGAACCGATCGGTACGGCGCTGGTCGACGACCCGCCGCACCGACCCGCAACCGAGCGAGTAGGCGAGACGGATGACGACGATCGGTTCAGACAACCTCACCACCGGTCCGGCAAAGCCGGAGCGGTTCGGTGGCAAGTACCGCGGTGCTCGTCGGGACACGGTTCTGACCGAGGTGGTCTCGACCGACCAGGAGTTGAGCGGGCGGGAGGGTGCTTCCGAGACGACGGATCCTCCGCTCTCGCTGCCCTCACTGGACCCGAACCCGCTGATCGAGCCGTCGTTCCCGCCGGCGGGCTGGCCGATGGAGCCGCCCGAGTCCCTGGCGGACCACCCGTTGCTGCGTGGTCTGCTGATGGAGTTGCCGCCGAAGGGCACAGTGCCCTCGCAGGACTGGCTGGACCGCTGGTTCGAGGCCACCAGGTCGATCCTGGAACTGCTATACGTGCAGAGCGCCAGCCGCCCGCGTTGACCCTGCGACGGCGGGCTGGGCCCGCTCCGCGAGGCGGTTGTGGCGTAGCGCGTGCCGGACCCCGATGGCGATCACCGCTAGTGCCCCCACCGTGATCGCCGGCCCGGTGACGCCGGGGTCGGCGCCGAGGTCGGCACCGGCGGCGGCGATCAACGCCGGCAGCGTGGCCAGGGCGGTGACCTGTGGTGGCAGCCCGACGAGCGGGTGGGCCGCGGCGGCGCGCAGCCCGTGCGGCGCGGGGGTGGCGGGGGCACTGGCGAACGCGCCCGCACCTGCCCAGAGCCGGCGGATCCGTCGTACCGAGCAGACCGTCGCCACCAGCGCCGGGCCGGCGGCCACTGTGAGCCCGGCGGCGGCCCGGTCGACCGGCGCGGTGCCGGCGCTGAGCAGCCCGCCGCCGAGCACGGCCGCGGTGAGCGCCACGCCGGTGAGGGTCAGCGCCAGCAACCATCCGGTACGCCGACGCAGCATGCGGGTGTTGCGCAGCCCGGGGAGGCCGTCGGCAACGACGCCGGCGGCCAGCCAGACGGCGGCGACCGGAAGCAGGATGGTGAGCTGACTCTCCATGTTCGAGAGTCTTTCCCGAATTCCGGCGAGGCGAATCCGGGCGCGTCCCCCGTTCGCCCCGGACGCCGGGCCCGTAGGGGGTCATCACTCGAAGGTATGGCCGTTTCGACATGTTCAACTGCCCGACGACTGACTTACCCTCAGCTAGATCGGCGAGTGTCGATTGATGTTGGGACCGGTGGTCACGTTCCACTGCCGGTCAGAGGGAGGTAGGAAATGGGTCTTCCACGAAGGTCCGTACTGATCGGGGTGGCCGCGGCGACAGTGCTGGCCGTCGGTACCCCAGCCCTGGCCGCCGAACCCGTGGGTGTGGTTCGGGCCGCCGGCGGAGCCACCGCCGTGCCGGACAGCTACATCGTCGTACTCAAGGACAGCGCCGTGGCCCGGGACCGGGTCGGCGACACCGCGAAGCGGCTCTCCGGCCGCCACGGCGGCACTGTGGCCCGCACCTACGGAGCGGCGCTGCGCGGCTTCGAGGCCACCGTGAACGCGAGCGCGGCGGCGCGGATCGCGGCCGACCCGGCGGTGGCGTACGTCGAGCAGAACCACACCGTCTCGATTTCCGGCACGCAGGCCAACCCGCCCTCCTGGGGCCTCGACCGGATCGACCAGCGCAACCGGCCGTTGGACAGCTCCTACACCTACCCGAACACGGCGAGCAACGTGCACGCCTACATCATCGACACCGGCATCCGGTTCTCCCACAACGACTTCGGCGGCCGGGCCACGTCCGGCTACGACGCGGTGGACGGTGGGTCGGCCGACGACTGCAACGGGCACGGCACGCACGTGGCCGGCACCGTCGGCGGGTCCGCGTACGGGGTGGCCAAGGGCGTCCAGCTCGTCGGCGTACGGGTGCTGAACTGCTCCGGCAGTGGCACGAATGCCGGCGTGATCGGCGGCGTCGACTGGGTCACCGCGAACGCGATCAAGCCGGCGGTGGCGAACATGAGCCTCGGCGGCGGCGCGAACAGCTCGCTGGACAACGCCGTCCGCAACTCGATCGCCTCGGGCGTCACGTACGGCCTGGCGGCCGGCAACGACAACGGCGCGAACGCCTGCAACACCTCGCCGGCGCGTACCACGGAAGCCATCACGGTGGGCTCGACGACCAGCTCGGACGCCCGGTCGTCGTTCTCCAACATCGGCACCTGCCTGGACATCTTCGCGCCCGGCTCGTCGATCACCTCGGCCTGGTACAACAGCAACACCGCCACCAACACGATCAGTGGCACCTCGATGGCCACCCCGCACGTGGTCGGAGCGGCGGCCCTGGTGGCCAGCGCCAACCCGAGCTGGACCCCAGCTCAGGTCCGCAACCAACTGGTGGCCAACGCCACGCCCAACGTGGTGAGCAACCCCGGCTCGGGCTCACCGAACCTGCTGCTCTACGTGGGTACCGGCAGCACCCCGCCGCCGCCCACCGGCTGCACCGGCACCAACGGCACCGACGTGTCGATCCCGGACGCCGGCTCGGCGGTGACCAGCTCGATCACCATCTCCGGCTGCGGTCGCAACGCCTCCTCGACCTCCACGGTGGCGGTGAACATCGTGCACACCTACCGCGGTGACCTGGTCATCGACCTGCTCGCCCCGGACGGCAGCTCGTACCGGCTGAAGAACAGCAGCACCTCGGACAGCGCCGACAACGTGAACGCCACGTACTCGGTTAACGTGTCCGGTGAGGCCGCCGACGGCATCTGGCGACTCCAGGTGCGGGACACCTACTCGGCCGACACCGGCTACATCAACACCTGGACCCTGACGGTCTGACCGGTCTCTGACGACCGAGGCCCCACCCGGCACGCCGGGTGGGGCCTCGCGTCGTACGGATCGGGCTCAGACCGAGAAGGTGGCCGGCCGCTCGGTGGCCGGGGCCGGCGGGCGGGCCTTCCACAGGCCGATCTTCTGCGCGGCGAGCCGGCTCAGGTAGACCGGGTTGAGGATGACGTAGCGGCGCCAGAGCCGCTTCGGCTCCAGACCGAGGCGCCAGAACCACTCAAGACCGGCCCGCTGCATCCACGGCGGGGGCTGGCGCAGCAGCCCGGCGTGGTAGTCGAAGGCCGCGCCGACCGCCATCAGCGGCATGTCGAGCAGCGGCCGCATGGCGTACGCGAAGACCTCCTGGCGCGGGCAGCCGAGCCCGACCAGCACCAACCGGGCCCCACTGGACCGGATCCGGTCGGCGATCTCGGCGTCCTCACCGGGCTGGACGGCACGGAACTTGGACGGCTCCACCCCGGCGATCTTCAACGCCGGGAACATCCGCTCCAGGGCCGGGATCAACCGGGCGAGAGTCTCCTCGGTCGAGCCGTACAGGTATACCGGTAGCCCCTCGTCGGCGAAGCGCGACAGCACGTGCAGGGTCAGGGTCGGCCCGTACACCCGGTCGCTGAGGCCGGCGTGGTGCAGCAGGTTGAGCGCCCAGCGCACCGGCTGCCCGTCCGGCGTGACCACGTCGAAGGAGTTGAGCCGCGCGTTGTGGGCCGGGTCGAGCACCCCGGTCATCACACCGTGCACTGCCAACGCGGTCAGCGCGAGGGGACGCCGCTCGTGTGCCGCGGTCACCACCGCGTCGGTCGCCGTGGCGTAGTCGGTGGCGTCGACCAGGACGCCGAGCACGTTGCGCTTCGTCCGGACACTCACGGCTGGGCCACCCACTTGTCCACGTTGGCCTCGTAGATTTCCCGCAGGATCATCGGCACGTCGTACGTGATCTTCCAGTCCGGATACTGCGCCTCGAACCGGGCCATGCTGCTGACGTACCACTGGTGGTCGCCGGTGCGGTTCTGCTCGACGTAGTTGATCTGCGCCTCGCGGCCGGTGATCTCCTCAGCGATCCGGAATGCCTCGATGTGCGAGGTGTTGGAGTGCCGGCCGCCACCGAGGTTGTAGACCTCAGCGGATCGCGGGGCCCGGAAGAACGCCTCGAACGCGGTCAGCACGTCGTGCGAGTGGATCGCGTCCCGCACCATCTTGCCCTTGTAGCCGAAGAGGTTGTAGGTCCGGCCCTCCATGACGCAGCGCATCAGATAGGCCAGGAACCCGTGCAGCTCGGCCGCCGAGTGCGCCGGGCCGGTCAGCGTGCCGCCCCGGAAGCAGGCGGTCTTCATGTCGAAGTAGCGCCCGTACTCCTGGACCATCACGTCCGCGGCGACCTTGGAGGCGCCGAAGACCGAATGCAGCGAGTGGTCGATCGACATCTCTTCGGTGATGCCCTGGTACCAGCGGTGGTCCTCGGGCAGCTCGTACCGGGTCTCCAGCTCGATGAGCGGCAGGCTGTTGGGCCGGTCGCCGTACACCTTGTTCGTCGAGCAGTGGATGAACGGTGCGTCGATCGCGTGCCGGCGCGTGTTCTCCAGGATGTTGAGCGTGCCGCCGGCGTTCACGTCGAAGTCCGTGTACGGCTCCTTGGCTGCCCAGTCATGGCTCGGCTGGGCAGCGCTGTGGATCACCACGGCGATGTCCGAGCCGTACTTCTTGAACACCTGCTCCAGGCCGTCCCGGTCCCGGATGTCCACCGCGAAGTGGGTGTACGCGTTGCCCAGGTCACGGCCGAGCCGTTCAAGGCTCCACGAGGTGGAGCCGTCCTCGCCGAAGAAGTACCGGCGCATGTCGTTGTCGATGCCGACAACATCCAGACCGAGGCCGGCGAAATGCCGGACCGCCTCGGAGCCGATCAGACCACCCGACCCTGTCACCAACGCGACACTCACACGCCACTCCTGGTCCATCGGAGGCAGAATCCATCGGAGCATAGCGTGACGTCCAGCACGCCCCGATATGACGGAAGGGCCCCGCATGAAGCGGAGCCCTCGTCGTTGGTGGGGATGGGGGGAGTTGAACCCCCACGCCCTTTCGGGCACACGGACCTGAACCGTGCGCGTCTGCCATTCCGCCACATCCCCGTGGCACAACCCGGAACACTCTAGCCGCCCGGCCCCGCTGTCTCCAACGGGCCTCGGGAATACTACGCTGTCCCCGGCGCTCGCCACGAACGATTACCGTTCGTGGCGGACGAAAGATTAGCACGACAATCCCGGCCCTTCCGAACGGGTCGAGAGCAGCCGGCCGAGCGGCGTGTGAGCTGCGCGCGCGCCGGCCGGATACCATCATGTCCTCGGGACCCGAGGAGGAGCCGGTGAGCGTGCTGCAACGCTTCGAGAAGCGTCTGGAAGGCCTGGTCGAAGGGGCCTTCGCCAAGGTCTTCAAAGGGGTGGTCCACCCCGTGGAGATCCTCAACGCCATGCAGCGGGAGGCCGAGGCGCACAAGGCGATCCTGGCCGGTGGGCGCACGTTGGTGCCCAACCGCTACGTGATCGATCTCTCGCCGTTCGACCACAGTCGGCTGGCGCCGTACGCCGCCGCGCTGGCCCAGGAGTTGGCCCAGTCGCAGGCGGAGTTCATCGGCGAGCAGGCGTGGACGGTCTACGGCGACGTGATCGTCGAGATCGAGCGAGGCGAGGGTCTGGACACGGGCATGTTCCGTGTCACGGCCGAGGTCTACACCGGCGGTGAGGTCGCCCCGGTGTCGGCGCCCGGCTACGACGCCGGCCCGCCCGCCTACCCCGCGTACGACCAGGGCGGTGGCTACGGTCCGCCGCCCGGGCACGGTGGCGGTCGCAACGTGCGGCTGGTCTCCGGCGACGGTCGCACCTACCCCCTCCAGATGGGGTCGACGGTGATCGGTCGCGGCGACCAGGCAAACCTGCGTCTGCCCGACGTCGGCATCTCCCGGCGACACGCCCGGCTGGATTTCGACGGGGGCCAGGTCGTGTTGACCGACCTGGGTTCGACCAACGGCACCATGGTGAACGGGCAGCGGGTCTCCGCCGTCGCGCTCAACCCCGGTGACATGGTCCAGCTCGGGACGACGACGCTGACCTTCCGCGTGGACGGCTGACCCGCCTTGCCGGAACTGGTCATCACCGTTGCCCGGTTCGGGTTCCTGATCCTGCTGTGGATCTTCGTGTTCACGGTGGTCGGCGTGATCCGCCGGGACCTCTTCGCGGGCGCCCGGTCCGGTCGTCTGGTGGCCGCGCCACGCGCGGTAGGCGCCTCGACGGGGCAGGCGGCGAAGCCGGCGAAGGTGAAACGGGGCAGAGCGGCGCACCAGTTGGTGGTGACGGCCGGTCAGCTGGCCGGCACCAAAATCACTCTCGGTGAAGCACAGATCACCATTGGTCGCGCTGAGGACTCCACCCTGGTCATCACCGACGACTACGCCTCAGCGCGACACGCCCGGCTCATGCCGCGTGAGGGGCAGTGGTACGTCGAGGACCTCGGCTCGACTAACGGCACGTACCTCGATCGCGCTAAGGTCTCCGGACCAACCCCCGTCCCCCTCGGCGTGCCGATCCGGATCGGCCGCACTTCCCTCGAATTACGGCCATGACTCTGACCCTGCGCTATGCGGCCCACAGCGACCGCGGTCTGATCCGAGACGGCAATCAAGACTCCGTCTACGCCGGGCCGCGGTTACTCGCCGTTGCCGACGGCATGGGCGGTATGGCCGCCGGTGACGTCGCCAGCAACATCGTCATCGGTGCCATGGCGCCGCTCGACGAGGACGTCCCGGGGGACGCTCTCGTCGATGCGTTGCGTTCGGCCGTGGGCACCGCCAACCAACAACTCCGCGACACGGTGGACGCCAACCCACAGCTGGAGGGGATGGGCACCACGCTGACGGCGACCCTCTTCACCGGCAGTAAGCTGGGGATGGTCCACATTGGCGACTCGCGGGCCTACCTGCTGCGCAATGGCGAGTTCGCGCAGATCACCAAGGACGACACCTACGTCCAGATGCTGGTCGACGAAGGCCGCATCAGCGCCGAGGAGGCGAGCAGTCACCCGCAGCGGTCGCTGCTCACCCGCGC
Organism: Micromonospora hortensis; assembly: GCF_022230935.1. Taxonomy (NCBI): domain Bacteria; kingdom Bacillati; phylum Actinomycetota; class Actinomycetes; order Micromonosporales; family Micromonosporaceae; genus Micromonospora; species Micromonospora hortensis. The sequence continues at coordinate 279,941 of NZ_JAKKFE010000070.1, forward strand.
CCTCGACGGTCGGGACATCGACCCGGAATACTCGGTCCGCCAGGTCATGCCCGGCGACCGGTACCTGATCTGCAGCGACGGCCTCTCAGGTGTGGTCAGCGCCGAAACCATCGGCGAGACCCTGCGCGAGTACACCGACCCGCAGCAGTGCGTCGAGCGGCTGGTGCAGCTCGCGCTGCGCGGCGGTGGGCCGGACAACATCACGGTGATCATCGCCGACGCCACGGACCAGGACATCGTCGAGGCGACCCCGATCGTGGGCGGCGCCGCCGCCCGGGACCGCGGCATGGCGACCTCCGCCGACGACTCGACTCCGGCCGCCCGAGCCTCGGCGCTCTCCGCGCCGCGCCCGGCCGCGCCCGAGGAGCCGGCGGCCTCCGACGACGACGCCGACCGGCCGAAGCGACGCCCGGTCCGGACCGCCGCCATGGCGCTGGCCCTGCTGGTGATCGTCGGTGGTGCGGCGTTCGGTGGTTGGACCTACACCCAGCGGCAGTACTACGTGGGAGCCACCGAAGAGGGCCAGGTTGCCGTCTTCCGCGGTGTCCAGGGTCAGATCGCCGGGATGGACCTGTCCAGCGTGCACCGTCGCAGCGGCACCCGCCTGGACGACCTCACCGTCGCCGCACAGGACACCGTCAAGGTCGGTATCCGGGCCAAGAGTGAGCCGGACGCCGAGCGTCAACTCGCCGAGTTGACCAGCGACACGCCGAGCAACCCCAACCTGAAGCCGCTCTGCCCGCTCGACCCGACCGCCGCCGGGGTCACCACGCCGACTCCGACGCCGACCCCGGTCGGTTCGACGCCGACCCCGAACGGCAGCCCGAGCGCCAACGCGTCGCCGACCCCCAACGGGGTTGTCAGCGCAAGCCCGACCGTCGGTGCCACCACCGCTCTCGGTGGGGCCGGCGCGACCACCACACCCGACGTCACGCCCTCCGACTCGGCCACACCGGCGCTCGACACGGCCGGCTGCCGGTCTCCTGAGTGAGCGTCGGCTGAGATCCTGAGGACTCCACCCGTGACCGTAGCGGCCACACCGGCACCCTCGCCCGCCACCGCGGGCGAGCAATCCGGCGTACGCCTGGCGCGGTCGCGCCGCAACGCCGAGCTGTACCTGCTGTTGCTCGCGATGGTGCTGGTGGCCGCGTACGGGGCGACCGTCGAGGCGAACCTGCTGGACACTGTCACCTCGGACTTCTGGATGCCGGCCGCCGCGCTCGGCGCGGTCTTCCTCGGCCTGCACCTGGTCATCCGGTTCCTGGCCCCGTTCGCCGACCCGGCGCTGCTGCCGGCGGTGGCCCTGCTCAACGGGCTCGGGGTGGGCTTCCTGCGCCGGATCGACCTGGGCGACGCCCCGGTGGCCGAGCGGGAGAGCCTGGCCGTCTTCGCGGGGCAGGGCGGGCGGCAGCTGGCCTGGACGCTCAGTGCGGTGATCCTCGCCGCCGGCCTGCTCGCGATCATGCGCGACCACCGGTCGATCTCGCGGTACGCGTACACCCTGGGGTTGGCCGGCATCGTGCTGGTGATGATCCCGGCGGTGCTGCCGCCGAGCATCTCCGAGATCAACGGCGCGAAGCTGTGGGTTCGGGTCGGCAGCTTCTCGATCCAGCCGGGTGAGTTCGCCAAGCTGGCGCTGCTGGTCTTCTTCGCCTACTACCTGGTGCGCAAGCGTGAGGTGCTGTCGCTGGCCAGCCGGCGCTTCCTCGGCATCGACTTTCCGCGTGGCCGTGACCTCGGGCCGGTGGTCGGCGTCTGGCTGATCAGCGTCCTGGTGCTGGTCTTCGAGAAGGACCTGGGCACCTCGCTGCTCTACTTCGGCATGTTCGTGGTGACGCTCTACATCGCCACCGAACGGGTCAGTTGGCTGCTGATCGGCCTGGTCCTCTTCTTCGGCGGCGCGTACCTCGCCTATGTCCTCGGCTCGACTGTCGGCGGGCCGTTCGCCAACTTCTACGTGCGGGCGGAGATCTGGCTCGACCCGTTCGCCGACCCGACCGACAAGGGCTACCAACTCGTGCAGGGCCTGCTCGCCCTGGGCACTGGCGGGCTCTTCGGCGCGGGGCCGGGCGGCGGTCAGCCGGACATCCTGCCCGAGGTGCAGAACGACTTCATCTTCGCCGGCATCGGTGAGGAGATCGGTCTCTTCGGCCTGTCCGCGCTGTTGGTCGTCTACCTGCTGATCGTGGAGCGCGGGCTGCGTGCCGCGCTCGCGGTACGGGACTCGTTCGGCAAGCTGCTCGCCGGCGGTCTGGCGTTCACCCTCGGCCTCCAGGTCTTCGTGATCGTCGGCGGGATCAGCAAGCTCATCCCGCTGACCGGTCAGACCACCCCGTTCCTGTCCGCCGGCGGGTCGTCGTTGATGGCCAACTGGCTGCTCATCGCGGTGCTGCTGCGAGTCTCCGACGGCGCCCGCCGACCGGTGACCGGGGGCAGCGGGGGCAAGGCGGTCCGACCCGGCGGTGGCTCACCCGAGCAGCTGCACGGTGCTCCCACGGAGGTGATCAAGCCGTGAACGCACCGCTCCGCCGTGTCGGCGTCGTCGTCATGGTCCTGTTCGGCCTGCTCTTCGCGAACCTCAACTGGATTCAGTTCCAGAAGGCCGACGAATACCGCACCAGCGACTACAACGGTCGGGTCCAGGTCGCCGACTACAAGCGCAAGCGCGGCAACATCGAGGCCGGCGGCACCGCCCTGGCCACCAGCAAGGAGACCACCGGCAAGCTGAAGTTCCAGCGTTCCTACCCGGGTGGCCCCAAGTACGCCCACGTGCTCGGCTACAAGCCGGTCAACCTGGCCGACCAGGGCATCGAGCAGGTGGAGAACGACTTCCTGGCCGGCACCAGCGACCAGCTGATCGGCGACCGGTTGAAGGACATGTTCACCGGCGACGACACCGGCGGCGGCAACGTGCTCCTCACGCTCTCCAAGCGGGCCCAGGACGTGGCGTACGACCAGCTGCGCAACAACGAGGTGGGTGCGAAACGGGGCGCGGCGATCGCCATCGACCCGCGTACCGGTGCCATCCAGGCGCTGGTCTCCATGCCGAGCTTCGACCCGAACCCGCTGGCCAGCCACGACACCAACGAGGCAACCGCGGCGTACAACAAGCTGGAGAAGGACCCGGCCGAACCGCTGAAGAACCGCGCGCTGGCTGAGACGCTGCCGCCGGGCTCCACCTTCAAGATCGTGGTGGCAGCGGCGGCGCTGGAGAACGGCGTCACCAAGTCCACCCAGATCCCGGCCGGTTCCAGCTGGACCCCGCCCACTTCGGGCACCCCGATCCGCAACGCCGCCGCCTCGATCTGCCCGGAGCCGAAGGTCAGCCTGCTGGAGGCGGTAACCGAGTCGTGCAACACCGGCTTCGCCCAGCTCGGCGTGCGACTCGGCGCCGAGACCCTCAAGGAGAAGGCCCGGCAGTTCGGCTTCGAGCAGGAAGACCTGACCGTCGGCCACTTGGGCGAGGGCGGTCTACCCACGGCGGCAAGCCGGACCGGGGACATCCAGAACCCGGACGGCAGCACCGATCAGGCCGCACTGGCCCAGTCCTCGATCGGCCAGAACAACGTCCGGATGACGCCGCTGGAAGGCGCCATGATCGCTGGCGCGATCGCCCACAACGGCAGCCAGATGCGACCGTACCTGGTCCGGCAATGGCTCGCTCCGGACCGGACCACCAACTACTACACGGCGAAGGCACGGGAGCTGCGCCAGCCGGTCAACCCTCAGGTCGCGACCGACCTGCGCGAGATGATGGTCAGCGTGGTCCGGAACGGCACCGGCAAGAATGCCGCGATCAGCGGCTACACGGTCGGCGGCAAGACCGGCACCGCCCAGTCCGCCCCGGACCGGCCCGACCACGGCTGGTTCATCGGCTTCGCCCTGGACAAGAACGGTAACCCGGTCTCCGCGGTCTGCGTGATGCTGGAGCAGGCCGGCCCCGGTGGCAGCGCCGAGGCGGCTCGGATCGCCGGTCAGATCATGCGGGCCGCCATCGCCGACCCAGGGGGTCGCTGACATGCTCAGCCCCGGCGTGCAGCTCGGCAACCGCTACCGTCTCGACGAGCGGATCGCCAGCGGTGGCATGGGCGACGTCTGGCGCGGCACCGACCAGGTGCTCGGCCGGACGGTCGCGGTGAAGAGCCTGCTGCCCGCCCTGCTCGACGACCCGGACTTCGGTGAGCGGTTCCGCGGCGAGGCCCGCACCATGGCCACCATCAATCATCCCGGCGTGGTGGACGTCTACGACTTCGGCAACGACCAGCAGATCGCCTTCCTGGTCATGGAGTACGTCGAGGGTGACGCCCTGTCGTCCACGTTGAGCCGGGTCGGCCGGCTCACCCCGGCCCGGACGATGGCCCTCGTCGCGCAGGCCGCCGACGCGCTGCACGCCGCGCACGAGAAGGGCATCGTGCACCGCGATGTGAAGCCGGGCAACCTGCTGGTCCGACCGAACGGCACGCTGGTCCTGACCGACTTCGGCATCGCCCGCTCCGACCTGGTCGGCCAGCTCACCGCCGCCGGTTCGGTGCTCGGCACCGCCTCGTACATCTCGCCGGAGCAGGCCACCGGCGGCGTCGCCACCCCGGCGTCCGACGTGTACGCCCTTGGCGTGGTCGCCTACCAGTGCCTGGCCGGTCGGCGGCCGTTCGAGGGCGACAACCCCCTCGACATCGCGATGCGACACGTCCGGGAGACGCCCCGGCCCCTGCCGGCCGACATCCCTCCGCAGGTGCGAGCACTTGTCGAACGGGCGTTGGCAAAGGACCCGGCCGCCCGCTGGCCGAGCGCCGCCGCACTCGCCGGAGTCGCCCGTCAGCTCAAGGCCACGCTCTCCCAGCAGGCTCGGGCCGGCGCCAACTCCGGGCCGGTGTCCGCGGCGCCCGCCTCACCCGCGGCGCCCGGCCGGGCCCAGGTGCCGCAGGCGCACCAGATGCGTCCACCGGCTGCCCGTCCACCGGTGGCCGGAGCCAGGCCGACCGCTGTCGCACCCGCCCAACAGCCACGCCCCACCGCCGTCGCGCCGGCCGTCCGGCCGCAGGGCGCACCGAACGGCTACCCGCGCGGTGCGGCAGCGGTGCCGTCCGGGCCGCCCCGGCAGGAACACCCGCCGGCGTACGTCCGGCAGGCCGGCCCGGCGACGCCGTCGCCCCAGCCCCAGCGGTCCCGGCCGGGAATGGTGCTTCTCGCCATCCTGCTGGCCGTGCTGGTCCTGCTCTGCTCCGGCGTGATTTCCTACAACCTACGGAAGCAGTCGCAGGCCGGTGTATCGGCCGGGCTGGCGCCGCGCACCGTGGCGTCCGGCGCGCTACGACTCGACCGGCGCGACGATCCGACCCGGACGTCGTACCGTCGAGAGGTACGACTCCAGCCGGGCAACGGCGGGACGACGACGAGCGAAGGACGACAGACGCGATGACAGCGCAGGCCCGCCTGCTCGGTGGCAGGTACCAGGTCGGCGAACTGCTCGGCTATGGCGGCATGGCCGAGGTGCACCGTGGTCGCGACCTCCGGCTCGGTCGGGACGTCGCGATCAAGATGCTCCGCACCGACCTCGCCCGGGACGCGACGTTCCAGATGCGGTTCCGTCGGGAGGCGCAGAACGCCGCCTCGCTCAACCATCCGGCCATTGTGGCGGTCTACGACACCGGCGAGGAGACCGCGCCGACCGGTGAGACGCTGCCGTTCATCGTCATGGAGTTCGTCAACGGACGGACCTTGAAGGAGGTCCTCGGCGCCGAGGGGCGGCTCCAGCCGCGCCGTGCGCTGGAGATCTGCGCCGACATGTGCGCCGCCCTGGAGTTCAGCCACCGGCACGGCATCATCCACCGGGACATCAAGCCCGGCAACGTGATGCTCACCCAGACCGGCCAGGTCAAGGTGATGGACTTCGGCATCGCTCGGGCGTTGGCCAGCGGTGCGACCACCATGACCCAGACCAGCGCGGTCATCGGCACTGCCCAGTATCTTTCACCGGAGCAGGCACGCGGTGAGGCCGTCGACGCGCGCTCCGACGTGTACGCGGCCGGCTGCGTGCTCTTCGAACTGGTCTGCGGGCACCCGCCGTTCGTCGGGGACAGCCCGGTCAGCGTCGCCTACCAGCACGTACGGGAGACGCCGCCGACGCCGAGCGACATCAACCCGGACGTCACCCCGGCCGTCGACGCGATCGTGCTCAAGGCGCTGTCGAAGAACCCGCTGAACCGCTACCAGAGCGCTGGCGAGATGCGGGCCGACCTGCTCCGCGCCGCCGCCGGCCGGCCCGTGCTGGCCACCCCGGTGCTGCGCGAGGCGGAGACGGTGGCGATGGCCCCGGCCGGCGGTGGGGGCGGCTATCCGGCTTCCGGCCGTGGGCCGCAGACCGGGCAGATCCCGGCCCGGGTGGGTGACCCCCGTCAGCGCAAGGCGTCCTCCTGGCTGATCGCGACGTTCAGCGCGGTCGGCGTGCTGGCGGTGATCGCCCTGGTCGCCGCCCTGCTCTGGAACATGCAGAAGGACAACGACCTGAAGTCGGTGCCCACCCTCACCGGCAAGGCCCGGGACGTGGCGATCGCCGAGATCCAGAAAGCCGGTCTGTCCGCACAGGTGGGTGACCCGGTGCTGGCAAGTGACTGCACCGAGGGCACTGTCGTCAAGCAGAACCCGCTGCCGACCACCTCGGTGAAGCAGAACGGCACTGTCACCATTCAGATCTGTGGCGGTAAGCCCGAGGTGCGTGTTCCCGCCGGGCTCAAGGGCAGCAAGCGGGAGAGCGCCATCGCCCGGCTCACCGAGGCGAAGCTCAAGTTCGACGTCAAGACGGTCAACGACGAGGCGAGCCAGGACGAGGTCCTCAGCGTCGACCCGCCCGAGGGTGAGAGCGTTCCCGAAGGTACGCAGGTGAAGCTCACGGTCTCGAAGGGCAACATCCGCGAGGTGCCGGACGTCGTCGGGTTGGGCCAGGAGGAGGCCACCCGCGTCCTCCGGAACGACGGCTTCACTGTCGACGTGCAGAAGGGGCCGGAGGTGCCCGCCGACCAGGCGGGGACGGTCACCGACCAGAGCCCGAACGGCAAGGAGAAGAAGCCCACCGGCACGAGGGTGATCATCAAGGTGAGTCAGCCCGAGCCGGAGACCGACCCGACGCCCTCCGTGACGCCGACGGGCACGCCGACGGGCACGCCGACCACTCCCGGTAACGGGGGAGGCATCGGTCTGCCGTTCCCACCCCCGCCGAGCCGGCCCCAGGACTAGGCCACCTGCGGGCATCGACGTGACCGAGGCTGAGTCTTCCCCGGTCAGGCCGGTGCGGCGGTCGCCTCGACGCCTCCGCCGGCTGGCCGTCGCGGGCCTCGTCGTGCTGGTGTTCGCCAGCTCCCCGTGGCTGTGGACGACGCTCGCCGCACGCGGCCACCTGTACGCCGCCGCCGACGCGCCGGCCGCCGACGTGGTGATCGTGCTCGGCACCGAGGTGGCGGCCGATCGGCAGCGGCCGGGCGACCGTCTCGCCGGCCGCCTGGACACCGCCGCCGAGTTGGTGACCAGCGGGCGAGCCACAGTGGTCTTGGTGTCGGGCGACGGCGGTGGGGAGTCCGGCGACGAGCCGGCGGTGATGACGACGTACCTCGCCGAGCGCGGTGTCGACAGGCGTCGGGTGGTGGCCGACCCGTTCGGCCTGGACACCTACGACAGCTGCGCGAGAGCCCGCGAGGTGTACGGCGTCGAGCGGGCCCTGATCGTCACCCAGTCGTACCACCTGTCCCGGGCGGTGACGCTGTGCCGGCAGCTCGGCCTCGACGTCGACGGGGTGACCGCCCGCTGCGACGGCTGCGGTGCTGCCCTGCTCGCCGAGAAGTCGGTTCGGGACTACTTCGCCAGTGGCAAGGCGGCGTGGGACGCGGTGCGCGACCGACAGCCTGCGGTGCGTTCGCCCGCCAGTTCCGCGGTTCAGGACGCGCTGCGGGGCTGACCCGGCCGGTGCGGGGTCCCGATGATCCGGTGACTGTGCCCTGACGTCCGGCCCCTCAGGCGGTGGCGAAGGCCGCCCGACGACGTGCGTCCACCTCGGCGGCGAGCGCGGGTGCGCGCTCCAGCGCCTCGGGGTGACCGCAACTGGCCAGCCAGTTGGCCAGCATCAGGTGACCGCCCTCGGTGAGCACCGACTCCGGGTGGAACTGGACGCCCTCGATGGGCAGTGTCCGGTGCCGCATCGCCATCACCACGCCGGAGCCGGTCCAGCCGGTGACCTCCAGCTCGTCGGGGAGCGTCTCGGGCAGCACGGCGAGCGAGTGGTACCGGGTGGCGGTGAACGGGTCGGGCAATCCGGCGAGTACGCCGACCGAGTGGTGTCGTACCTCGGAGGTCTTGCCGTGCAGCAGCTCGGGGGCGCGTGTCACTGTCGCCCCGAAGGCTTCGCCGATCGCCTGATGGCCGAGGCAGACACCGAAGATCGGTAGCTGACCCGCGTACTCCCGGATGACGTCCAGGCAGATGCCGGCCCGGTCCGGGCTGCCCGGCCCCGGCGACAGCAGGATGCCGTCAGCGCCAACAGTGCCCACCTCGGCGATGTCGATCTCGTCGTTGCGGCGGACCTCGCAGTCCACGCCGAGCTGGCCCAGGTACTGCACGAGGTTGAAGACGAACGAGTCGTAGTTGTCGATCACCAGTACGCGCATGGTCACCTGCTCGGGGAGGGGGGCGCGGGGTTGTTCTGGTCGGTGTCGTACGGCAGATCGTGCTCGTCGCCGGCCGGCGTCTCCCCGGTCACCGGGTCGCCGCCGCCACCTGTCTCGGCGGGTACGCCGGACTCGACCTGCACGTCGTCGAAGGGCAGCAGCGGCTCGGCCCACGGGAAGGCGACGTACCACAGCAGGGCCACTGTGGCAGCCACCAGGAGGACCGAGCCGGTCAACTTCCCGACCACCCCGAACGGCAGCTTGCGCCAGATGAACGCGTACACCGGGTCAGCCTCCCAGCTCCGCCGGGCGGCCCGCGGACTTGGGTTGGGTGCGGTCCAGTTCGGCGTGGATGATCAGGCGCTGGTAGTTGTCGAACTTCGGGTTGCACGTGGTGAGGGTGAGCATCCGCTTGGTCGCCTTCTTGTCCGGTTCGCCGGGCACCGGTGCCACCACCTCGACCTGGGTCGGCCGGACGATCCGGGACTGCGACACCCGGTAGACGTACCAGTCGGTCTTGCTCTCGACCACTATCGGGTCGCCCTCGTTCAGCTCGTCCAGCCGCCAGAAGGTAGCCCGGTTGCGGTGGCCTGCGACGGAGAAGTTGCCCACCTGGCCGGGGAGCGCACTGGTCGGGTAGTGGCCGGGGGCGAAGCGGATGTCCTGCTGAGTGACCCCCTCGACGACGACCCAGTTCTTGTCGAGCTTGGGGATGTAGAGGCCCGCGAGCGGTTTTCCGCGTACCGGCGGGGACGGTTTGACGCTCGGGCCGACCGACGGGGCCACAGTCGGGTCGTCGGTCGGGCCCCACGCCTGGGCCAACTGGTTGTTGAGGTCGTTCTGGTGGGCGTCGACGATGGCCGACTTGCCCCAGACCTCGTAGCCGGCGAAGAGCAGGACCACCAGACCGAAGGTGATCAGGATTTCGCCGGTGATGCGGACGCCGGTGCGCAGTCGCGAGCCGAACGACGGGCGGGTCAGCTCGGAGTAGACGCTCTTGTAGCCCTCGCCGGTCTGGTGCGGCCGGAGTTGCACCACCCGCTCGCCACGTCGGGGTTGGGGAGGGTCGGCGGGGTTGGCGCCGGTCGGCTCGTCCGGGACGGCGGTGCGGGGGACGGCACCCATCAACGCTGTCGAGTCCATTGTCGGCGGCCTGGTGGCAGGAGTGGCGGGCACTGCCGGAATCAACGCGGTGGCGGCCGGGTCCGCGCCGTGATCCCCGCCAGCGTTCGGCGGGACCCGGCCCGGCCCGGTCGGCGGGACCCAGCCGGGCCCGGTCGGTGGGAAGCCTTCCGGCCCGGCCGCTGCGACGCGCTCGGGGGCGGCCGGGGAGACCGGGGTGGCCGGGGAGCCGGTGGGTCGGCCGGGACGGGCGGTGACCTGCGGAATGTACGCGGTCGGCGCGTCGGCAAGCGGCGGCGTCGAGGGCCCGGAGGAGACAGGCCGGCTCGGCGCGCTGGGAGCCGACGGCCGGGTCGGCATCGGCACCCCGCCGGGCGTGGCCGGGCGGGTCGGCGCCGCACCGGGTGGGTTGCCGGCCGGCGGGCGGGTTGGTGCGGCGCCGGGTGGGTTGCCCGCGCCCGGCGGGTTGCCGGTGGTCGGCGGGCGGGTTGGTGCGGTGCCGGGCGGGTTGCCGGCCGGCGGGCGGGTCGGTGCGGTGCCGGGCGCGGGGGGTCGGGTCGGGGCGTTGCCGGGGGCAGCCGGCCGAACCGGGCCCTGGTTGCTGGCGGTCGGTCGGCCGGGGGTGGTCGCGGGGGGAACCCCCGCGCCGCCGTGTGAGCCCGGCCCGGCCGCCGCGCTGCCCGGCCATGGCGGTGGCGCTTCGGCACCCGGGCGGCCCGGGTTCGCGGTCGGCTCGGGTCGAGCCCCGCTCGGCGGCGGCTGCTCGGTGCGCGGCTGCTCTGCGCGTGGCTGCTCTGCGCGTGGCTGCTCGGTGCGCGGCGGCTGCGGGGCTCGCGGCGGCTGTTCAGGGCGCGGCGGTTGCAGCACCGGCTCGGGCCAGTTGCTGGCCGGGGTCGGTCGGCCCGGTGTCGACTCGGGCCGGTCGAACTTGGGCAGAAAGGCGGTCGGCTCGTCGGTCTGGTCCCGGTGTCGCCCGTCGCGTCGTTCGTCCGGCCCGCTCACTTGGGCACCGTAGCCGAGCGCAGGGCGGTGGAATCCTCGAATGCGGGAACTCGCACCGTGGAGGCCGTCTCGCTGTAGCCAAGCTGGTAGTCGTCGACCGCGTCCTTGAACAACCGGACTCCCTGAGAGCTGGCGAGGGCCTGCTGGAGGGCAGCGGGATCGCCGATCGCTACGATCTTGAACGGTGGGGAGTACACCCGGCCGTGCAGTAGCAGGGTGTTACCGACGCAGCGTACCGCGCTGGTGGTGAGCACGCGGACATTCATGATTGACATGGCCTCGGCTCCGCCGGCCCAGAGCGCGTTGACCACCGCCTGTACGTCCCCCTGATGCACCACCAGGTCGTCGTTGCTGGCGTCCGACTGGGTCTGGTCGAGCTGGGGCGCGTCGTTCAGCTCGACTGTCACCCCGGGTCCGCTGAGGGCGGTGAACCCGGCGTCCTGGAGGCTGCCCTGGGCGCGATTCTGTTGAGCCTTGATCGGGGCGTCCGACCCGGCCAGGGTGTTGGTCCGTTGCTCGACCTCGCCGCGCAGCGTGGCGGCGCGGCGCTCGCTGGCGGCGACCTGTTCGCGGCGGTCCTCGATGAGCTGGTTGAGCTGGGGGCGCCGGTCCTCTCGGAGAGCGGTGCCGCCCGCGGTGGTCGCGGTGGTGGTGAAGAGCAGCCCGGCCGCCGCGGCGATCAGGGGCACCCCGATCGACCAGCCCGGACGGCGTTGGCGCGGTCGCCGGGGCAGCAGCCCGGCGGCGGCCCGTCGGAGGACCTTCTGCCAGGAGGTTGCGCCGGATGTGTACTCCACCGAGCGTTCCTTCCGCGTGTCGGGGATCGGTCCGTACCGGCTGGGCCGGTGATGCGAACAGTCCCGCCTCTTTCGGTCACTCCGTGCACCGGCCTGACCCCATTCGTGGTCCAGGCGGCCAATCGGGACTACGCTAGCTCTCGAACATTATTGGCCATGGACCGTCGCCCCCGCGCCCGGTTGTCAGGCCGGACGAGGTCGTCACCCCTCTGGAGAGCGCCGTGCCCAAGTCTCAGGTCCGTAAGAAGAAGGTGTACACCCCGCCGACGGACGTACGTCCGACGACGACGACGTCTTCGTCGCGCAAGCCTAGCCCGGTGTGGTTGCCGATCACCGCGGTCGCCTTGATCGTCGTCGGGATCGGCTGGCTGGTGCTCTACTACCTGTCCGAGCAGGAGTACCCGGTCATGGCGTGGGGTTACTGGAACCTCGCCGTCGGCTTCGGTGCGATGGTCGCCTCGCTGGGGTTGCTCTCTCGCTGGCGCTGATCCGAGCGGACCGTCGCGTCGGCGGTCCCACGTCACCCCGTCGAGCCCCTGCCCAGCAGGATCGGGTGGGGCCCCCTATGGTGTGCGCAGGCAGCGCGGCCTACTGCGAGATGACTCACGTTACCGCTGGGTAACCTTCGCGTAGGCTGCACTGCATGACCGAGCAGAGCGAGGTCATCAGGCAGCAGACCGGGGAGGCCAACTCGATGGGCAGCGTCCAGATCGTCACCACGATCCTCGCGGCCGCCATCACCGCTGTGGCGGTGTGGCTTGCGGTGCGTGCGGTCCTGAAGATGGTGGCAGTCATCCGGCTCGGGCAACCCGCGCCGGAGCGGTTCTCCGACAAGGTCGCCCGCGCCAGGACGATGCTGGTGGAGACGGCCGGCCACACCCGGATGCTCAAGTGGGGCGTGGTGGGCGCCGCGCACTGGTTCGTGATGGTCGGCTTCGTCGTGCTGTCGCTGCTGGTGCTCGAGGCGTACTTCGAGGTGGGCACCACCGACGGCGGTCTGCCGATCATCGGGCACTGGACGATCTTCGGTCTGGTCACCGAGATCATCGGGGTGCTGAGTCTGGTCGGCATCCTGGTGCTGATGGCGATCCGGCTGCGCAACCGGCCGACCCGCCCGGGCGGGCGGTCCCGGTTCACCGGCTCGACAATGTGGCAGGGCTACTTCGTCGAGTGGATCGTGCTGCTGGTCCTGATCTTCGGCTTCGTGATCCGGGGCTTCAAGGTCGCCACCGACCACTTCGAGTTCCCGTTCTGGGCCACCCCGGTCAGCCACGCTGTCGGTGCGGTGCTGCCCGACTGGGAGGACGGCGTCAGCGTCGCCGCGGCCATCAAGATCATCATTTCGATGACGTGGCTGATCGTCATCTCCCTGAACGTCACGATGGGCGTCGCCTGGCACCGCTTCCTGGCGTTCCCCAACATCTTCTTCAAGCGGGAGCCGGCCAAACCGGCCGGCTCCGGTCTCGGCGCGCTGCGCCCGATGACGAGCCAGGGCAAGCCGCTCGACTTCGAGGAGGCGGACCCGGAGAAGGACCAGTTCGGCGTCGCCCACGTCGAGCAGTTCAGCTGGAAGGGCCTCCTGGACTTCAGCACCTGCACCGAGTGCGGTCGCTGCCAGTCGCAGTGCCCGGCCTGGAACACCGGCAAGCCCCTGTCGCCCAAGCTGCTCATCCTGAGCCTGCGTGACCACGCGTACGCGAAGGCGCCCTATCTGCTGGCCGGCGGCGGCAAGGACCTGACCGGCGAGGAGAAGGCCACCCAGGCGCAGCTCGCCCACCTGGACGTGCTGGCCCTCGCCGAGGCCGACAAGCCGTTGATCGGCACCGCCGAGGAGGGCGGTGTCATCGACCCGGACGTGCTCTGGTCCTGCACCACCTGCGGCGCCTGCGTCGAGCAGTGCCCGGTGGACATCGAACACGTCGACCACATCGTCGACATGCGCCGCTACCAGGTGCTGATCGAGTCGAGCTTCCCTTCCGAGGCCGGCGTGATGCTGCGCAACCTGGAGAACAAGGGCAACCCGTGGGGTGCCCCGCAGAACACCCGCGAGGACTGGACCAAGGGCCTGGACTTCGAGGTGCCCCGGGTCGGCGAGGTGGACGACTTCGAGTACCTGTTCTGGGTCGGCTGCGCCGGCGCGTTCGAGGACCGGGCCAAGAAGACCACCCGCGCGGTGGCCACGCTGCTCAACGAGGCGGGCGTGACGTTCGCGATCCTGGGCGAGGGCGAGACCTGCTCCGGCGACCCGGCACGACGGATCGGCAACGAGTTCGTCTTCCAGATGCTCGCCCAGCAGAACGTGGAGACGCTGAACGAGGCGTTCGAGGGCCGGGACAAGGCCAAGCGCAAGATCGTCGCGACCTGCCCGCACTGCTTCAACACCCTGGGCAACGAGTACGGGCAGCTCGGTGGCGAGTTCGAGGTGGTCCACCACACCCAACTGCTCGCGCACCTGGTCGCCACCGGCAAGCTCACGCCGGTGCAGCCGGTCGACGGCGGCGTCACCTACCACGACCCCTGCTACCTGGGTCGGCACAACCGCGTCTTCGCGGCCCCCCGGGAGGTCCTCGGCGACGCCATCGATGGCGACCTGACAGAGATGCCGCGGAACAGCGAACGCTCCTTCTGCTGCGGTGCTGGCGGCGCCCGGATGTGGATGGAGGAGAAGATCGGCAAGCGGATCAACGTGGACCGCGTCGAGGAAGCCATGGCCACCGGGGCGAAGACGGTAGCGGTCGGCTGCCCGTTCTGCTCGACCATGCTCAGCGACGGGGTCAACGGCAAGGGTGCCGGCGAACAGGTCGAGGTGATCGACGTGGCCAGCGTGCTGCTCCGCTCGATCAAGCCCGAGCAGCCGCAGGGCGGCAAGGAGACCGCGCCGATCGGCGGCTGAGACGCGTACTCCTGGGATTTGTTCATCGACGGC